>NZ_DATMRL010000040.1:0-5554 GCF_035566355.1 Pedobacter sp.
TATCACCTCACAGAACATGGATAGACGTGCGTTTGATCTTTTAAATACGATCACAGTGGTTCCTGGTGCCATTGGTGCCTTTAGGAAAAAGGTGATCGAAGAAGTAGGTGGGTTTACTACGGATACACTTGCTGAAGACTGTGATCTGACCATGCGTATTTTGAGAGCAGGCTACGTTGTTAAAAATTCCAATGAGGCTATTGCCTATACAGAGGCCCCGGAAACAGTAAATATGTTGCTGAAACAACGTTTGAGATGGAGTTTTGGGGTGATGCAGAGTTTCTGGAAGAACCGGGATACTTTATTGAAGAGAAAGTATGGCTATTTTGGAATGATCGGTATGCCGAATATTCTGATCTATCAGATTATTTTGCCTTTATTTTCGCCATTAGCGGATCTTTTTATGGTGATTTCCCTGGTGAGCGGGTTGTGTTCGCTGGCTTCTGTAAATTCTTTGACCTTTGAGGGAATTCATAGCATTATGAGCTTGCAGAACGGTTTTGGTCAGGTGTTGCTGTTTTACGTGATTTTTATTATTGTGGATATGTTGTTTGCCTTATTGGCCTACAGGATGGAAAAAGAGAAATATAAAAACCTGCTTTACATTATTCCCCAGCGTTTTTACTGGCGACAATTGATGTATATCGTATTGTTCCGTTCCATCAGAAAAGCTTTGAGGGGAGAACTGGAAGGTTGGGGTGCTTTAAAGAGAACCGGAAACGTTAAAGAGGAAGTTGGATAGATCAGCACAAGGGGATCATAATCTGTGTAAGATAATTAATCTGGTTAGAGAAAATTCTTGATAACTTTTCTTAATCCTTAACATTAACTTAACATTACATGTCCATCTTTGTGCTATGTTTATATATGCACTTTCCGGAACCTTCTATGTCTTTGCATTGATTGCGGCATTTAAGATGGAAACACCTTTAAAAGGTCTGTTATTTATGCTGGCAGTAGCTGCTGTTAGTGGACTCCTATATCTTTTTATTCTTTTTCCAGGTATTTCAGGTTTATCTGTGGCGCTGATGCTTGCGGCTTTTATCCTGCGCCAGGGAAGGAGATAGAATTGTGGTTATAAAAAAAAGCAGCCTTTCGAATAGAAAGGCTGCTTTTTTTATGGATTTGGATCCAATAATTAATTATGGCTTGTTACCTGAACAGTAAGTTTATTAGCATCTGTTGTTGAGTTCAGTAACCCTTTTGCCCAAACTGTATATACTTTTCCAGCTGTAAATTTGTAATCACTAAGCTTAATTCCAACTTCAGTACCCGTTGTGTTTTTTAGGGTTAAAGTTGATTTGTCAATTGCAGTCACATCTTTAAAATCCGTATTCGCTTTGTAAGCAATATTTTCAAATTTAGTCGCATTGTCGTTTATAACCAGATTGAGTGCCGGTGCATCTGGCGAAAGATTGATGAACCTTATTTTTGCTTTTCCATTGGCAGGAGCATCAGTGTTGTCTTTGATCAGTAAATAATCCAAGGTTTCTGTTTTATCACCTGTTATGTATAGTGAATAATAATTTCCGGCCTGGATATCTACGGTTTTTTTCAGCAGGCTGGTTGTTGTTCCGGTTACAGCAATATTTGCTTCTCTCTTACCTTCATATACGCGGAAGTACTGAATGTTCTGTCCGAAAGATAAACCTGTATTGTTTACCCTCTCAGTACCCAGGTAAAAATCCAATGGATTGGTGTTCGGATAGGCATTAACCACACTAAGTACAGCTACTGCAGGCGTGTTCACATTGTCGTAATTGCTGTTTTTACAGGCGCCGAAAATAGCAGCAACACCAAGTAAAGCAGCAAATATGGACGTTCTTTTTGATAGTTTTGGTAGTCTCATGTGTTTAATATTTTAAATTAAATAAATGTTTTATGCTGTGTAAACGGTTGGTGATTTAAAGACGCTACAAAATTTTTAAAAAAAATTCAGTGGGTATGCGGAGAATGACCAGAAATCAAAAGATTACATTTAATAATAAATATTGAATAATTTTGTAGCGTTTTACAATTCCTCTCCGTTTGTCTTTTATTAGGGTTAAATGTCTGCCCTTCGGGACCGGGAATAAATTAATAACAAAAGATAGGCTTATCGAAGCGTGGATAAAAAAAGTATAATGTTCCAGGATATTATTGATGGACTTGGGGCTCATGATAAGCGGGTGCAAGAACGGATTTATATCTTTTATTGGGGGTATTTAATGGGTGTTGCGGTTAGGTATATCCAGGATAGGGATACGGCCAAGGAAGTTGTTAATGACAGCTTCATTAAAGCATTTAAGAACATGTACGATTTTAAACACAATCATGTTATTGAGGATTTTCAAAAGTCTTTTAAGGCCTGGCTGGCAAAAATTACGGTACGGACAGCACTGGACAGGATCAGGCTCAATAAATCTCCGCTGAGTTTTGTGGAGGATTATGAAAACCTTTCGACCGGGCATGTGGAGATAACGGATACACTTTTTGTAGATGATATTATGAAATTGTTGTACCATCTGCCTGATTTGCATCGGACGGTATTCAATATGTACGAAATAGAGGGTTTTAGTCATGATGAGATATCTAAAACTTTAGCTATCCCTGAGAGTTCAAGCAGAACTTATTTAACCAGGGCAAAGCAACGGTTAAGAGAATTATATATAAAAAAGCATTAGAGTTAAGGGATGGAAGCTCCGGATAAGAAAGAATTAATTGATGAGATCGCTGCTCTTTTTAAAGAGCATGAGGAACCCTATGAGGCTGGAGCCTGGGAAGATTTCTCGAAGCGTAGCAGAAAGAAAGGGCCAATAGGTGTGATTTGGATAGGTGTTGCAGCTGCTCTGTTGGTGATTTGCTCTGTTTTACCTTTTGTTTGGAAAAAGAATAGTGTTGAACAGGCAACTGTGGCTGTAAAAAAGGAACAAAATCAATTGCCCGCAGGAAGCGTTGGTGGCCATGCTGGTGTGGGCGCACAAGACAATCATCACGTGGGGCCGGAGAAATCGAAATCTGATGTCCAGGATGGTAATCAAAGAGCGTCAGCAAACCAGGCCTTGTTGTTTGAGCATAAAGGTCATCAGAATGAGATTATAAATGAAAAGGTTTCTGGTGAGGCAATTAAACCGAATACACAAATGATTGCTGCGCTGGGTTCAGATAGCAGTTCCAAACCATTCAAAAAGTCGGATGTTGCGTCGGCAGGGTTAAATAATCAGGCGCATGCAGCCGTTGAGGAACCAGCAAAGGAGAAGGATTTTATGGAATTTCTAAGGGAAGAGTCCTCGAAGCCCGTGGCTAAAACGGCAAAAGCAAAAACTGATTCAAGGTGGGATTTCGGGGTTGAAGTTTCTCCAACTTTATTACAGTCAAGGTTGAATATGGGGGCAGGGGTGACCACCGAGTATAAATTATCCAAAAGTTTTTCTTTAAGTTCCGGAGTTGCCTATGTTGCGATGGCTGCCGGGAAAAACCTTACGCCTGATTTTAGCCAGGCCAGTACGATGTCAAATAAAAAGCTGACTTCTGTTAACTCAGATATCCGGGCCATTGACATTCCGATTTCTTTAACTTTTAATGTAAATAAACAGTTGTATACTTCTGTTGGTGTTTCCTATTTCGGAGTGATCAGTGAGAAGAGAAATAATAAATATTTAACAGAACTGGAAGTTTCGAGTACTTTACAGGATGTTGCTACGGGAGATATTAAGTCTTTTCAGAGTGTTCTGAGGGAAAAAAATAATGAGGTTGTAACTGAAACACCCCTGAATGGGAATAGCTATCTGGGCTTTTTTAACTTTTCTGTGGGTAGGAAACAGGAAATTTTTAACAGATATAATATAGTAGTGGAACCTTTTTTGAAAATACCGGTTGGAAAATTATCGAATCAGGATCTCAAGCTCACCAATGGTGGAGTAAGGCTTAAGTTGACCTTTTAACTATTGGTAATCAGAACGAAAAGGGGGCGCAGGCCCCCTTTTTTGTTTATTGTTTGTAATATTTTCGCCTTAGGAAACACTTATCGCGATTCTATTATATAATTATGTACTTTTGGACCTGAATTGAATTTCGGTCTATTATTTAGAAGACAGACAATGGAAAAGGATGAAATTGTAATTACAGAAATACTTGCCGGGGCCAAAAAGCTTTTCGGAAAACATGGTTTGAAAAAAACGACCATGGAAGATATTGCTGCAGCTGCAGGAAAAGGCAAGAGTACGCTTTATTATTATTTTCCAAGTAAAAAGGAGATTTTTGAGGCGGTTGTGGAGAGTGAAATGAAAAATGTGGTGAAGAGTTTGAGGGAGGCGGTCAATGCAGCAAGGAAAGCAAAAGACAAATTGAAAGCCTTTCTTCATGCACAAATAACTGCAATAGTGGGATATCATTCTTTTAAAGAGGTGATTTTTGAGGATTCTATGGAAAGTCTGAAAGTGCTGATGTGCTTGAAAACCAGGTATGAACAAATTCAGATTGATATGATCAGAGAGATTTTACTTGGCGGCTCGCAATCGGGTGAATTCAAAGAACTTTCTCTGATTAAGATGAATAAAATGGCCTTTATGATGGTTACTGCCTTTAGGGGATTGCATTATCCTTTGAGTATTGAGAGTTCTGAATTTGAGTCTGGGGAATACTTTGATGAGATGATTGACTTGCTGATTGAGGGGATAGGAAACAAGAATAAAAATGAATATTCATTTTAGACTAATCGACCTAAAATGTCGAATGAGTGATGACTTTAGGCTAAAATAATTAACTTTAAACAATTAAATAACAAAACTTAATATGTGATTAATTATTTGACAAAAATATTATAGACTAAAACACGAATATAGTCTAGCAATGAATTACTTTTGTTTCATCTTAAATTAACATATTTTTAATATATTTAGATCAAGTTTTAATTTGGCCATTGTTGGTTAAATTTGGAATATAAATATTATGAACCCCTCTGAAGAAAAAATTATATAATTCAGGCATGCGTAAAAAATTACACGATAGGATTGCATCATTCAAGGATGCAAATGCAATCAAAGAGAAAGGCCTGTATCCTTATTTCAGGTCTATTGAATCTGCACAGGATACAGAAGTGATCATTGATGGCAAAAAAGTATTAATGTTTGGATCAAATTCGTACTTAGGATTGACCAATCACCCAAAAATTAAAGAAGCAGCAAAACAAGCTGTTGAAAAATACGGAACGGGTTGTGCAGGATCGAGATTCCTGAATGGAACACTGGATATTCATTTAGAGCTGGAGAGAAGACTGGCCAGTTATGTTGGTAAAGAGGCTGCCGTACTTTTTAGCACAGGTTTTCAGGTGAATCTGGGTGTAATTTCCTGCTTACTGGACAGAAATGATTATTTGATCCTGGATGAGTATGACCATGCTTCTATTATTGATGGAAGCAGATTGTCTTTTTCAAGATCTATAAAATATGCGCACAATGATATGGAAGATCTGCGCAAGAAATTGAGCCGTCTTCCTGAGGATTCTGCTAAGTTAATCGTTGCTGATGGAATTTTCAGTATGGAAGGTGATTTGGTTAACCTTCCTGAAATTGTG
>NZ_DATMRL010000041.1:0-10491 GCF_035566355.1 Pedobacter sp.
ATCTGCAGTAGGGATCAGCTCTTCATAAGTACCTACAGTGAAGTTGTTTTCTGTTGCATTTTTCCAGGAATCTCTTTTGCCTTCAATAGCTTCTTTACGCAGTGCATAAGAAACGTCCAATCCACTATCTCTTAAATTTAAACCCTGGTTAAGGCCTTGTGCGCCGCAACCTACAATTACGAGTTTTTTTCCTTTTAATGCATTTACGCCGTCCAGAAATTCTGAACTGTCCATGAAATCGCAAACACCTAATTGGTTTAATTTTTCTCTAAGAGGTAATGTGTTAAAATAATTTGACATCGTTTTTATTGGTTTTATTTTAAGGTTCTAATTTTTATCTGTTCTACTATTAATTACATGCTGAATACGTTTTTCTCTTTGTCGAGAAATTCGTTTTCAATCACTTCTTCTCCCGGATCTTTGCGCTCAAACTCTCTCAGTTTGCGGTTAAAGCCATCGCTGTCTTTAATAATGGCCACCCTTGCACTTCTTACAAACTCAATCAGGCCGTAAGGTTGCAGTACTTCAATCAGTTTGTCGGTTTCTTCGCGGTGTCCGGTGGCTTCAAATACGGTATAGTCTTTACGGATCACTACGGCGCGGGCACCAAATTCACGCAGTAAGCGTTCTACAGAAACTTTCTCTGCAATGGTATCTGTAGGTACTTTATAAAGGGCCATTTCCTGCCAGATGATGTCTTCGTTGGTATTGTAATATACTTTTAAGACTTCTACCTGTTTCTCAATCTGGCGGGCCAGCTTGCGCACCACTTCTTCTGTCTCGTGGATCAGGATGTTGAAACGGTGTATATGCTCAATCTCAGAAGGAGAGGTGTTCAGGCTTTCAATATTGATTTTTCTTCTGGAGAAGATAATGGCAATACGGTTGAGTATGCCGATTCTGTTTTCGGTGTATACAGTAATTGTAAATTCCTGTTTTCCGTTTAATTCTAATTCGTTGGAACTGCTCATGGTCTTACAATTATTTAAGTCTGATTTCACTTACACTACTACCTTGTGGTACCATTGGGAACACGTTATGTTCTTTAGCTACCATAACCTCTAAGAGGTAAGAACCTTTGTGGTTCAGCATTTCTTCCAGGGCTGAAACGAGTTCCTCTCTTTCGGAGATCTTTTTACCTGCGATATAATAAGATTCAGCAAGTTTCACAAAATCAGGGCTGGTGATGTCTACAAAAGAATAACGTTTCTCATGAAACAATTGCTGCCACTGGCGTACCATGCCCAGGAACCTGTTGTTCAGGATCATGATTTTTACGTCAATACCAGTTTGCATAATGGTGCCCAGCTCCTGCAGGGTCATCTGGAAGCCACCATCTCCGATAATGGCCACAACGGTTTTGTCTTGTGCGCCAAATTTGGCACCAATGGCTGCAGGAAGTCCAAAGCCCATCGTACCAAGGCCACCACTGGTTACATTACTGCGGGTGTTGTTGAACTTGGCATAACGGCAGGCCACCATCTGGTGCTGACCAACGTCGGTTACAATGATGGCATCGCCATGGGTTAAGTCATTTAATTTGTTCACTACTTCTCCCATGGTCATTTCACCGGTTCCGGGGTTCAGTTCCTTCTGAATGACAGTATCATGTTCTTCTTTATCGAAGGCCCTGAATTCGCCAAGCCATTCCGGATAGGTTCTTTCTTCTACTAAAGCGGTTAACAGAGGCAGGGTTTCCTTGCAGTCTCCCCAAACTGGCACGTCAGCCTTTACGTTTTTGTCTATCTCCGCCGGGTCTATGTCCAGGTGGATCACTTTGGCTTGTTTGGCATATTTATCCAGACGGCCGGTTACCCTGTCATCAAAGCGCATTCCTATAGCGATCAGTACATCGCAGGCATTGGTTTGTACGTTAGGACCGTAATTACCGTGCATGCCCAGCATACCTACGTTTAAAGGGTGATCTGTTGGAATTGCACCAGCGCCCAAAATAGTCCAGGCTGCAGGAATTCCGCTTTTTTCTACAAAAGCTTTGAATTCTTTTTCTGCTTCACCCAATAAAACTCCCTGGCCAAACAAGATAAATGGTTTTTTTGCGGTGTTGATCAGTGCAGCCGCTTGTTCAATATATTCTTTCCTGATGATTGGTTTTGGACGGTAACTGCGGATGTGCTCACAAGGTACATAACCTTCATACTCAAACAACTGCAATTGCGCATTCTTCGTAATGTCGATTAATACAGGGCCAGGTCTGCCGCTTCTGGCAATATAAAAAGCTTTGGCCAGTACAGCAGGGATTTCAGTGGCATCGGTTACCTGGTAGTTCCATTTGGTTACTGGTGTAGTGATGTTGATCACGTCAGTTTCCTGGAAGGCATCGGTTCCAAGCAAATGTGCAAATACTTGTCCCGTGATACACACCAGGGGAGTACTGTCAATCTGTGCATCGGCCAGGCCTGTAACCAGGTTGGTTGCACCCGGGCCGCTTGTAGCAAATACGACACCTACTTTCCCTGATGAACGGGCATAGCCTTGTCCGGCATGGATGCCGCCCTGCTCGTGTCTCACCAGGATATGGTTTAATTTTTCTTTGTAATCATAAAGTGCATCATAGATGGGCATGATGGCACCACCAGGATATCCAAAAATGGTATCGGTACCTTCAGCGATTAAGCCCTCTAGTAAAGCTACAGAACCAGTAACCGTTGTGGTTGTTTTTGGTTCGGTTAGGGTGGATGCTTCCGCTTGTGCTGTAGTCATTTTATTGTTTTTAGGGTGGGTTGTCAATGTTTAATCGGTATAAGCGTCGGTTACGCAACCTTCGCTGGCGTCACTTACTTGTTTGATGTATTTATAGAGTACACCTTTGGTGACGGGTGGAGGTAATTGCGTCCAGACCGAGCGGCGTGTAGCCAGTTGCTCATCTGTCAGGTGAACATTTATCGTGTTGTTTACCGCATCAATGGTAATGATGTCATCGTCATGAACCAGGGCAATGTTTCCACCATCCCATGCTTCAGGGGTAATGTGTCCAACTACAAAACCGTGGGTACCACCAGAGAAACGACCATCTGTAATCAATGCCACCGATTTGCCTAAGCCTGCGCCAATAATCAATGAAGTAGGTTTCAGCATTTCAGGCATGCCAGGTGCACCTTTAGGACCAACCTGTCTGATGACCACAACATCTCCACTTTTTAACCTTCCACTTTGGATGCCTGCCATAAGCGCTTTTTCTCCGTCAAAAACACGTGCCGGACCCGTAAATTTCTCTCCTTCTTTACCACTGATTTTAGCTACAGAACCTTTAGTAGCCAGGTTGCCATACAACATTTGCAGGTGACCGGTTTCTTTAATCGGGTTTTCTATCGGGAAGATGATCTTTTGAGTATCAAAATCCAGGTCAGGAGCATCAGCAACATTTTCTGCTATCGTTTTACCCGTAACCGTTAAGCAGTCGCCATGGATCAATCCTACTTTTAACAAGTACTTCAATACGGCTGGTACACCACCAATTTCATGGAGGTCTTCCATTAAATAGGTTCCACTTGGTTTTAAGTCGCCCAATACCGGGGTACTGTCACTAACTTTTTGGAAATCATCTAATGTTAAGCTTAAACCAACAGACTTCGCTATGGCAATTAAGTGCAATACCGCGTTGGTAGAGCCGCCCAATACCATAACGGTTACCATTGCATTGTGAAATGCTTTGTCGGTCATGATGTCGGAGGGGAGAATGTTTCTTTCTAAAAGGATGCGGATGTATTTTCCGGCTTCCAGACATTCGTTCTTTTTCTCATCGCTTGTAGCGGGATAGGAAGAACTATATGGTAAACTCATACCCAATGCCTCAATGGCCGAAGCCATGGTATTTGCAGTATACATACCACCACAAGCACCTGCACCAGGGCAAGCGTTTTTAATGACACCCTGGAAATCTTCTTCTTCTAAATTACCTGCCAGTTTTTGCCCTAAAGCTTCAAAAGCAGATACAATATTTAATGAAGCGCCTTTATATTTTCCGGAGTGTATACTTCCACCATACACCATAATGGATGGACGGTTTAAGCGACCCATAGCCATAATAGAGCCGGGCATATTTTTATCACAACCAGGAATGGTAATCAAGCCGTCGTAGTATTGCCCACCACAAATGGTTTCAATCGAATCTGCAATCACATCTCTGGATACCAGGGAATAACGCATCCCATCTGTTCCGTTAGACATTCCGTCACTTACACCAATGGTACCGAAAGTTAAACCGACCATGTCATTTTTCCAGACCCCGTCTTTTACAATTTTTGCAAGATCATTTAAGTGCATGTTGCAGGTGTTTCCATCGTATCCCATGCTGGCGATGCCAACCTGGGCTTTGTCCATGTCTTCTTTGGTCAATCCAATTCCGTACAACATGGCTTGTGCAGCTGGTTGTGTCGGATCTTGTGTAAATGTTTTACTATATCGGTTAATTTCAGGAGTTTGTGACATATTCGGTCTATAGCTATGTTTTATATGATTACTTCGTAGTTCTGTTTTTCTAATACAAGGCACTTATAAGTGCGCTGAAGGGTTGCTCCAATGCTGTCCTGCCATTTAAGCGGGAAAACGGTTTCATCTACAGACTTGATTCCGGCAATTTCTACTGCGGTTCCACAGAAGAATGCGCTGTCTGCGTTTTTCAAATCTTCTACAGTGAGCACCCTTTCTATACACTCTATATCCAGTCTTCTGCACAGTTGTATGACTGTAGCACGGGTGATGCCCGGCAAAATATGACCGGCAGGAGGGGTATATAATTTTCCGTTTTTTTCAACAAAGATGTTGGCCCCTGGGGCTTCTGCTATATGGTTGTTCATGTCCAGTAAAATGGCTTCATCAAAACCTTTACTTTTTGCTTCTGTAGTAGCCAAAATGGAGTTTACATAATGCGCGCTCACTTTAGCCTCCATTGGCATGGATTTGGGGTTTGGACGCTGATAGCTCGAGATGCCTACCTTTAACTGTTTGTTCCCCAGGTAAGCCTCCCATTCCCAGGCGCAGATCATAATGTTAACTTCTGCAGGAGTTGAAAGTGACATATTTGGCCCGCAATAAACCAATGGGCGTATATACGCATCTTTCAGGTTGTTCAATTCCAATACTTTATAGGTTTGTCGGATCAGATCATTGATGTCCCAGGGAAAGGGGATGTGAACCAGTTCACAGGAACGTTTAAGACGTTCAAAATGAGACCTGGCTTTAAAAACCCGGACTCCGTTATGGGTACTGTAAGCCCTTATTCCTTCAAATACAGCATAGCCATAGTGCAGAGACTGGCTATAAAGATCAGTTCCGGCTTCCGATGCTTTGACAAGGTCGCCGTTTAAATAAAGTACTGTGTTTGAATTGAAGTATTGCATTGGGTAGATATAGGTTGTTTTTGTTTTGTTGCTTTCATTAAAAAAGCGCCTCTTTTGGGGGCGCTTTGGTTCTTTATTAAAAACTCATTTACAGCGCCTTGCTCTCCTGGATAATCAGCAGGAGGTTCAGGTTAATAATGACATTGTTAAATGTTGTATTTGAGCTGTTCATTTTGTATTTTGTTCTAACTAATTTCTATAAAACCAATTTAGTTTTTGGTTCAGATTCTATCAATAGCTACAGTAAAATAATTGAAAAAAAATATTATTCTGTTATTTAGCCTATTTGCTTTTATTTAATTCTGTGTAAAGCTTGATTTTGACACTAATGATGGTAGCTGCTATACCAAATATGATTTCGGTATTCGGTATAGATATTATGCTAGCATACCACTTTTCTGAAAATTCTGCGTAAAATGATGAAAGTCATGAAAAAACTTGATGAAACTGACCAAAAAAAGCAAATAAAAAAAGCCCCCTGATCTTTTCGATCAGGGGGCTTTTACATTCTTTATTAGAGATTAAGCAACACCTTCGGCTAAAACAATAATCTTGTTTTTTAAAACCTCCACAACTCCACCTTTAATTACAAAGATTTCATCTTCGGCTTTGTTGCTTTTTATAGTTACTGGACCATCTTCCAAAGTAGAGATAATTGGCGCATGGTCTTTCAGGATCTGAAAAGAACCCATGGTACCAGGTACAGTAACTGCTGTTACTTCTCCTTCGTAGATTTTTTTGTCTGGTGTTAAAATTTCTAATGTCATATATATAATAATATACGCTACAATTAAGCGTTTGCTTCAGCTAATAGTTTTTTACCTTTTTCAATAGCATCTTCAATGCTACCTACCAAGTTAAATGCAGCCTCAGGATATTCATCAACTTCACCATCCATAATCATGTTGAATGCTTTGATGGTATCTTTGATGTCAACCAATACACCTTTTAATCCGGTGAACTGCTCTGCAACGTGGAATGGCTGAGATAAGAAACGTTGAACACGACGCGCGCGGTGAACAGTTAATTTATCCTCCTCAGATAATTCGTCCATACCAAGGATGGCGATGATATCTTGTAGTTCTTTATAGCGTTGCAGGATTTCTTTAACACGTTGAGCAGTGTTGTAATGCTCATCACCCAATACAGCTGGAGACAAGATACGTGAAGTAGAATCCAGTGGATCTACCGCAGGGTAGATACCAAGCTCAGAGATTTTACGTGAAAGTACTGTAGTTGCATCCAAGTGGGCAAATGTTGTTGCCGGAGCCGGGTCAGTTAAATCATCCGCAGGTACATAAACTGCCTGTACAGATGTAATTGAACCACGTTTTGTTGAAGTGATACGCTCTTGCATCAGACCCATCTCAGTTGCTAACGTAGGTTGGTAACCTACCGCAGAAGGCATACGACCTAAAAGTGCCGATACCTCAGAACCTGCCTGGGTAAAACGGAAAATGTTGTCAACGAAGAAAAGGATATCTTTACCAGCACCTTCACCATCACCGTCACGGAAGTATTCTGCTACTGTTAGTCCTGATAAGGCAACACGTGCACGTGCACCAGGAGGCTCGTTCATTTGACCGAATACTAAAGTAGCTTTAGATTCTTTTAATTTTTCAGTATCAACTTTAGACAAGTCCCATCCACCTTTTTCCATAGAATGAAGGAAGTCCTCACCGTAGTTGATTACACCAGATTCGATAAACTCACGTAAAAGGTCATTACCTTCACGTGTACGCTCACCTACACCAGCGAATACAGAAAGACCTGAGTGTGCTTTGGCAATGTTGTTTACCAGCTCCATGATCAATACTGTTTTACCTACACCCGCACCACCAAACAAACCGATCTTACCACCTTTTGCATAAGGCTCTAATAAATCGATAACTTTAATACCGGTAAAAAGAACTTCTGTTTCAGTAGATAATTCATCAAATCTAGGAGGGGCGTTGTGGATCGCTTTACCATTGGAATTATCAATGGTGTTGATACCGTCAATAGCTTCACCAACAACATTGAATAAGCGACCTTTGATTTGTTCTCCTGTTGGCATTTTGATCGGTGCACCAGTGTCCACTACTTTCATACCGCGAACTAAACCATCGGTTGAATCCATTGCGATTGCACGTACACGGTCTTCACCAAGGTGCTGTTGAACTTCTAAAACGATCTTCTGTCCGTTTTCTTTTTGAATCTCTAGGGCCGAGAAAATTTTAGGTAACTGAGCATCGTCAGCAAAACTTACGTCAACTACCGGTCCTATAATCTGCGCTATCTTTCCAATGTTAGGCATATATTGTTTTGGGTAAAATTATAAATATCAATTTGTTAAAGGCTGTTTTAAAGCCCGTAATTTGGTTCGCAAAGTTAAGAGTTTTCAACTTAAATTTTATATATAAATAAAAAGTTTTTCAACAGTTTATTTATTGATACTTTAGACTCCATAAAAACCTGTTCTATATTCATGAAAACGATACTTGTTACCGGTAGCAATGGCCTTTTGGGTCAGAAGATTACAGAAAGAAATCTGCATTTTAAACAATTTAATTTAATTGCTACGGCGAAAGGGGCCAATCGCTTTCCGTCGTCTGAGGGATATACTTATGCCGAGATGGACATCCTGAACCCGGAGCAGGTAAGGTTGGTTGTGGAAAAATTTCGGCCTGATGCGATCATTCATACAGCGGCATTAACCAATGTGGATACTTGCGAAACGGAGCGGGAACTGGCGGATGCATTGAACGTTACTGCAGTAAAAACGCTGGTTGGGATTTGTGAGGAATTCGGTATTCAACTGGTGCATGTATCTACCGATTTTGTTTTTGATGGTTTGGATGGTCCTTATGATGAACAGGCCGTTCCTAATCCGGTAAGCTATTACGGTCTGACGAAACTTAGAGCAGAGGAAGTTGTGCAAGAGGCAACTTGTACTTGGGCGATTTTGCGAACCATTATTGTTTATGGTATTGTGCAGGACATGAGCCGGAGTAATATTGTGCTTTGGGCAAAGGGGGCATTAGAGAAAGGGGAGCCAATTCATGCAGTGAACGACCAATGGCGGATGCCAACTTTGGCTGAAGATTTGGCGGATTGCTGTTTGCTGGCGGTAGAGAAGCAGGCACAGGGAATTTATAATGCGAGTGGAAAAGATATGATGAGCATTGTGGAGCTGGTTTATAAGGTTGCAGATTTTTGGGGATTGGATAAGAGTTTGGTTAAGGAGGTGAGTGGGGCGAGTTTGAACCAGAAGGCTAAACGTCCTGGGAGAACTGGATTTATATTGGATAAAACGATAAGGGATTTGGGTTATAAGCCGCATAGTTTTGAAGAGGGATTGGCGGTGTTGAATCGGCAATTGGGTTTGTAGGGAGGTGAATTTTGTTGGAAAATTCTGTACAGCTGCTTCAAGACTAACGATATCAGGTCCGCTGAAGGAGCGGACAGATCTCTGAGGTCTTTCCGCAGCGTACGAGAATTTTCCTTCGCAAATTGCAGAGGAGGGCGGTGATCCGGGTAGGGTGCAAAGAAAGTTCTTAACATCGATCGGATAATGGAAACTAATTTTGTTTTTCTTTTAAACCTTTTGGTATGCGTTGAGTCAAAGATTCGAGAGCGTTAATTTGGCGGGTCACTTCGGAACGTGAGGTGGCTCGCTTTTTTATTTTAAGGTTTCATCTTTTCTAAGATAGACAGGATATTTCCTGCGGGGTCTTTAAACCAGGCAATTTTTGGGTTTCCATCGAGAATGCCTCTTTCATCTGTTTTTAAGTGTTCTTCATTGTAGATCTCAAATTGAATACCGAGCTCGTTCAGGTCTTTAACGGCGGACTCTACATTGTTTACGTTGAAATTTAGTACAGTAAAAGTTGCTGGCTGATGATTTGGTTTAGGATAGATCATAACCGGAGGGCTGTCTTTTAGGTGTAGTGTGAGTAGTCCGTTGGATTCTTCCACGTCTAGTCCGAGGATGTCGTTATAAAAGTTTTTTGCTTTTTGCAGGTCATTGACTGAAAAACTGCTGAAAGCGGCAGTGTTTTTAAAGAGGTTCTTTTTCATAGTGCTTGGTATGAAGTAATAGAGTAGATGCATATGGCTAATTTACAACATCTGATAAATAAAAAACGACAGTAAATGAGACAATTATGAGGCTTTTTGCGACAAGGTATGAATATTGCTTCCAATGATTTGTAGTTTGAAAAGAGTCAGGAAATTTATGAAAGCAATTGTAATTACTAAAGCAGGTCAACCCGAAGTTCTTCAGATGGTAGAAAGACCAAAACCTGTACCTTCTGCAACTGAGGTGCTGATCCAAGTGAAGGCGGCTGGCGTAAACAGGCCGGATGTAGCGCAGCGCAAAGGCGTTTATCCTCCTCCGGCTGATGCTCCGCAGGATATTCCTGGCCTTGAGGTCGCTGGTATTGTTGAACTGGTGGGAGATTCTGTTACCAGATGGAAAGTTGGAGATCAGGTTTGCGCCCTGGTGAAGGGTGGTGGCTATGCAGCGTATTGTACTGCTCCTGAGGGTTCATGCTTGCCTTTGCCTGCTTCTTTGTCTTTTATTGAGGCCGCTTCCCTGCCCGAAACCTTCTTTACGGTTTGGAGTAATGTTTTTGACCGGGCGAGGTTGCAAGCAGGAGAAAGTTTATTGGTACATGGGGGGAGCAGCGGTATAGGGGTAGCTGCCATACAAATTGCAAAGGCTTTAGGAAGCAAGGTTTATGTAACAGCGGGTTCCGATGATAAATGTAGGTTTTGTGAACAATTGGGTGCTGATAAAGCCATTAATTATAGAATGGAGAAGTTTGCAGAGGTTTTGAAAGATTTAACCTTTGGAAAGGGGGTAGATGTTATTTTGGATATGATTGGGGGGGATTATACTTTTGATAATTTGAAGACGCTTGCCCTGGACGGACGTTTGGTACTGATCAATGCGATGAGGGGAAAGGATGTGCAGATAGATCTGGGCATGGTGATGGCAAAACGTTTAAATATTACGGGTTCTATGCTGCGTGCGCGCGACGCCGGTTTCAAATCAGCGATCGCAAGTTCACTGGAGAAAAATGTCTGGCCATTATTGGAGCAGGGCAAGATTAAACCTGTTATTTATAAAGTATTTCCAATACAGCGG
>NZ_DATMRL010000042.1:0-5840 GCF_035566355.1 Pedobacter sp.
ATCATTGATAGTTAAGTCCTGCACCGAAGTTGCATCCAGGCGAACCCCGCCTGTAACATTACTGTTGGGACGGATCACGATCATATTAGAGCCCATCCCTGATAACTGGGTCTGAATGCTTTGCTTGGAACCCTGCCCGATTGCAACCATGGCGATTACAGAAGCAACACCTATGATAATCCCCAGCATAGTCAGAAATGCCCGCAGTTTATTTCGCAGCAATGCTTTAAAGGCAATTCGGATGAGGTTTATAAAATTCATGATAATTTATATTAAATGTCATCATCTGCCGGTAATGCTGCCAGGGATTCTTTTGCGTTCTTTTTATTTTCATTGATATAGTCCTTAATAATTTTACCATCCCTCAGGGTTATTGTACGGCTGCTGAATTGGGCGATATCAGGTTCATGCGTAACAAACACGATTGTTTTCCCATGGTTCTCATTCAATTCCTGTAGTAACGCCATAATACCGAAAGAAGTTTTTGTGTCCAGATTGCCGGTTGCCTCATCGGCAAGTATCATTACCGGTTCATTTATTAATGCCCTTGCTATTGCTACTCGTTGCTGCTGACCGCCAGATAACTGGTTAGGCGTGTGATCAAGCCTGTTGGCCAGGTCCACTGCTTCCAATGCCCTGATTGCGCGGTCTTTTCTGTCTTTTGTTTTAATTGTGTTATTATACATTAAAGGTAATTCAACATTTTCCAGTGCCGAGGTCCGGGGAAGCAGATTATATGACTGGAACACAAATCCAATTTTATTATTTCTTAAATGTGCGAGTTCATTTCGGGAGAGTTTGCCTACATCAACACCATCCAGCAGATAAACGCCATCGGTTTGTTTATCAAGGCAACCAAGCATATTAAGCAGAGTGGTTTTCCCTGAACCGCTGGCGCCCATGATAGTAACAAATTCTCCTGTCGCCACTTCAAAACTTATATCTTTCAGTGCCCTCACCGTTTCACTGCCCATTTTGAATTCGCGTTTAATATTTTTTAATTCCAGTATTTTATTATTCATCCCGATTACGATATAAAGAACATCATTGTAAAATCTTTGTTTGCCCGTTCTTCTCAAAACAAAATCATATCAGGGTCTGCTGGCCTTCGGCTTTGGTGTTTGTTGTCTTGACGGCATAAAAGGGCTTTTTGGTGGCGCACTGCTGACAGGAGCCGTATTGGCACCTGCCTGGCTGATACCCGCGATCACGCTATCACTCAATGTCAATCCGTCCAGTACCTCCACATGTGTATCATCATTCAGGCCGGTGTGAATTTTTTTCTCTTCCAGGCTGTCACCGAATTGCACCCATACAAATGCAACGCTTTTTTTTCTGGCGCTGCTGTCTGTGAGGTTGCCGGCATTCCGCTTGGTTGAACCTGAGCCTGTACTATTCCTGGCAGTCTGACCATTTTGTTGAGGTTTGGTGGATGGAGGAAGGGCCAATATTTTATATTGATTAGCCAATGACGGATCGGGCTTAAACTTGAGGGCCTTGGATGAAATCAGCATAGCACTGTCAACTTCCTTTGTGTAAATAAAAATATTCGCAGTCATCCCGGGTTTAAGTTTGAGGTCATCGTTGGGGGCTGTAACAATTGTTGTATAGGTTACCACATTTGCGGACACAACCGGTTCAAGTCTGATCTGATTCACTTTACCTGTGAAAGTAATATCCGGATAAGCATCAACGGTAAAAATCACGCGCTGACTATCTGTTACATCACCGATATCTGCTTCATCCACGGCCGCACGAACCTGCATCTTGGTAATATCCTTTGCAATTATAAACAGCGTAGGAGTATTGAAAGAAGCTGCTACCGTTTGACCTACGCTGATATTACGCAGCAGAACCACTCCATTAACTGGAGAATATATACTCGCGTAAGAAAGATTTTTTAAATTCGCATCCAGTTGTGCCTGCACACTGGCCACCGTTGCTTTTGCAGTAAGGTATTGATCCTGGGCGGTCTCGTAATCCGCTTTACTGATTGAGCCTGAATTGAAGAGAAGTGACTGACGGTCAAAATTACTTTTTTGATACGCCAGTGTAGCTTTTGCTAATTCAAGGTTGGCTTTATACTGATCCACCTGAGCTGTAAAAAGGGATTTATCCATTTCGGCAATCAATTGTCCCTTAGTTACCTTCGCATTGAAGTCTGTAAATATTTTGGCAATAGTTCCGGATACCTGGGAACCTACCGCTACAGTATCCACCGGTTGTATTGTACCCGTAGCGGTTACACTTTTTGAAATATAACCAATCTGAGGCTTTTCTGTAATGACAAATATTTTAGGGTCCTGCTTCCTGTAAAAAAAAAACCAAATTCCCGCTCCGGTTAAGAGCAGAAGAGTGATAATAATTATTGATTTATACTTTTTCATTTCTATAATTTGACCGGTTCGCCTCTGTAAAAATTATAAATTTCCAGATTCAGGGCCGCAGTATATTTTGCCTGAATATAGCCCTGCAATGCCTGCACATAAAGATTTTTTTGTTGTAGAAGCTCCACCAGGTTAGCCGCGCCATATTTAAACTGCTCACTTACTACCCGGTAACTTTCCTGGCTCGCCTTCAGTTGAACAACAGCAGCATCGTACTGGGCCTGCGCATTTAACACATTGATATATGCCTGTTCAACCAGTTGGGACAAAGTTGTTTTGGCGCCCTGCAATGAAAGTTTAGCCTGCTCTATTTCAATTTTACTTACTTCAATCTGTGTTCTGTAAATGCGGTTATTGAAAATGGGAATCGAAATGGACAATCCGACCCGCTGGTAAAAGTTATTATCCAATTGTTTGAGGTATTCGACCGATTCATTATTAGAATAGCCTGTAGCCAGGGAAGCACCAATACTGGCAACAGGAAGAGTCTGGGCCTTTGCAGTTTTCAGATTCATTTGAGCAATATCCAAACCCGTTTCTGCATATTTTATTTCAGGCCGGGTTGCCAAAGCTATTCTTTGTACTTCATCTAAAGATGGCATCAGGGCTGTAGCTATTATCGTATCCGGAATGGCTATATCCAAAGAATAACTCCATGGCAGTTGTAGCAACTGTTTTAAGTTTAATAAATTCTGCCGGTATGCACTTTGCGCACTGACAAGGTTGTATTTATCCGTTGCTGTTTGCGCTTCTAATTCTATCAATGCATTCCTCGCGATGCTTCCTGCACTATAAAGCTTGTTGCCCTGATCCTGCTGTGCTTCTGAGGTTTTTACCAGATCCTCAACATAGATGATATTTTCTTTTGCTAATAGGATATTAAGAAAGTCCTGTGTAATCTCAATTGTAAGACTGTTTATTGACTGATCAATATTGAGTCCTGCCTGGTTCAAATCGAGATTTTTTATTTTGATATTATAGTTCAAATAGCCACCGTTGAATACTGTCCAGGCCGAAGTAAGAGAACTATTGCTGGCAAAACTGGATTGGGTTGCAAATCCACCTACAACAGGGTTTGCATTCGTACTATGTGTAAAGTTTTGCCCTAAATTCCCAAACAAATTGGGATATTTTGCTGCCCTGGCAAGAAGCAGGTCCTGTTTGTTGATTTGCTGGCTGAAGCGTAAAGTATTTAACTGGATGTTATTTCTCTTCGCATAATCCAGACATGTTTGGAGGTCCCATTTCGATGGAAACTGTTGTGCACTGTCATTCTGGGCTTTCAGGGAATTGTTGCTAATACAACTAAGAAATAAGAATCCGCACGCCAGTACTTTTGCTAACATAATTAATTAAAATTACGTTAACTAAGCAATGGGTATGCCAGAGGGCTCAATAAGGTCCCAAAGATTTCCATATAAATCTTCAAAAACAGCTACAGTTCCATATCCTTCCTTAGCCGGTTGCCTTACAAAATGAATTCCTTTTTCCATCATGGCCTTATAATCCCTGTAAAAATCATCTGTATAAAGAAATAAAAAAACGCGACCGCCTGTTTGATTGCCAACGGCTTTCAATTGCTCTAGGCCGTTAGCTTTGGCCAGTAAAAGAGAACATTCACCGTTTCCCGGTGGAGCGACGATTACCCATCTTTTAGTTTCGGATAAGACTGTGTTTTCAATCAAACGAAAACCAAGCTTCCGGGTATAGAAATTTATGGCTTCATCATAATCCTTAACTACGAGCGCGAGATATGCTATAAACTGTTTCATTATATAAATTTATCTCAATTAAGCTGTTATTTTTGTTCATACATTTCGGGCACAGCAAACCAATTCGATGTTCAGAATATTTGCAATCACTTTTTTTGCCTTTTGTTGCTTCAGCAGTAAAACTTTTTGTCAGGATAAGGATTCAATTATTCTTTATAATGGCCAGGTGCTGATAGGACCCGTTAAGGGCGCTAACCTGGGTTTAATTTCCATTGACGACATAGATCTAAAAATGCTTAACGTCAAATTAATTAAGATTAAAACTTTAGTAATTCAGGAACGGTTTAAAGTTGAAACAGTTGACAAAAGAATACTCTACGGTTCATTAAAGACATCTGGTAAAGAGGGGTGGGTGGATATTTATACTGTTGACGGGAAAAGTATTCCTATCCATATTACTCAGATTTATCAGCTTATTTCCCTGGATAACAATTTTTTTAAGCGGTTAAATGGAAATGTTGCAGCGGGGTTAAGTTTTACAAAATCCAGTGGAATTGGCCAGGTTAATTTTAGTGCAAACGTTAAGTTTGCTACCAAAATATTGGATTACCAATTATCTGCCTCTACGATCGCATCTATAGATTCCGGCAGGTATTCGAGGGATAATGAAAATCTTCAGTTATTTGTTACGCATGATCTTACTCCGGTTTGGTTTCTTGCAGGTTCAGGCCAATATCAGAGGAACCTGGAATTGTCCATTTCAAGAAGGTATTTGGGGTTGATTGGAGGTGGTAACAACCTTGTAATAAAAAAGAATTTGCGATTGTTCGCAGTAACCGGAATAACGTTTTCTCAGGAAAAAAGTACGGAAGGCATCGCAAGCGGACTTCTGTTTGAAGTTCCTGTCATGTTGCAATTCAATTTCTATCAATTTCATAGCCCGGATATTCAGATCAGCAGTACACAAACTGTCTATTTCAGCTTATCGCAACAAGGACGAATCCGGTATGACGGAAGCACCAATTTTTCCTGGCAGCTCATTAGATATTTTTACCTGAATATCAACCCTTATACAAATTTCGACAGTAAACCACCCGCCGGTAGCAGTAGTACATTTGATTTCGGGCTGGTAGTGGGGCTTTCATATAAATTTTGAGATGCAAGAACTTCTTAATTATGGATTATGAATTATGAATTTTAGCCCATACTCTTATACTCTTATACTCACATACTTCCCTCTCACACTCTCACACTCTCACACTTGTATCACTATATGCTTACCCTCAAACTATCCGGACGATACATTTTATCGCCGGGTTTAACATTGAATGCTTCGTAGAATGCCGGAATATTAGCCATGGGCCCATTGACTCTTTCCTTTGAGGGTGCATGCACATCAGTCATCAGTTGAGCTGCCAACACTTCTTTTCTTTCACTATACAACCAGCCATAGGCATATCCAAGAAAATAACGCTGGGCAGGCGTAAACCCGCCGATTTTTTCTCCTTTTTTAAATGTTTCAGTTTTTGAAAAAGCATCCCACCCAAGCAATACACCACCCAGGTCCGCAATATTTTCTCCCTGGCTGGCTTCTCCGTTCACGTGGAGCGTATCTACCGGTACAAATTCATTAAACTGCCGAATGATTCTGGCAGCACTGGCGTTGAATTGCTTTGCATCACTGGGCTGCCACCAGTCACGAAGATTTCCGGCTTCATCAAATTTCCTTCCCTGATCATCG
>NZ_DATMRL010000043.1:0-9849 GCF_035566355.1 Pedobacter sp.
ATGATTAACCAGGGTAACCTTGATTTTACCGCATCTATCCAGTTTCCACTTAATTCCTCATCTTCTGATACCCCCGAAATTTTTAGTATATCCTCCGTATTCTCATCTTCCAGAACGTCAATA
Organism: Pedobacter sp.; assembly: GCF_035566355.1. Classification (GTDB taxonomy): domain Bacteria; phylum Bacteroidota; class Bacteroidia; order Sphingobacteriales; family Sphingobacteriaceae; genus Pedobacter. The sequence continues at coordinate 124 of NZ_DATMRL010000043.1, forward strand.
ACATCGTCAAATGTCACCCTTCCAAGCAGATGCATCTCATGATCAACTACCGGAATACTGGTAATGTTGTATTGCGAAATTAAACGGGCCACCTCTTCCTGATCCATATCCGGATATACCCAGGCCACTTCCGTTTTAACCAGCTCCGTGATATGTACATTTCCCTTCGATTTGATAATATCTTTCAGAGAAACAATCCCACGGAAAATATTATGATCATCTACCACAAATATGGTATAAAACTCTTCAATCTCCTCGCTCTGTCTGATGATCTCTTCAATCGCATCCTTTTTAGTGAGGTTCAGGTTAATCCTGATGAACTCCGTGTTCATCAAACCACCCGCAGTATCCTCGTCATAACGAAGCAAATTCCTGATCTCCGACGCATCATCTTCGCTCAGATCACCCAGAATTTCCTTTTGTTCATGTTCCTCGAGTTGTGAAATGATGTCCGTCGCATCATCATAATCCAGCTCCTCAACAATCTCCGTACGTTTTTCCGGATGCAGCTGCAAAAGCAGTTCCTCAGGGTGTGCCTCTTCATGCATCTCTGAAATCACCTCAGAAGCGATTTCTACAGGTAGAAGATTAATGATCCGCTGGCGATCCTCTTTAGTAATACTCTCAAATAGAATTGCAATTTCAGAGGCATGATATTCCCCAAGAACAGCTTTTAAGTGTTCGTCATTACCACTACTTAATGCCGATTTTATCTTAGATACATCGGTCTTATCCAGGTCAAAAGATTGCATGTATCGCGAATGTAAAAATAATTTGGCTTAAATCTCCCTCTTACACTATTTAAACCAACCTTTTCTCCAGAAATAAATGACCTGTACTACAGCGATGACCACCATAATGATCATGGTATACAAATAGCCATGCTGTGCATACAATTCCGGCATGTTATCAGGCATTAACTTACCGGTAACAGGATCCTGCCGGGCAAAGTTCATCCCGTAAATTCCTGCTATAAAGGTCAAGGGAATAAAGATCGAAGACATAATGGTTAAAACCTTCATGATCTCGTTCATCCTGTTGCTGATGATAGAAAGATACATGTCCAGGTTACTGGCCGAAATCTCCTTTAAAGACTCTACAATGTCGATAATCTGGATACAATGGTCGTAAGCATCCCGAATATATAGTTTAGTCTGATCCGTAATCAACGGGCTGTCACTTCTTAAAAAATCATTCAATTTATCACGTTCAGGCCAGGCAACCCTTCTGATGGCAATCAAGTTTCTCTTCACCGCCTGAATGTCATACATAATTGAGCGATCGGGCTTATCAATCAGGCGATCTTCGATCTGGTCCAGATCTTCTCCCCAGATATTCAGAATTTCAAAGTATTTGTCAATCACCACATCCATAATTGCATACATGATGTAACTGCTGCCAGAAACCCGAATATTGCCCTTACCCGCTTTTAACCGGTTCCGAACAGGATCAAGGCAATTCTCATAGCCTTCCTGAAAGGTAAAAACCGCATTATCCGTCAAAATGAAAGAAATCTGCTCATTTTCCAGGTTGTTCTCCTCATCAAAAAACAACATCCTGCTCACCGCAAAAACATAGGTATCGTATTCTTCCTGTTTTGGCCGCTGATAGGTCCTGGTAATATCCTCAAGAACCAGTTTATTTACATTAAAATCACGTGTCAGTGTTTCAAACATGGCTTCAGATTTGAAACCTCTGATGTCTACCCAAAAAGTAAGGCTCTTATCCGATAAAACCCTACTTAAGTGCTCAATAGAATTGGTTTCCTCAATCTTATATTCACCAGCGTTAAAAGCGTGAACGGTCACTTTAGGTTCTAGTGAATGCTCATCAATATAGACCTGACCTGGGCTGGAGCCCACCACAGGCAGAGCGTAATGCTTCCTTTTTCTTTTTGACTTAATGCGTTTTCCCATATCTATTTAGAAGAATAATTTTGCCTGAGGGCCCTGGCTAAATAACAAATCCACCACACTCAGGTTTTCAATAAAACCAGTTCTGTCTTCAAAAACCTGGAAATAAGGCTTAGCCGGATGAACCAATGATGGATTTTTAAAACTCAGTCTGTCCCTGTAATCCAGTTCTGCGCCTATATTTTTTAGGTATTCTTCCGTAAAAGACAGTTCCGCAGGCTTTTTTAGTTTTTGCAGAATCCATTCGAAAATCTCCAGGTTGTAATCAAACAGGAAGTCAAATTTCTGCGTATAAAAACGAGAAAGCTCATCTTCATAGTACTCAAAGTAAGCGGAATTTCTGTAGGAAGTCTGTAAACTAAGCCAGTGAAGCCGCTGCCATTTAAAATCGTAACTTATTTTGACATCTTTATAAACCGTATGCACTTTTGAACCCTTAACTACAGGAACATACAAGTCCAGACTCCCGTTTGGAGAGGCAATTTTAGCTCTGTTCCTATAAGTCTGTTTAGGAAAATGTTCAAATCTTTCTATTATAAAATTAAAATCATGCGCATTAAGTGCTGAAAAATACCCTACGGGCGGAAGATAAAAAAGTGGAAATATTGCCGGACTTTGCATTTGTTAATTTATGTTTGCATTCTCAATTCGCCAAATTAATGATAAAAAAGGGGTTTTCTTACATGGGTATATTTTTTTTATACCTCATTGCTCTATTGCCAATGCCCCTATTATATTGTTTTTCAACAGCTTTATACCATTTCGTCTATCATATTACAGGCTACAGAAAAAATGTGGTCCGCGATAATTTGAAGCGCTCCTTTCCCGGTAAAAGTACAACTGAAATTGAAGCGATTGAAAAACGCTTCTACCGCTTTCTGTGCGATCTGATCTTTGAGATCATAAAAATGCCGATGATCAGTAAAGCAGAATTGGAAAAAAGATGCAAATTCACTAATCTCCATCATATTGAAGCCTTACTCGCCATTAAAAAAAGCGTAATCGTATGTTCCTCCCACTATGGGAACTGGGAATGGGGAATGCTGGCCTTCGGAATTAAAGTATCCAGTCCAAAACTCGTGGTCTATAAACCTCTCCATAGCCCAGCCTTCAACATCTGGTTTCACAAAATGCGGTCCAGGTTTGGAAACACCATGGTGTCTATGAAACAAACCCTAAGGGTACTGGCCAGTTCAAGAAATATACCTTCCGTGCTTTGTCTGGCCTCAGATCAGACACCAGAAACAGACCAGGCCAAATACTGGATAGACTTTCTTCATCAACCAACAGCGGTCTATACAGGACCTGAAAAAATTGCAGTTCAAACCGACAGGGCAATTTTTTACATACAAGTCCGTATACTCAAAAGAGGATACTATGAATTAGATTGTGTCCTCCTGTCGGAAGAACCACAGAAAACCGCAGAGCACGAAATCACAAAAATGCAATTTAAACTACTAACAGAGAGTATACTTGCAGAACCACAATACTGGTTATGGAGTCACAAAAGATGGAAGCACAAACAACAATCAGCATAAATATGGAGCCAAGTGTAGCAGTTGTTATCTTAAACTGGAATGGAAAAGCATTGCTAGAGCAGTTTTTGCCCAGTGTTGTCCAATCACAATACCCTAACCTTCAGATCATTGTTGGCGATAACCACTCCTCAGACGACTCCGTAGATTTTGTTAAAACAAATTACCCGGATATCCAGATCATACAAAATGATCAGAACTACGGATTTGCCGGAGGCTACAATAAGATTCTCGAACAAGTAAAAGCAGACTATTTCATTCTCTTAAATTCAGATGTAGAGGTACCGCAAAACTGGATCAGTCCGGTCATTAGCCTGATGGAAAGCAACCCGGACATTGCAGCAGCACAGCCAAAAATCAAATGGCATAAAGATAAAAACCAATTTGAATACGCCGGAGCCGCAGGCGGATTTTTGGACAAATACGCCTTTCCATTTTGCCGTGGAAGAATTTTTGATGCCATAGAAAATGATCAGGGACAATACAACAACACATTGGAAATCTTTTGGGCCAGCGGTGCGGCTTTTTTTATAAAAAGCAAGTATTGGACAGAAACCGGAGGATTAGATGCAGCTCTGTTTGCCCATATGGAAGAAATTGACCTCTGCTGGAGACTAAAAAACCTGGGTTATAAAGTCATGTTCTGCCCGGATGCCGAAGTTTATCACGTAGGTGGTGGTTCGTTAAACGCCACCAATCCATTTAAAACCTATTTGAATTTCAGGAATAACCTGATGATCATGCAAAAAAACCTTCCCGCACCAGAAGTGTTTTCAAGGATATTTATCCGTTTTTTCATTGATTTTGCTGCATTGCTCCATTTCCTGTTAAAAGGAGAAGTAAAATTTGCAATGGCCGTATCCAAAGCTCATTTTCACTTTTTTAAACATCTTTCTGCAACACGCAAAAAAAGAACAGCTAAACAGATCCCCTATAAACAACATACAGGCGTACTACATTCCAGTATTGTTTACAGCTTTTTCATTAAGAAAATCAGAAAATTCAGCGGTATCGAATTCAAATAACCCTATAATGGGTGGATCAGGTGCGCTATGGCCAGCCTGTAACCGTCCATCCCAAATCCGGTTAAAATACCTTTGCAATTTTTGCCCGTGATGGAAACATGGCGATATTCCTCTCTTGCGTAAATATTAGAAATATGCACTTCTATAACTGGCGTCTTTATGGCGGCAATTGCATCAGAAATCGCCACAGAAGTATGCGTATACCCGCCTCCGTTCAAAATGATACCATCAAATGAAAAACCAGTTTCATGCAGTTTGTTGATCAACTCCCCTTCTACATTGCTCTGATAATAATGAATGTCAACCTCTTTATAGTGTTCCTTCAACCGCACCAGATAATTCTCAAAACTCTCGTTACCGTAAACACCAGGTTCCCTTACCCCTAAAAGGTTCAAATTTGGTCCATTTATAATTTGTATCTTCATCCCGTCAAACATAATGGTAAAAATTTACAGTATAAAATTTTTGTGTGATAATCCATCCCTACCTAAAAGAATTCAAAAGTTACCTCAAACTGGAACGTGCACTTTCCGGAAACTCTGTTGACGCCTATCTGAACGATGTAGCCAAACTCAGCCAATACCTGGACGCGGTAAACCTCAGTCTGCAGGTTAAAGACATCCATACCGAACATTTAAAGGCATTCCTGGTCTGGCTTCATGAACTGGGTGTACTTCCCAATACACAAGCAAGGATCATTTCAGGTCTAAAGGCTTATTTCGGCTACCTGCTTCTGGAAAAACTCATCCAGACCGATCCCTCAGAACTACTCGAAACGCCAAAGATTCGTAGAAAGCTCCCGGACGTGTTAAGCATTCACGAAATTAATGAACTCATTGGAGCAATTGATGCCTCAAAGCCCGAAGGCATGAGAAACAAGGCCATTATAGAAGTACTCTACGGCTGTGGCCTCCGTGTTTCAGAGCTAACCGGCTTAAAAATCTCCGACCTCAACCTTGAATCCGAATTTATTAAAGTAACCGGTAAAGGAAATAAAGAAAGGATTATTCCCATAGGCGCAACCGCACTTCATCTCATTCGTATTTACATCACGGAGATCAGAGTACATCTCAACATCAAAAAAGGGAATGAAGATTTTATCTTTCTCAACAGAACGGGCACAAGTCTCTCCAGGATATCCGTCTTTACCATGATCAAGAGCCTGGCAGAGCAAATTGGCCTAAACAAAAGTATCAGTCCGCATACCTTAAGGCATTCATTTGCAACACATTTAGTAGAAGGCGGCGCAGACCTGCGTGCAGTGCAGGAAATGCTGGGACATTCCAATATCACCACTACAGAAATTTACACCCATCTGGACAGAGATTACCTGCAGGGTATCATTACTCAGTTCCACCCAAGAAACTAGAAGACAAGGTATTATCGCATACAACTCACCATTCTGTCCTTACCTTGCATATCCTTTTTAAGCGTAATTTGTTTAAAGCCTTTGAACCCCAGCATATCAACCGTTTCCTTACCAAGATATTCATTGATCTCAAAAAAAAGTAAGCCTTGCGGATTCAAATGCACCAACGCAAAATCAGCGATGGCTTTATAAAAAATCAAGGGATTTTCATTACTCACAAAAAGAGCACCATGAGGCTCATGAGCCAACACATTTTCATGCATTTCCGGCTTCTCATCCTCCTTTATATACGGAGGATTACTCACAATCAGATCAAAACTTTCGGTTCCTGAATACGCCAGGATATCAGCCTCTATAAAATTTACAACTACCTTATTAATAGAAGCATTATATTGAGCCACCTCAAGTGCATCTGCAGAAATATCCAAAGCAGAAACATGGAAACCATCCAATGATTTCTTCAACGCAACAGCAATGCATCCACTCCCGGTACCTATATCCAGCAAGCTTCCCCCATTCCGGCCTTTCAGCACTTCAATAATCCAATGAACCAGTTCTTCCGTTTCCGGACGAGGAATCAAAACCGCAGAATTTACCTTGAAAGGAAATCCATAAAACCACGTTTCTTCAAAAATATACTGAATTGGTTGTCCAGCCTTCAGTTTTTCCAAAACTTTCAGGTATTTGGACAAATCAGAAGCCTCAATATCTTTATCCAAATGAGTCATTACCTTCGTTCTGCTCCAGCCCAATAGCTGATCTAGCATCCTGTAAAACAATGCAGAAGCCTCTTCCTGGTTATAAATTTCAGCGCCTTCACTAATAAAAAGGTCTCTTAGTTCTTTAAAATTCATGGCCTGTAAAAGTAACTAAATCAAACAATATACCTTACTTTTGCCCTAATGAGAGATGAATTATATATGCAGCGATGCCTGGAACTGGCAGAATTAGGAATGGCTTCTGTAAGCCCAAATCCAATGGTCGGCTGCGTCATCGTCAACAATCATGAAATTATCGGTGAAGGTTATCACCAAAAAATCGGGCAGGCACACGCAGAAGTGAACGCCATTCATTCTGTACTGGAAAAATATGGCGAACAAGCCGAAAGCCTGTTAAAAGAAGCCACAGTATATGTAAGCCTGGAGCCTTGTGCACATTTTGGTAAAACCCCACCCTGTGCCGATCTGCTGATCAGACACCAGGTCAAAAAAGTAGTCATAGGCAACAGAGACCCCTTCCCTGATGTCAACGGCAAAGGCATATCCAAGCTGCAAAATGCCGGCATAGAAGTCATCCATGGCGTTTTGGAAGAACAATGCAAACAGCTCAACAGGCGCTTTTTTACCAGAATAGAAAAACAAAGGCCCTATATCATTTTAAAATGGGCACAAACAGCCAATGGATTTTTTGCACCACTAAAACCTTCCATGCAATGGATTACAGGTGCACTTTCCAAAAAACTGGTTCATAAATGGAGAAGCGAAGAAGATGCCATTCTGGTTGGCAAAAAAACCGTATTGATCGATAATCCGGAACTCACCACCAGAGCGTGGCATGGAAAAAATCCAATCCGGATCGTTATCGATAGAAAACTCGAAATTCCATCTGATAAGAATATTTATAACGATACTGTTAAGACCATTATTTTCAATGAATTAAAAACAGATGTAGTTAATAACCTGCATTACATTCAAATGGAAGATATGCAATACTACCTGCCGCAAAAAATCGCTTTCCAGCTTTACCTGATGGATATACAATCGGTCATGATTGAAGGCGGTGCCAATATCTTAAATCAGTTCCTTTCATCAAATTTATGGGATGAAGCAAGGGTTTTAACATCCACTGTAAGTTGGGAATCCGGCATTTCTGCACCCCGGATTAATGGGAATATTGTAAGTGTTTCCCCAATAAATGAAGATCAACTCATTCTATATAAAAATACGTCGTCCTAATGATATACATCCTCTTAAGTATTTTTTGCAGTGTTACTGTCGCTGTTTTTCTAAAACTCGCCAAGCGATATAAGATCAATGTAATCCAGGCTGTTACCTGGAACTATCTGTTCGCTATCTTATTTAGCCTGGTGTTTTTCAGGCCAAAGTTAGGAGACCTGCTCCAGGCACCATCACCAATATATATCGGGCTTGGTATCTTATTACCTGTTGTCTTCTGGATACTGGCCGCCTCAATTAAAAATATTGGAATTGCAAAATCAGACATTGCCCAGCGCTTGTCTCTTTTTATCCCCATACTCGCTTCCTATTTCCTGTTTAAAGAAAGCATCAGCGGATTAAAACTTGCAGGCCTGCTCACCGGGATAGTCGCTATACTCCTTACCTTATTTAAAAAACAGGGCAAGAGAAGCGGTGGCCAAATTTCCGACTGGATCTATCCAACCGTGGTATTTACAGGCTTCGGCATTATTGACGTTCTGTTTAAAAAAATAGCACAGGTACAATCCATGCCCTTTACCACTTCATTAGTGCTGGTATTTGGGCTTTCATTTGTCATTTCCCTGATCGCTATTGGCTATCTGGCCATCGTAAAAAAACAGAAGCTGGAACTGGTCAATTTTTTATGCGGCTGTATCCTGGGGGCCTTCAATTTTGGCAATATCTTTTTTTACCTCAAAGCCCATCAGGCATTGGCCAGTAACCCCTCAACCGTATTTGCGGCCATGAACATGGGCGTTATTATTCTAGGTAGTCTAATTGGACTGATCATCTTTAAAGAAAAGTTCATCAAAATCAATTATATCGGACTCTTGCTGGCCCTTGCCTCTATCATTTTGATCACCTTAGCTCAGTTGCATGCTTTTTGAAGATACCTATAATACCATTGAACAGTCATCCGAAGGACTTTTTAAAGATAAGGGAAGTAAATTTATTGGCTATGCCTATCCCATCAGCAGCGAAGATGAAGTAAAGTCCATCCTGCTTAGCCTCAGATCTGAGCATGCTAAAGCCAGGCATTTCTGCTGGGCACTGCGTTTAAGTCCAGACAGAAGCGTATTCCGGCTAAACGATGACGGAGAACCCTCAGGAACCGCGGGAAGACCCATATTAAATACACTGTTATCTGCAGACCTCACCAATATCCTGGTGGTCGTGGTCCGCTATTTCGGAGGAACACTTTTAGGTGTACCGGGACTGATCAACGCCTATAAAAATGCTACCATAGATGCGCTGGACCATGCCGTGAAAATTCAAAAAACTGTCAATGACCTATACAGGATCACTTTTGATTACCTGAGTATGAATGACGTGATGAAAGTTATCAAAGATGAAGACCTTGCGGTTAAACAGCAATCCTTCGATACCAACTGCAGCATGGACATTGAAATCCGGAAGCTAAAACTAAATAAGGTCATTGACCGTTTAGAAAGCATAGACAGTGTAAAAGCAACCTATCTCAGTACCATTTAACAAAATTAACTCTATATACGATGAGCAAATTATCAGAATCAGACTTGGTGATCAATGAAGACGGAAGTGTTTATCACCTGAATTTAAGACCTGAAGACATTTCCAATACCATCATAACTGTAGGAGATCCGGACCGCGTTTCCGAAATCACCAAATATTTTGACCGGATAGAGCTCAAAAAAGGAAAAAGAGAGTTCATCACCCATACCGGCTACCTTGGGCAAAAGCGCCTAACTGTTTTATCCACCGGTATTGGCACAGATAACATTGACATCGTCATCAATGAATTAGATGCCCTGGTGAATATAGACCTCGAATCCCGCGAAATAAAAAAGGACCTGACCTCTTTAAACATCATTCGCATAGGTACCTCCGGCGCCGTACAGCCCGATCTGACCATGGGAACCATCCTGGCTTCCTCTTTCGGACTGGGGCTTGATGCACTGATGAATTACT
>NZ_DATMRL010000044.1:0-13539 GCF_035566355.1 Pedobacter sp.
GAAAGGTGCAGGTAGTTTAGATCAGGTTGCACAAAAGGTGGCTAAACCAGTGGTACCGGTTGAGAATATTGTTTTTGGTAACCCAGTACTTCCGGGCGTGGGCCAGGAAAACAAATTGATTGGTACTGTATTTGGTTCTGCTGTAAATAAAATTTCCAGTCCTGTTGCAGGAGATCATGGTGTTTATGCCTTTACAGTAAGTGCATTTAGCAATCCTGCTCCATTGGCGAATACGTATAAACAAAAAGAAACTATGTTACTGGGTGTTGGACAGCGTGCATTAGGTGCAGCGTTCCAGGCATTACAGGATAAAAGCAAGATAAAAGACAATAGGGTGAAATTCTATTAATCTTATTTTACGTAATTTTGTAACCGGAAGTATATCGCTTCCGGTTTTTTTATTTTTAGATGCCATGGATATTCAGGAGAATTTTGTTAATAAAGTTAGTGCCAGTGGGTTAATCACGATCAATCTGGAAGAGTATTACAATAAGGGTGAGCGTGTAGTCTATGATATTAAAGAAAATCTTTTTCATGGCTTGATGCTGCGGGAAAAGGATTTTCGTGAGTTTATAAAGAATCATGACTGGTCTCAGTACCAGGATAAAAATATAGCAGTTATTTGTTCGGCTGATGCTATTGTGCCTACCTGGGCTTATATGCTGCTGGCGAGCAAAATGAAGCCTTACGCCAATGAGGTTGTCTTTGGGGGCTTGGATGTCCTGGAATCGGTGTTGTTTGCAAAATCACTGACCAATATAGATCTGGATTCTTTAGCTGGCGAAAGAGTTGTTGTTAAGGGTTGTGCAGACATTGATGTTCCGGTTTCGGCTTATGTGGAACTGACCAATCTGCTGCTTCCTGTTGTGAAAAGCATTATGTATGGGGAGCCGTGTTCCACTGTTCCGATCTATAAACGTAAGGATTAAGGATTTTGGAAGGATTCTTGCATAAATTCTGTATGAGATTTGCCTTTTTATTCCTTATAGGAAGTTTATTAGTCAGCGTACAGGTCTATGCACAGGAATTGCCTTTAAAAAAGGAGCCGGTCTTTCAGGCCGGGGAGGTACTTCAGTATAAATTAAGATATGGCTTTATTACGGCAGCAGAGGGAACACTGAAAGTTCTGAATACAGACATGAAGTTTGACAACAAGCCTGTTTATAAATTATCGGTGGACGGGGAAACGTCGGGAACCTTTGATATTTTTTATAAGATCAGGGATCATTACGATTCCTATATCGATAAGGAAACGTTAACCCCTTATTTTTATCAGGAAAATATCCGTGAAGGAGGTTATAAAAGGGCAGATAAAGCAAGGTTTACGCAGCACAGCAGGCAGGTTGTTTCTAACCGGGGTACATTTACCGGGCCTACGAACCAGACCTTTGATCTGGTTTCTGCGTACTATTTTGCAAGAAGCCTGAATATTGCCAATATCAAATCAGGTGACCAGTTTGCGCTGAACTATTTCCTGCAGGATGGGATTAGCCAGCTGAAAATTGAATATATCGGAAAGGAAGTGATCAAGACGAAGCTGGGTAAGATCAGATGTCTTAAATTTAGTCCTTCTATACAGCCTGGAAGGATTTTCAGGAAAGACAGCAGGCTTTACCTCTGGATTACTGATGACGGGAACCGCGTCCCGGTAAAAGCTCAGGTAGAGATACTTGTTGGTGCGGTGACTATGGAATTAAAATCAGCTACGGGGCTTAAATACCCTCTGGCTAAAATTGATGAATAAGATGATAGAAGTTCAAAATACGCTAATCCATGAGGATGTGATCAGCGAAAACTTTGTGTGTAACCTCAATAAATGTAAAGGGATCTGTTGTGTAGAAGGAGATTCAGGTGCTCCACTTGAGCAAGCTGAAAAGGCAGTTCTGGAAGAAATTTATCCAAAGATCAGACATTTGCTGGCACCGAAAGGAATTGCTGCAATCGAGGAATATGGTACATCTGTTGTCGATCAGGATGGAGACCTGACCACACCATGTGTGGATGGGAACAAAGAATGTGCTTATGTTACTTTTGAAAATGGCATTACCAAATGCGCCATAGAGAAGGGCTATGAAGAAGGGCTTGTAGATTGGCAAAAACCGATTTCCTGTCATTTGTACCCGATTCGAATTACGCATTATCCAGAGTTCGACGTATTGAATTATGACAGGTGGAGTATCTGTAAAGATGCCTGTACCTTCGGCCGTGAATTAAAAGTTCCGGTTTACCAGTTTCTAAAAGGACCTTTAATTCGTAAATATGGTGCGGAATGGTATGCAGAATTGGAAAATAGCTTATAATTGCAGATAAATAAATAAATCATATAAAACTAACGGACTCCGAATTTTGAAAGGAATAATTTTAGCAGGTGGAAGTGGCACAAGGTTGCACCCTTTAACCTTAGTAATGAGTAAACAAATGATGCCGGTTTATGATAAACCGATGATCTATTATCCTTTGTCTACTTTAATGCTGGCCGGGATCAGAGAGATTCTGATCATTTCTACCCCACATGACCTTCCAAATTTCGAGAAACTCCTGGGTGATGGCAGTCGTTTAGGCTGTAAGTTTTCTTATGCAGTTCAGGCTGAACCAAATGGTCTTGCGCAGGCATTCGTGATTGGTGCTGATTTTATCGGCCAGGATAAAGTAGCCCTGGTACTTGGCGACAATATTTTTTATGGTGACGGAATGGCTAAACTGCTCCAGGGAAGTTCGGATCCGGATGGTGGAGTGGTATTTGCCTATAGGGTCGCAGATCCGGAACGTTATGGTGTGGTGGAATTTGATGAGGAGAACAATGCGGTTTCCATTGAAGAGAAGCCTGCTGCCCCTAAATCTGACTATGCTGTGCCAGGATTGTATTTCTATGATAATAGCGTGGTTGAAATTGCGAGAAACATTAAACCGTCCCCTCGTGGGGAGTACGAGATTACAGATGTTAATAAGGTTTACCTGGAACAAGGTAAATTGAAAGTAGGTGTACTGAGCAGGGGAACAGCATGGCTGGATACAGGAACCTTTGCTTCCTTAATGCAGGCCGGACAGTTTGTACAGGTGATAGAAGAACGACAAGGCCTGAAAATTGGTTGTATAGAAGAGGTAGCTTACCGGATGGGCTTTATCGATAAAGAACAGTTGAACAAAGTAGCAGAGCCATTGGTGAAAAGCGGTTATGGCGCTTATTTATTAAAAGTGATCAAATAACTGATAATGAAGGGGTATCTTTACCTGTTTCTGATCCTTGTGGCCTGCTGTTGCAGTTCTTGCTTCCAGATTGTAGAAGAAATTAATCTGTCTGACAATGGGACAGGTACAGTTAACCTTACCGTAAACCTCAGCCAGAGCAAAACCAAGGTTGCTTCGATCCTGCTTTTGGATAGTGTGAACGGCTACAAGATTCCCTCCAAGCAAAAGATCCAAAAGGAAATGGATGAGGTAGTGACTTATCTGAAAAATTCAAAAGGAATTACTAATGTAAGCCGGAAACTGGACCTGGAGAATTTCATCGCGAGCGTGAGTTTCTCCTTTAACAATATATCCAATATCAATAACATCAGCCAGAACGTGCTCAAAAAACTAAAAGTGAATGCCATAAGTAGTTCTTCTTATAGCTTTAGCGCGGCAAATCATGTTTTTGAGCGAAATTATGCTCATCATAAAGAAGCATTGGTTCAATACAATAAGCTAAAACCAGAAGTGAAAAATGTATTTAAAGAGGCCACCTATACGAGTATCTATCGTTTTGAGGTGCCGGTTTCCGTTTGTACAAATCCTCTGGCAAAAGTTTCCGCAAGCAAAAAGGCGGTGATGGTACGAACAGGAATGCTCGGCCTGATCAATGGCAAAACCAATATTTCCAATAGAATTACGCTGTCAAAATAAATCTTACCTACCTATTTAAAACTCTATTATCATGAATTTTCTTACTAAATTAACGTTGACGCTCAGCGTTATTTTTCTCGTAACCGAACTTAAAGCACAAGATCTTCAACGCAAAATACCTTCAGATGCGCTTGTGGTAGCTACCCTTAAAGGGAAAAATATGCTGGAGCTGATGTCAACAAATGAATTTAATCAGACCTTCCTCGGGAAAAAAATCCTGGATAAAGTTTCGAGATCTACCAAAAGTAAAGTGAGCCAGGTGGAAGAACTTGGTTTTAACTTATCAGCCGATTTTTACTATTACAATCAGGGTAACGACAGTGTAAGTTACCACTGCTTGCTGGCTCCGGTAAAGAATGCCGCAAAGCTGGATGAACTATATACCAGTTCCGGATTAAAATTCAATACTGCGGGGAATTGGAGAACCTATTATAATCTGGATTCTACAGAGCTAACACGCTGGAATGAGAATACCCTGTATTTTATCAAAGGAGAGGGGAAGACATCTTATCTTTACCCTGCTGCACAAACTTCCATTGGGATTACGGATACAGCTGCGGTAGCAATTGACAGTACTGTTGTTGATACTGTTGCAGCAACTTATGACACAACGGAAATACAGGAACCTGCTGTGAGGAAAACTAAAGTGACCAAAACAAAAGCATCGGGTGCAAAGAAAAAAGGTAAAGTACATTCGAAAAAGCGTAAAGCCAGGCCGGTAAGGAAAAAACCAGTTCAGATAAAGGAGGAGGAAGCAGATCCTACAGAAGCTGTAGCAATGGCCGACAGTGTGGCTGCAGCTCCGGCCTATGGGATGGATAATGGTTATTCCCAACAACTGGCACTCAAAAAAAGAGCCATTGCTAAATGTGTGCAACAAAAGGCAGATGACTTTGTAGCCAAAGGAGAATCGACCTCTGTTCTGGACAACAAGGACTATGTAAAAAGTATTGACGGGCATGCCGAAATTTCTGTATGGATTGCCGGGCTTGATAAATTAATCGGCGGCTATATGCCCTCCAACCGTTACTTTGACGGTAAAAGTATGTTCAAGGGATACGGAAGTGTGGTGGCAAAACTTTATCTGGAAGACAAAAATATAAAGATCGGCACTGCTATGCACTTTGATCAGGATATGGCCGATATCTTTAAAAAGGTCAATAAGAGAAAACTGAACAAAAAGTTTCTCCAATATGTAAACGAAAATAAACTTATCGGATATATGGCCTATGCCGCCGATACTAAAGCTTATCTGGAGGCCTATCCAAAGATTATCTCCAGATTTTACGGTTCTGCTTACGGAGATGAGATTGGTATGGCCAGTGATCTTTTCTCTCTTTTGCTGGATGAAGATGCGGTGAGTAAGGTGGTTAAGGGAGATGGATTGTTTATTTTTAATGGCCTTAGCCAAAAGGAAGTTTCCTATAAGTCTTATGAGTACAACGAAGAGAATTTTGAAACCAAAGAGGTGACCAAAACCAAGAAAGAGACCTTGCCGGATTTCCTGCTGATGTTTTCTTCTGAAGATCATCAGCTGATTAATAAGTTGATTGCTTATGGTGTAAAGAAGGAATTCGTTAAAAATAATCAGGGTTATTATGAGCTGTCTATCCCTAAGAGTCCGATGTCACTTTTTTTTGCACTTAAAAAAGACATGATCTTTTTGGGGAGCAATGCTGAGGAGATGGCGCAGATTGCAGGAGACCGTTACGTAGCTAAAGTATCCTCCAGACATAAAAAGATGCTGAGCAATGCGAATTATGCGGCCTATTTCAGTTCAAAGAAACTTGCGGGGAAGATACCTGCGGAAGAAATCGGCAATACAGCAAAGGTAGAAAAAGCAAATAAACTCTTAAATTCAATTGGAGATATCTATATGAAATCTAATCCTATTGAAGGAAATGCAATTTCGGGAGAGGTGAGTATGGATATTCCGGCGAGCCAGCCGAATGCTTTAAAATACCTTTTCTCTCTGATAGAGGAAGCAAAAAAATAGTTCATGAAGAAAATATGGACCAGATCGGCAGCGGTTATCCTGCTGTTGCTGATCGTTGTATTGGGTTACCTTCAATACAGAAAATACCAATCCCGGAAGAATCGGATCCATAACGAGGCTGCTCTCTTATTTAAGATTGATCTGGATGGTATACTGGAAAGTAATGCTTTGAGCTTTTGGAGGAATCCTCCAAAATTTCTAGTCTGGGAGAACGAAGAGATAGCCATTCCCAAGGGCTTTTCTATTCCTTCCCGTCTTTTCATTTACAATGTACGTTCTAAGTCTGCTGAGACCTTCTTTTGTTCTTTACAGCTCACAGATACAGCAGCACTTAAATTATACCTTAAAAAGGCCCTGAAGATCCATAATTTCGAGAATATAGCGGGCGGACAGGTTTTCGGCATCAGTGCAGATGGGAAATTATGCGTTGCCTATAATGAACAGGAAATGGCATTGTCTTATTCTTTCAAAAGAGAACAGACCAGAACCATTCTTCTGGATGTACTGAATAAAAGGAATCTATTGGATGAAGGAGATCAAAAGCTGCAAAGCCTATTGAAGATAAAAGGCCACCTGGCTTATATTTTTGATGGATTTTCCGGAGCGGGAGAAGTAAAAGATAATGCGATTTCGTTAGAGGGGTCTGTTCCTATAAAGGGGCTTGACGTTTCCGAAAAATCTTATGTAAGTACAGATCTGGATAACAATACCGACGCAATGCTGAAAATATGGCTGAATGCCAAACCAGCGAATTTTCATTTGAATAAATTTTGGACAATTGCTGGGATTGAACTTTCGGCAGACAGCTTAAATAAATATTATAAGGGGTATACAGATCTGGTGCTCAACAAATCAATCAAACAGACCGATACCCTAATTACATATACCTATAACGACGATTTTGAGAAGACGGAACAAAAAGTGCTTAAGGAGATCAGAGTTCCGGATATGCGGATGACGTTGACTACAAAAACAGGTGGTTTGCTGGATTACTTGAAAAGGCAAAAGGCTATTGAAGGGGAGAAGCTCAATAAATCATTGTTCCCTTTGTATCAGGTATTCGATAAAAGCAATGATCAGGTACTGCAATTAAGTACCAATAAATACAGCAAATTAAAAGAAGGTGTAAAAAACACCCCGTATTTTTTCTTTGCGGAGGCGAATATAGCTCAATTGCATAAAGACCATGTTTTTCCTTTGCTGGATTCTTATCTGGAGTTCTTTACCCATTTGACGGTGAAGATGACGAGAGAAGATGCAAAAAAGGCCCATCTCGAAATGGAGATGAGCCTGAGTAGAAATTAGGGTCGCTTTATTTTTTCTCTGCTGCCTGCATTGGATTCAGTCCGGTAGACTGCCCCCGGGCGGCAGCAGCATTTGCTTTTTGTTTAAACAATTGAAATTTAGTGGCTTGTGCCTGGCCACCCCAGGTATTGTTGCTTTCATCGATATCTGCTGTCTCCCGCATAGGATCCAGCTTTATCGCGGCAACTTCTTTATCTTCCGCATAGAATTTGGAGGCATTGTTTTCGTTCAGGCGCCAGATCTGTGCCGGAATCCTGTCTATTCTTTTTGTGCCGTCAGTGTAAGTAAATTCCACAATAACAGGCATTACTAATCCTCCTTTATTGCTAAAGGACAGTTCATAGAAGAACTTACCTGCATATTTAGACTTGTCGGTGCTGTTTAATTGTTCCAGGGCCGGTGTGTTGACTTGCTTACGTTCCATGTCGTCGTATTTTTCCAGTCCTCTGTCATACTTCCAGTAAAAGTCTCTGGTTTTCAGATCTTTGTCTGTATAGAAACTGATAGACTTATCTTCCTTATTTCTGATTTTAGAAAGGTCTTCAAATGCATTGACAAGTGGCCGCTCTAATTTGATCATGGAAGATGTTGACGGGGGAACGTTGGCATTGACGTCCGCTTTTGCAAATTTTACGGAATCTAAAGAGATATCGCAAGCATCAGTACCATAGAACCAGCCTCTCCAGAACCAGTCGAGATCTTCACCACTGGCATCTTCCATCGTTCTGAAAAAGTCTGCAGGTGTTGGATGTTTAAAGGCCCATCGTCTGGCATATTCTTTAAAGGCATAGTCAAATAATTCCCTGCCCATGATGGTTTCTCTTAGGATATTTAGTGCAGTTGCGGGCTTTGAATAGGCATTAGGACCAAAGCGAACAATATTCTCAGAATTGGTCATAACAGGCTCCAGTTCGTTCTTTGGTAATTTCATGTAGTCTACAATTGTATAGGCAGGTCCTTTCTTGGTGGGAAACTTATTGTCCCAAAGTTCCTCTGTAAGGTACTCTACAAAGGAGTTTAAACCCTCATCCATCCAGGTCCACTGACGTTCATCGCTATTCACAATCATTGGAAAGAAATTGTGTCCAACTTCATGTATAATAACGCCCAGCATTCCATTTTTAGAGGTTTCGGTATAAGTTCCATCCTTTTCAGTACGGCCATAGTTGAAACAGATCATAGGATACTCCATACCATTGGCGGCCTCAATGCTTTGGGCAACCGGGTATGGGTATGGAATGGTAAAATGAGAATAGGTTTTTATGGTATGGGCAACTGCTTTTGTAGAAAACTTCCGGTAAAGGCCATAAGCTTCTTTGCCATAAAAACTCATACACATTACAGATTTGCCTTCTATAGGCTGTGCCATGGCATCCCAGATGAATTTTCTGGAAGAGGTCCAGGCAAAATCCCGTACATCTTTTGCCTCAAAAATCCAGGTCTTGGTTTGGGTACTCTTATTTTTTTCAGCCTGTTTTGCTTCTTCAAGGGTAACGATCTCAACAGGTTCTGTCGCGGTTTTAGATTGTTTATAGCGGGACAACTGGGCCGGTGATAATACCTTTTCGTAGTTTACGCATTCTCCTGTACCACCAAGAATATGATCTGCAGGAGCTGTAATTTGTACTTTAAAATCCCCAAAGGTTAGTGCAAATTCGCCCCGCCCGGTAAACTGATGATTTTGCCAGCCTTGAAAATCGCTGTATACACATAAGCGGGGATACCATTGGGTCATGGTAAATAAATGATTTCCATCTTCAGGAAAGTACTCATAACCACCACGGCCACCCATGGCGATACGGTTACCGATTTTATAGCTCCAGTCTACATTAAATATAAATTTTTGACCGGAAGCAAGGGGCACAGGCATTTCTACACGCATCATGGTCTTATTGATGGTGTATTTCAAAGTCCTTCCCTGTGCGTCAGTAATTTTGCTGATCTTAACCCCATAACCATTATCGCTTCCATCATACTGAAATTTATCCAATGCCTGAGTGGTGGTGCTTTGCGGCATCAGGGTACTGCTTTGATATCCGGAATTGTTGAGGTTGTTGTGCTCATTCTCATCCAGTTGCAGCCAGATATAAGTCAATACATCAGGAGAATTGTTGGAATAAGTAATAGTTTCACTGCCGTTTAACTTAAGTTCCTTCTCATCAAGACTGCATTTGATGTTGTAGTCTGCTTTTTGCTGCCAGTATTTTATGCCTGGGGCACCACTGGCCGTTCTTTGTTCATTCGGCGTGGTCAAAATGGTGCCTAATTGTTCAAATTTATTGCCATGGTTACTTTCTGGATTGTTCCTGATGTTCTGTGCGAACACGGCCGAAGAACAAACCAGCGCCATGGAGATGGAAAATAAAGCTTTTGTAGATTTCATTTGTAAAACTTATGCGAATTTAAATTTAAACTGTTTTTTTGTATTCTGAAAACAGGATACACCCGATGACTATAATATTAAACCAAACGCTATTAATTTGTTACCTAATCCTGGGATTTTTGCCTGTGAAACCCTTGGAAAAAAGACACCCCCTGCATTTGAGCAGTATGGAGTTGAATTATACCGCTAAAGGTGCAACCGTAGAGATCAGCTGCAGATTGTTTACCGATGATTTGGAAAATGCTTTAACTAAAGCATTTAAGGTGCATGCTGACCTTACTTCTGTGGCTAAACATGCTGTGATGGACGAGCTGGTTAAAAAATATGCAGTCCAGCACCTGCAGTTGAAAACGCGAGGCAAGGTGATTGGCCTGAATTATCTTGGATTTGAAAAAGATAATGAAGCCACTGTATTGTATATTGAATCTGTTCCTGTTAAAGGGCTAAAAGATCTGGAGATCCTGAATACATTTATGTATGATCTTTTTGATGATCAGAGTAATATTATGCATATTACGTACAACGGAAACAGAAAAAGTACCAAACTTGATTATCCGGACAAACTCTATAAAGTTGTATTTTGAGTTGAATAACCTAATATTCCTATGAACAAAGACCTACAGAAACTGGCAGAACTTTCTGCTGCACCATCCAGAATAATTATTGGGTTGATGTCGGGGACTTCTCTTGACGGATTGGATGTCGCTTTATGCCGTTTTACAGGATCAGGCATTTCGACCAAAACTGAGCTTCTGCATTTTAAAACGATCAGCTACCTTCCTGAATTTAAGGAGGAACTGAAATCAGTTTCCTTTAAAACGCTGGTGGACCTGGAAAAAGTGACCTTGTTAAATGCTTATATCGGTACATTTCATGCACAGCTGATTTTAGATTGTCTCAGAGACTGGAATTTTCCGGCTGCCGAAGTAGATCTGATTGCCAGCCATGGACAAACCATCTATCATGCCCCTTTTTCTAAGCATCAGCATAAAAATTATCCGAATGCAACGCTTCAAATTGGCGACGGAGATCATATTGCTGTGAAAACGGGAATCATTACCGTCAGTGACTTTCGGCAAAAACACATTGCCGCCGGAGGGGAAGGTGCTCCGCTGGCTGTTTATGGAGATTATCTGATCTTTTCAAGTGTAGACGAGAATCGGATCTTACTCAATATAGGCGGGATTGCCAACTTTACTTATCTGCCTTCAGGCCGTCGCCCTGACCTTGTTTTTTCTACAGACGTAGGCCCTGGAAATACCTTAATGGACCAGTTTGTACAATTGCATTATCCGGGCAAGCAATATGATGAAAATGCAGCCCTGGCTTCTGAAGGGAGGCTAAACGAAGCTTTGTTAAAGGAATTGCTAAACAATGATTTCTTTGGACTGGCCTTTCCAAAAACAACGGGGCCGGAACTGTTCAATCTGGATTACCTGAAAAATGCGATACATCAATCCGGTCAGGAAGGAATTTCCAATACAGATGTTCTCGCGACACTTTGCGAATTTACAGCTGTTGGAATTGTGGAGGCCATAACGCGTTCCATGGGAGGGAGAGAAGATTTCGAAATTTATATGAGCGGGGGTGGAATGCACAACCCTTTATTGGCGGAGAAACTGAGTTTGAAATTGAATAAAAAATTGAAGGACACTAAAGAGTTGGAAGTAGATCCGGATGCAAAAGAGGCTGTTTTATTTGGTCTGTTGGCCAATGAATGTGTAACAGGAGGGCGGCTTGATTTTGGAAACCGCCCTGGACTGCCTTCAGTAGTAATGGGTAAGATCAGCTTACCTGCTTAGATCTTCCGGGTTTCTTGTTCAAGCCAGCTCTTTTCTTCTGCATTTAAGAAAGGGCTTATTTTCTCGAACACTAATGCATTGTATTCATTCAGCCAGTTGATTTGGCTCTGTTCCAGTAATTCTTTTTGAACAATTGCCGTGCTGATCGGGGCAATAGTTAAAGCCTCAAAAGCGTAAAACTCATTGAATTCATTACTGATATCGTTAATGGTGGTCACCAGATTTTCTATTCGGATGCCATGTTTTCCATGACGGTATATACCTGGTTCTATAGAAGTAATCATGCCCAGTTCAATGGCTACCGGATTATTGGTCGGGTTAAAGACCTGGGGACCCTCATGTACATTTAGGAAATAACCTACGCCATGACCGGTTCCGTGGCCGTAATTGATGCCGTGTTCCCAAATGGGTTTGCGAGTAATTGCATCGATCTGGTAGCCGCAGGTTCCTTTAGGAAAGCGGGATTTGCAGCCATCAATCATACCTTTAAGTACCAGGGTATAGTCCTTTTTCTCTTCGTCGGTATTCTCTCCCAAAGAAATGGTACGGGTAATATCGGTCGTTCCGTAAAAGTACTGGCCGCCGGAATCCACCAGGTACAAACTCTCGGGTTTAAGTTCTGCATCGCTTTCAGGAGTTGCCGAATAGTGTGGCAAAGCACCGTGTGCTCTGTAAGCACTAATAGTGGTAAAACTATCGCCAACAAAGCCTTCCTGTTCTTCCCGGAAGCCACGAAGTTTTGCCGCGGCTGAAAGTTCGGTGATTTTTGTTTTTCCGATATTCTCCGTTAGCCACTTTAGAAAACGGGTAATGGCTACACCATCTTTAACCATGGCGGTACGGGTATTTGCCAGTTCTGTTTGGTTTTTAATGGCTTTGAGAAGGGTGGAGGGATTGGTCTCTTTAATGATCTTTACACTTGCAGGAATAACCTTTGTAAAGGCATAGCAATTTCTTTTTGGATCAATAAAGATACTGCTGTTTTCAGGCAAGCTAGATAAGTGCTTTTCAATGTCTGTATAGGCTTGCAATTGAACGCCGCTTTTTTGTAATTGTTCTTTTTCCGCAGTATTGAGTTTATGCTGATCTATAAATAAGAAGGCTTCTTTTTCACTGATGAGGGCAAAGCTCAGTACAACAGGGTTATAGCTCACATCTTTTCCCCGGATATTGAATAACCAGGCCAGATCATCCAGTGAAGAAACCAGGTGATAACCGGCTTGATGCTTTTGCAGAACAGCTCTAACCTCTGTCAGTTTGGAAGCTACGGATTGGCCGATGTGCTGTTCTTCGATCAAAAAAGCAGATTCTGAAGGTAGTTCAGGGCGACCCTCCCAGATGGGATTCAGGTAATCTTTATGCACAATGGATATGCCTTTTACAGCAAGGGTTTGGTTTAAAAGATCCCCTAATAAGATAGAAAGTAATTTTTCATCGGATGCAACGGTGGCACCTTTTGGTAGCGTTTCACCAAGCCATTGAATATATTCTGGCGCATGTTGTACTTTTTGTTTAACCAATTCAAAACCACTGCCTTCCAATTGCTCGGCAGCTTGTTCGAAATATCGCCCGTCTGTCCATAAACCGGCAAAATCAGCTGTGATCACTAGCGTGCCGGCAGAGCCCAGGAAGCCAGACGTAAAGGGAATGCATTTATAGTGTTTTGGCAGGTATTCGCTCATGTGAGGATCTGCAGAAGGAATAATATAGGCCTGAACATCATCGGCCTTCATCTGTTGACGTATTGCAGTTAGTTTTTCTTGATAAGTCATTGTCAAATGTTCTATGGATTAGAATTAGGCAAACTTAAGGAATATATTTACATAGGGGGTACAAAAAAGGCCTCCTTTTCGGGGAGGCCAGTGTGGCGTTAGTTGCCGGAGTCCTTTCTGGTCTCTATGACATCTTGTATGTTTTGCGGCAGATTGTTTAGCAGGTTGTAACCTGTTGCTTTTTCAATGTCCCTGACAGTCACGATATATTTTTTCCAGTCCGGGTCTACTGCATTGTTGTTTGGAGTGTTTACGGCAATTACCCTGGTGGTGTTGGTTACGCGGCTTAAGTCATCATTCCCATTAGGGATAATCACAGCTACTTTCCATACGTTTGAAGGTACAGTGATTTTTCCATTATCAATTGTACTGACGTTTCCATTATTTCCTGCTCCG
>NZ_DATMRL010000045.1:0-12049 GCF_035566355.1 Pedobacter sp.
TAGACTTGACTGGTTTCTCTTTAACCGGCGCTCCGGAGTTCCCTGTTTCACCAATTTCATTTAGTGCATACTGGGTTTCTATCGCCTTATTGATCGTTGTTAGAATTTCGTCCGGATAAAGTGGCTTGGTGATGTAGTCATGCGCGCCCAGCTTGATCAGTTCTACTGCAAGCTTGATGTCGGAATACCCAGTGATGATGATCACCCCTGTTTTTGGATAGCTTTCTTTAATTTTGATCAGCATTTCTCTTCCATCGGTATCATCCAGCCTGTAATCACAGAGTACCAGATCAAATGCTTCTCTTGAAAGACAGTCCATCGCCGTATTTCCAGTGGTTGCTGTATTGACCTCGAAACCGTTCCTGGTTAGGAACTTAGAAAGAAGCAAGCCTATATTCACCTCATCATCTACAATAAGAATTCTTCTCATATGTACTAAAAGATCTATATTATTAATATTTAAATATAGAAAAATAAATTTATCGTGTAATATTTTCTACACTTTTTCCTGGTCAATTCTAATGCCACAAAATTTATCGTCCGCTGAAAGATGGTTTTCTCTTCTCCAGGAAGGCTCCAACGCCCTCTTTAAAATCCGAAGTATCAAAACACTTGCCAAATTCGTTGATCTCAATTTCAAACCCATCTAACTTTGCATCTGAAGAAGCATTAATCGCTTTTATAGCACTGGTTATGGCCAATGGGGCACGCAGTTTAACTTTATCTAAAATCTCTAAGCACCTCGCTTTTAAATCTGATGCTGCAACCACGTGGTTAACCAGCCCAATTTCTGCTGCTCTGGCAGCAGTAATCATATCCGCTGTAGCAATCAGCTCAATTGCACGACCTTTTCCAACCAGGCGGGTCAACCTCTGGGTTCCTCCATAACCAGGGATCAATCCTAATGTGACCTCTGGCAGGCCTAGTTTTGCATTCTCCGAAGCAATACGGATATGACAGGCCATTGCAAGTTCAAGCCCCCCACCAAGAGCAAACCCATTGATGGCTGCTAAAACAACTTTGGAGCAGTTCTCAATGGCGTTAAATACAGTGGCCTGCCCATGAGCAGCCAGCTCTGCTCCCTCCCGGGCATTGTAATGGGCGAATTCCGAGATATCAGCACCCGCCACAAAAGCTTTTTCTCCTGCTCCTGTGAGTAATACCGCTCTAATATCTTCATGACGTTCTGCAAAAGAAATTGCATCTGCAAGCTCAGCCAGCGTATCCTTATTCAATGCATTTAATTTAGATTCCCGATTAATTGTCAGGTGCAGGACCTGATCTTTTATTTCTGAGATAATGTTTTGATAATCCATAATTTAGAAATTTCTATTTTCAGCTACCCAGTTTTTAATATAATCAACAATTGTAACCATAGTTGTACCTGGTGCAAATAATTCACCCACTCCGAGGGTTTTCAGCTTCTGCATATCTCCCTCAGGAATAATCCCCCCGCCTGTTAACAATACATCAGACAATCCTTTTTCTTTCATTACAGCGATAATCTTTGGAAAGACTGTCATATGTGCGCCAGACAGGATCGAAATTCCGATCGCATCCACATCTTCCTGCAGAGCCGTATTAACGACCATTTCAGGAGTCTGGCGGAGACCGGTATAGATCACTTCCATTCCTGCATCACGTAACGAGGTTGCAATCACTTTTGCTCCCCTGTCATGTCCGTCCAGCCCAACTTTAGCGACTAAAACACGTACTGGTCTGTTTAATGTACTGCTCATAAATTATACGAATTGTGAAAGGTAAAAGTAATTATTTTAGCGGTTTTATGTTAACTTTGGAGTCTAAATTTACAGTTTTTATGAGTGAGGAAAGATCATTGAACTTTATTGAAGAGATCATTGAAAACGATTTAAACAGCGGAAAATACAAAACTTTGATAACTCGTTTTCCACCAGAGCCAAATGGTTATCTGCACATTGGTCATGCCAAGGCTATTTGCCTGAATTTTGGACTGACCCAAAAATATGGCGGCTATACCAATTTAAGATTTGACGATACAAACCCGGTTACAGAGAAAACCGAATATGTAAACAGTCAGCAGGAAGACATCAAATGGCTCGGATTTCAATGGAAAAATGAACTCTACACCTCAGACTATTTTGACACGCTATATGATTTTGCAGTCAAACTGGTTCAAAACAACCTGGCCTATGTTGACCACAGTACTGCTGAAGAAATTGCAGCACAAAAAGGAACTCCCACTGAACCGGGCGTAGATAGCCAGTACAGGAACCGCAGCATAGAAGAGAACCTCGATCTTTTTACCCGGATGAAAAGCGGAGAATTTGAAGACGGGGCATGTACACTAAGGGCGAAAATAGATATGTCCAGCCCTAACATGCTGATGCGGGATCCTATAGTATATCGTATCAAACACGCAGAACATCACAGAACCGGCAACAAATGGTGTATTTATCCAATGTATGACTTTGCTCATGGACAAAGCGACAGCATTGAGGAAATCACCCATTCTATCTGTACATTGGAATATGTGTCACATCGCGAACTCTACGACTGGTTCATAGAAAAGCTGGGCATCTTTCCCTCACACCAGTATGAATTCGCCCGTTTAAATCTGACCTACACTGTCATGAGTAAGCGTAAACTCCTGCAACTGGTTAACGAAGGTGTGGTTAGCGGCTGGGACGATCCCCGTATGCCAACCATTAGTGGATTGAGACGCCGCGGGTACACTCCAGAAAGCATTCGTGAATTTTGTGAAAGGATCGGAATCGCAAAAAGAGAAAATCTGATTGAGCTCAGTCTTTTAGAGTTTTGCATCCGCGAACACCTGAATAAAACAGCTAACCGGGTTATGGCCGTTACAGACCCTATCAAAATGGTCATCACGAATTATCCGGCAGGCCAGGAAGAGATCCTTGTTGGAGAAAACAACCCTGAGGCCGAAGATAAAGGCGGTCACCGGGAAATCCCTTTCAGCAATGAGCTTTGGATAGAGCGTGAAGACTTTATGGAGGAACCTGCAAAAAAATGGTTCAGGCTTGCTCCCGGAGCGATGGTAAGACTTAAACATGCCTATATTGTAAAATGTGAGGATTTTGTAAAAGATTCAAATGGAAATGTAACCGAGATCCACTGCAGTTATATTCCAGAATCCAAAAGCGGCGAAGATACTAGTGGTATTAATGTTAAAGGAACAATCCATTGGGTGAGTAAAGCACACGCTAAAACGGCTGAGATACGTATCTATGACCGCTTATTCAGTGTGGAATCTCCAGATAGCGAAGAAGGTGATTTTAAAGATTACCTGAATCCAAACAGTATTGAAGTGATCAAAAATGCCTATATAGAACCTTATCTTGCCAATGCAGATGTGGATTCAAAGTATCAGTTCATTCGCAAAGGGTACTATTGTTTTGATAAAGAATCCACACCAGACAAATTGATCTTTAACCGGACAGTTGGTCTTAAAGATGCCTGGGCTAAGGGGAGTAAATAGCTTTAACAAAAAAGCGACTGATTCTTTGGATCAGTCGCTTTTTTGTTATAAAATCCTTCCGTAGCCCCTTACAGGTACTTTGTATATAAATTGTACAAGATCAGTTTATCTGCAGGCGTTAGCTTCGGTGTAATATCACTTTGCACAAAGTGCCGCTTAAAAGCCGTTATTGCTGCTCCGATATTACTGATATCATAACCAATCAAACGAAGCGCCACATCAGTATTAAAATCAGCTGGCGGTAATTTCAGTACAGGATCATACCAATAGCCAAACCCTTTTTCTGCCAGTTTCTTCCAGGGAAATTTATTTGGATCAGGTTTCCGCTTCGGCGCAATATCCGCATGGCCAATAAAATTTGCAGTTGGAATATTATATTTTTTTTTCAGAGTCGCCAACAAGTAACATAAGCTATTGATCTGCGCGTCGGAGAATGGCTCATTCCCATTATTATCCAGTTCAATTCCAATAGATGAAGAATTCAGATCAGTATCATTTCCCCATCGCCCCACACCAGCGTGATTCGCCCGTAAATAATCATTAACCATTTGCACCACTTTACCATCCCTGCTGACCACATAATGCGCGCTAACCTGTGTTTTAGTCAATGTAAATGTCTTTATAGTTTCATCCAGGGAACTTTGCGCGGTATGATGAATGATCACAAAATTAGGTTTTCTGATACCAAAGTTCACGGTCCCTATAAATGACTGTAAACCTTCACCTAAAGAATCTATCCGTTGATTTTCGGGCGGAAAAGCCTGTATCGTTTCGGCAAAAGATTTTGCCTGCTGCTTGTAAACCTTATTCGTCGCAGCATACCTGCCTGAGGAACACGCGCCAAAAAAAAGAACAGTACTGCAGATCAGCAAAATGTTTGCCGGGAAGCTTTGGTTTGACATTTTCAATTTTTTAATCACCCTGTGAAATTAACCAATATTTATCTAAATGGTTTGGAATACCTTAAACTTTGTTTGTGCCCTGCATTTTTTTACTAATTTAGTTGCACTCTTAAATGCTGGGAAATTTAAATCTCGCATTCGGGGGCAGTTAAAGAATATTCATGAAAAA
Organism: Pedobacter sp.; assembly: GCF_035566355.1. Lineage (GTDB taxonomy): Bacteria > Bacteroidota > Bacteroidia > Sphingobacteriales > Sphingobacteriaceae > Pedobacter. Next base: position 4,553 of record NZ_DATMRL010000045.1, read on the forward strand.
CAATTGTGGGCCAGGCAAGTAAACAGATGCCCGACAAACACAATAAAACAAAAACATCCAAGATGAAGAACATAAAAAAGGCAACTCATCTCCTCATCGGCTGTGCTGTAGTCGCAGGCATGGCATCATGTACGGGCAATCCGGACAAAAAAACGGCTAAAACAGGAAAATCGACCGCTGCACAAGACAGCTTACAAGACTACGTAAATCACCGCATCGGCATCTATGAAACCGTAAAACTGACCACGAACCTGAATGACCTCAGTATTAACGAAAGAAAAATATTGCCCTTATTGATTCAGGCAGCCCAGATTATGGATGACTTGTTCTGGAAACAAACCTACCCAAAAGCAGATAGCCTCCTCAATACAGTTAAAGACGAAAATTCAAGATCATTTATAAAAATCAATTATGGTCCCTGGGATAGGCTCAATGGCGATAAACCTTTCATCACAGCAATTGGCCCTAAACCAGATGGCGCCACGTTCTATCCGGAAGGTATGACCAAAGAAGAGATTGAAAAAGCCAGCCTCAAAGACAAGTTCAACCCTTATTCCGTAATCAAAAAAGATGAAGCAGGTAAATTAAGTGTCGTTCCTTATCATGTACTTTTTGCAACGGAACTTCAGCAAGCCTCAAGTCTACTCAAGCAGGCAGCCCTGCTGGCAGAAGATCCCGGACTAAAGAAATACCTGAATTTAAGATCAGAGGCTCTGGTTACTGATAATTATACGGCCAGTGACTATGCCTGGCTGGACATGAAGAACAATGGCCTCGACATTATTATCGGGCCGATTGAAAATTACGAAGACAAAATGTTTAATGCCCGCACCTCTTATGAGTCTTACGTACTCGTGAAAGACAGGGTCTGGAGTAAACGTCTTGCAAAATATGTAAGTATGTTGCCAGAATTACAAAAAGGCCTTCCGGTTGCAGAAAAATACAAAACAGAAACTCCGGGCACCGACAGTGAACTAAATGCCTATGACGTGGTCTATTATGCAGGAGATTGTAACGCCGGATCAAAAACCATTGCAGTAAACCTTCCTAATGATGAGATTATCCAGCAAAAGAAAGGCACCCGCCGTTCTCAGCTGAAAAATGCCATGAAGGCAAAATTTGATAAAATCCTTATTCCTATCGCTAAGGAACTGATCGATAAAGATCAGCAGCAATATATTAAATTTGATGCTTTCTTTGCCAATGTGATGTTCCACGAAGTTGCCCATGGTCTTGGAATCAAAAAAACCATCTCCGGCAAAGGATTTGTTAAAGAAGCCTTAAAAGAGCAATATTCCTGGCTGGAAGAAGGTAAAGCGGATATCCTGGGTCTTTATATGGTAACAGGCTTACATAAAAAAGGAGAGCTCACAGGAGACATAAAAGACTATTATACCACCTTTATGGCGGGAATCCTCCGTTCTGTAAGATTTGGTGCGGCCAGCGCACATGGAAAAGCCAACATGCAATGTTTCAACTTTTTCAAAGAGAAAGGTGCTTTTTTAAGAACAGAAGCGGGAACTTATAAAGTTGATTTTGACAAATTCGCCACTGCCATGAACGAACTGAGCAATGTCATCATCACCCTCCAGGGAAATGGAGATTACAATGCTGTTGTCAAAGTACAAAAGGAAAAAGCAGTCATCCCCGCAGAGTTACAATCTGATCTGGACAGACTTAGTAAAAAGGGGATTCCTGTAGATATCATTTTTGAACAGGGTGTAGACGTTTTAGGCGTTAAGTAACCTTCATTTAAATTTTTAGAAGCCGGAAAAATAAAATTTCCGGCTTTTTTTATAGCCCATGGAGAGAACTTTCAACTTTTCTGTAACCTTTCCTTGCTTTCGCCGTCTATAAGAAACCGCAGACGCTATTACTTCATCTTTCCGGATACAAAAGAAAAGCATATTGATTATGTAACCGTAGCCTGTTCCACCTACCTGATTCTACCCTGATAAAAACAGCCTTGACAGATCCTCAGGGAAGGTTTCAATTCAATCAGATCAAAGCTGGGGCCTACTACCTCAAAGCAAACATGATGGGTATTCACTCTTAACCTCGAAGGTATTCGCACTGGACAATAAAAGCTTGCGCTTAGTGATGTTTCAATACACAGATCACCAAGCTCAGCAGTGCCTATCCTGGGCTTAAATACAATCTGAACCAAAAGAATGAAAGCCAGGTTGGCCGGATAACCCTGACCTATCGCTTTGGAAAAAATGAAATTAAACCTGCCCGAAAGCGCGTTACAGGTGTAGAAGAAGAGACAGGCTGAATGAAAAACTAAACTTATAAATGTTTGCTTACGATCTTTTCCAAATCTTCAATATCAAAAGGTTTAGAGAGGTATCCATCGGCTCCCGCTTGCTCTGCCAGTGACTTTACATCGTTATTGGCAGAGAAATAGATAACGGGAATATGCTTTAGCTCTTCGTGCCTTTTAAGCTCCCTGGTTGCATCTATTCCTCCTACATCCGGTAACCAGTTGTCCATAAAGATCAGGTCTGGTGTGTATGCCGTTACCTGGTCAATGATATCATTGGAAGTTGAGGAAGTCTTAATTTCGTAGCCAGCATCCTCCAGGATAATCGTACATAATTCCAGTATTTCCGCATTGTCATCAAAAATGAAGACTTTTTTTGGTGTAGCCATTTATAGGGGTTATTAGGACAACAAATTTATGAATTCTGCCATATCTTCAATATTTAAAATTCGATCTATTTTCACATGCTGTTTTGCCTGCTGTGGCATGAAGGCTACCTGAGCTGTATCCGGATTCTGGATAACAGCCATTCCACCCCATTCTTTAACCGTTTGCAAGCCATTAACACCATCTGAATTTGAACCCGAAAGCAATAGGCACACCAGTTTCTTTTTATAAACTTCAGCAGCTGTCTGAAATGTAACATCAATCGCCGGTCTGGAATAGTTTACCTTTTCAGAGTAATCCAAAGAAAATGTCCTGTTCAGTTCCACCAGTAAATGATAATCTGAAGGAGCAACATAGACTGTTCCAGGAACAATCTCTTCTTTCTCTTCCACCTCCTTAACCTCCATTCTCGTCCTTCCTGAAAGCAGTTCAGGCAGTAAAGAATCAGCTCCATGCTTCCTATGTATCACAATAATAACCGGAAATCTTATATCTGGCTTAATTGCAGGCAACACCCGAAGTAAAACATCCAGGCTTCCCGCAGATCCTCCAATAATTAAAGCTTCACAGTTTTCCATTTTAATTCGTTTTTCGCCAGATCTTCTCGCTCTGCAATCTTTTGTACTTTCTCGAAATCCTGGAAAAGTCTATCGTTTCTTTTGTCCCCAGGGCCAAATAGCCGAGGTCTTCCAGACTGTCATCAAAAAGCTCCAGTACTTTATGTTGTAAATCACGGTCAAAATAGATCAGCACATTTCTACATAAAATTAACTGAAATTCGTTAAAAGAATGATCGGAAACCAGATTATGTGTCGAAAAAATCATTTTGCTACGGAGCTCGTCATCAAATTTTGCAAGTGAATATTTTGCTGTATAGTAACTTGAGAAATCATTTTTCCCACCGGAAAGTATATAATTCTCTGAATATTGTTTCATATAACTCAGCTGAAACATCCCCTGTCCTGCTTTTTCCAGCACAGAGGGGTTAAGATCCGTTGCATAGATCAACGACTTATGCAGTAAATTCAACTCTTTTAACAGGATAGCAATAGAGTAGGCCTCTTCTCCGGTAGAACAGCCAGCCAGCCAGATCCGGATAAAAGGGTAAGTTCCCAACCTGGGCAGCACAACATCACGCAGCGTTTTAAAGAACACAGGGTCCCGGAACATCTCTGTAACGTTTACCGTAATCTGTTCTACAAATCGCTTAAAATATACGTTGTCATTAATAATCTTATATCTGAACTCGGCAAAGCCCGGAATTTTATCCAGGGAATACAGCCGGATCACCCTTCTCTTCAAGGAAGCTTTAGAATAGCCCGTAAAGTCATATCCATAATGTTCCAAAAGGTCTGACAACAAGATCTCAACCTGTTCATCGCTAATTAAAGGCAGTTCCAAATTGTTTATTTTAGATGTTGTGAGAGTAACTGTGTTAAACTATCCACGTTAATTGGTTTGGAGACATAACCTTTGGCTCCGGCCTCCAAACACCGCTCCCGGTCGCCAACCATAGCCTGAGCGGTTACAGCAATTACAGGAATATCTTTAAGATCTGGTATCTGCTGCATTTTTGCCATGGCCTGATAACCGTCCATTCCCGGCATCATCATATCCATCAGCACCACGCCAATTTCTTCATCTTCCGCCAAAAGCTGAAGCCCCTCCTCTGCACCAGTAGCCGACAAACAAGTATAGCCCTTTGCCTTCAAAACCGCTTTAAGAGCAAATATATTGCGGTTATCATCATCTACTATTAATACTTTTTTAGTGTTTCCCATAAACTCTACGGTTATGTCTTTTAAACTCTATTATACAACCAAACCCTTAGCAAAGAAACCAGCTGGTCTATATCCACAGGTTTTGAAATATAATCAGATGCCCCCGCTGCAATACATTTCTCCCGGTCTCCCATCATCGCCTTTGCAGTAACCGCAAGTACAGGCAGATTTTTATACGCGGGAATCTTCCGGATTTGTTTGGTACTTTCATAGCCATCCATCTCCGGCATCATCATATCCATCAACACAATATCCACAAATGGATTCTCCTTTAAGATCTGTAAAGCTTCCTTTCCGTCGGTAGCGGCAAGCACTTTCATCTTATGTTGCTCCAGGGCTTTGGTGAGCGAAAAAATGTTCCTCACGTCATCATCCGCAATCAAAACCGTTTTATTACTCAAAACCTCATAAAGGCCTCCAAGTTTTTCCGACACAGGCTTTTTCTTATCTTCTTCTTTGGCTTCCACTAAATGTAGGAAAAGACCTGCCTCATCCAATATCCGCTGATAAGAATGGGCTGTTTTCACCACAATAGAATCAGCATACTGTTTGATCCGGTTTTCTTCTCCCTTTGACAAATTTTTTCCAGTAAAAATAATAATCGGCAGGTTCTCCAATCCCTCACTTTTCTTAATCGTTTCCAGTGTTTCATAGGCATTTCTATCTGGAATGCCCATATCCAGAATCACACAATCCACCTCTTGCTTTTTCAGCGCGTCTATACTCTGTGTCACATTCGTTGCCACTTCTGTTTGAATGCTATAATTGCTTAGAAAATAACTCAAAGCTTCCGCATGTTGTTTGTTCTCTTCTACAATCAATACTTTTTTAGGGTGCCTGCTTAGTGCATGTTCCAGCTTATGAAAGATCTGCTTCATGTGCTCCAGGGCCACTGGTTTATTAATGAAATCAACAGCTCCCTTTAAAAGGCTTTCCTTCTTTACTTCCAGTGAGGACATAATATGTACTGGGATATGCCGGGTTTTTGGATTTGCCTTAAGCTCTTCCATGACCTGCCAACCGTCCTTAACCGGAAGCTGAATATCCAGAAGAATCGCCAGCGGATGATAATGATTTGCCATTTCTATACCAACATCACCCCTAACTGCCACAATTCCCTTATAATTCCTTTTCCTGGTAAATGACAATAGCGTTTTTGCAAAAGCCGTATCATCTTCTATAATCAGGATCACCTTATCATCCTTCAGGATATGACCTCTGTCATCTTCCACCTCCTGAGGGATCTCTGTAACAGTAAACCTTTCCGGAAGCGCCTCAGGAATCGTATCTACATAATTTGGCACCGCAAAAACAGGCTCTTTTTTCCCAAGGTTTTCCCCTTTTTCCGCTCCATTCAAGAATAAGGACAATGTAAATTCACTACCCACATTTTCTTTACTGGTTAGCTCAATCTCACCTCCAAGCAGCTTCGCCAGTTCCCGGCTAATAGATAATCCCAATCCGGTACCGCCAAATTTTCTTCGCGTAGAACCATCTGCCTGTTGGAAGGCTTCAAAGATTAGTTGTTGTTTTTCTACCGGAACGCCTATTCCTGTATCAGAAACTTTAAACAGCAACGCACGATTTTCTTTATCTGAGGTAATTGTCAGGCTTACTTTTCCCTGGCCTGTGAATTTAATCGCATTCGACAGCAGGTTCTTTAAAATCTGCTCCAGTCTCATTTTATCTGTATAAACTGGATCGATATCCTTTTCTACTTCAACAATGAGATCTAATCCTTTATTTTTCGCAATCGGATTAAATAAAGAACGCATATCTGTCGCAACTTCATTCACACTTACCGTTGCAAATTCCAATTTCATTTTACCTGCCTCTATTTTAGAAAGATCCAGGATTTCATCAATCAGCCCAAGTAAGCCTTGTCCGGAACTTTGGATCACTTCAGCATATTCAATATACTCCTTATCCAGCTCCTTATTCTCTGACATCAGTTTAGACAGCAACAGAATAGAATTCAGTGGCGTTCTCAACTCATGCGACATATTGGCCAGAAACTCCGATTTATATTTAGTACTGAGTTCCAGCTGTTGCGCTTTTTGCTGAATCTCCAGGTTTCTTTCCTGTATCAGCTGATTCCGCTCTTCGAGCAAACTGGTCCGCTCTTCCAGTTCCTGATTGCTCTGGAGCAACTCTTCCTGTTGTACCCTCAGCTCCTCTTCAGAGGTTTGGATTTTCTGCGTTTGCGCTTCCAATTCTGCATTCAAACCCTCCAGTTCACTATGCTGGGCCTGAAGCTCTTCGGCCTGAGCCTGAGTTTCTTCCAGGAATTCCTGCAACCGCTTCCGGTTCTGAGCAACGTGAATGGCAATTCCTATATTCGACCCAATACTGTTCAGGTAATCCAATTGAAGATGGCTGTAGACCGCCAGTGAGCCAAATTCCAGAACACCCACAACAGTAGCATCCCTGATGACAGGGACAGCCACAATATTCCTTGGCCGAGTGTTTCCTGAGGCATAGCTAATGGTCAGTTCTCCCTCTGGAATATCATTTAGCAAAACCTGTTTCCCAGAAAGTGCCGCCTGCCCCACAGTCCCTTCCCCTAAAGGAATAAGTTTAGTTTCTTCCTGATGATTAAGGGCATAACCTGCACTAAGTACAAGGCTCTTATTCTCCAGCAGATAAAAGGCACCTATTTGACTGCCCGTCCTTTCTACAGTAAAATCCAGGATATCATGGGCCAGCTCAGCCACTCCTTTTTCTCCCACCATTTTATCGTTCAGTCCCGCTATACTCGCCTGAAGCCATTCTTTATCGGCCAGCAAACCGAAAGAATACTCCAAAGATTCTGCCATGGCATTCAAATGCGCGGCAAGACTTCCCAAACCATCTTCGCCCTCCTGTTCAAGTCTGATGTGGTAATTTCCTTTGGAAATCTGACTAGACAATTCCTGTATCACCCGGATACGGGTATCCATTTCATCTTTTTTATCTTGTAAGGCCTGCTGAAGCCTGGTTCTCGTATTAAAATCCGAAGAAACCCGCCTATAAAAGAAAAAAGTGATCAGTAAGGCCAGACAAGCTGCAATAACAATTAATACCGGC
>NZ_DATMRL010000046.1:0-9877 GCF_035566355.1 Pedobacter sp.
TGCTTGCTTCTTATCTCTTTTTTCGCTTTTGTATGGAGTTTATAAAACCTGATTATGTATTTAGTTTCGGTTTATCTGTGATACAGCTGGCCTGTATTGCCGGATTAATATATTATTATAAATTGTTTGTTAACCCCTCAAAACTACTAAAATCCTATGCCTGAACGCCCATACATTTACTATGATTACACCATAAGTCTTTGCAGTACCTGTCTGAGAAGAATTGATGCTAAGATCGTTTTTCAGGACGATAATGTTTACATGCTTAAGCATTGCCCAAAACATGGACGCGAAAGGGTATTGATTGCAACCGACATTGCCTATTATAAAAGCTGCCGGAATTATGCAAAAAGAAGTGAAATTCCCTTAAAATTTAATACTTCTACCCATTTTGGCTGTCCTTATGATTGTGGACTATGCCCGGACCACGAACAGCATTCCTGCTTAACCGTTATTGAAGTTACTGACCGCTGCAACCTCTCCTGTCCCACCTGTTATGCCATGTCTTCACCCAGCTATGGCCGTCACCGAACACTGGAAGAAATTGAACAGATGTTTGACGTGATTGTCGCAAATGAAGGGGAACCTGATGTAGTACAAATCAGTGGTGGAGAGCCGACTGTACATCCTCAGTTCTTCGAAATCCTGGATATAGCCAAACGCAAACCCATAAAACACCTCATGCTGAACACCAATGGCATCAGGATCGCAAAGGATGAAAAATTTGTAGCCCGTTTGGCTTCTTATATGCCCGATTTTGAAATCTATCTGCAGTTTGACTCCTTTAAAAAAGAGGCTCTGGAAAAACTACGTGGCGAAGATTTAAGGGACGTAAGAAGAAAAGCTATTGAACATCTTAACAAATATAACCTATCTACAACTTTAGTCGTAACCTTGCAGAAAGGGTTAAATACCGATGAAATCGGAGAGATTATCGAGTATGCCTTAAAACAACCCTGCATCCGGGGTGTTACTTTTCAGCCAACCCAACAAGCCGGTCGCCTGGAAAATTACAATCAGGCCACTGACAGATATACTTTGACTGAGGTCAGATCGGCTATTCTGGAACAAACTGATGTATTTACAGCTGCTGATCTTCTTCCGGTTCCATGTAATCCAGATGCCCTGGTTATGGGCTATGCGTTAAAACTAGGCGGAAATGTTTTCCCATTGACCCGGCTAATTGATCCCAATGATTTGCTGGACAATTCCAGAAACACAATTGTATATGAAAACGATGAGCATTTAAAACCACATTTGTTGCATATGTTTAGTACAGGTAATTCTGTAGAGGTGGCAAATGAACATTTAAAATCAATTCTGTGCTGTTTACCTGCCATTGACGCACCTGAATTGAGTTATGATAATCTTTTTAGAGTTATTATCATGAACTTTATTGATGCACAGAATTTTGATGTTAGAGCCATAAAAAAATCTTGTGTGCATATTGTTAATAAAGACATGAAGATCATCCCTTTTGAAACCATGAATCTTTTCTACAGGGATGATAAGATGGAGTATCTAAACGTTCTTAAAAATGAAGTCAGTATATGATAGAGCAACAACAAAATAAGAAACCTGGTGATTTGAAAATACTGGGTATCAATCTGGGTATCTTTGCAGTGTATTCCATTTTATGTATATATACCGGTGGCGGAGATGGTGGTATTGCAGCTTTTATGTTTGCTGGGTTCCACGCTTTTATTTGTGTCATCCTGGCTATTGTTCAAAAGCGATGGATCTGGGTGTTGGCCGCTTTGCTTATTCTGGTGATTGGTTTTGCAACTTGTGTGAGCAATTTTAAGTTAGACATCAGGTAAGGCATCGATAGCACCCTGCAAAAAAAAGATATATCTTTTTTTTGCAGGGTGCTTACCTGGCTTTTCGTCTAATCTGGATTTTCCTTCTCTTCTTTGTTTTCTACCCATTCCATCCTGTCTTTCTCTCTCGTTTTTGGCAACACCGGAGGCGGACCGCCCAGCCCAACGCCAAAAGAGGCCAATATAATTAAGATACCAAGCCCGGTAAGACGCAGTATTTTTTTTAACTGTTTCATAGAAAATGATGTAACCGGCCTACAGGCCGCTAGTGTCCGTTAATAAATTTGAATAAATGAAGGGAACTAGGACAGATTACAGAACTGATTTCTTCTGCTGAACATAAAAAATGCCTTTTTAAGGAATTCTGTCTCTAAGGATGCAATCAAGAGCATCAGGATTGCCATGAGCATTAACTTAACAAGAATTCCTACAGAATAGATCAAAGACAAAATCTCCTGAGATACATTTAGAATTTTATAGGCCAGCTTGATTAAAACCCTTTGATGCAGAAAACTCTTGTAATAGATCTGGGTTTTCTTGAAGCTCTCTGATTGAACGGGCTGGTCAGTTATCGCTTTGGTTTCAAAGCCAGAAGTTCTTGAAGCTATGATACCAAATGAATTCAGCGAACCAAAAAAAAGTAGAATCGCCAGCATGATATGCGGGAAAATTCTCCAGTTTATTTTTCGTTGCAAATTGTTCATCTTTATCAAAGATAACAAAACCAATCGTCACTATGGCCTTACCTAATATTTTTAAAAAGGATGTTTCTGTTGAAGTTGTTCAGAGAGTCAAACAGCTTACGCCTGATACCATTCCAAGCTGGGGAAAAATGAATGTTGCACAAATGCTTGCCCACTGTAATGTGACCTATGAAATGGTCTATGAAGAAAACAAACATCCTAAACCAGGATTTTTCATGAAGTTAATCTTAAAAAATGTAGTGAAAAAAATTGTAACCAATGAAACCCCTTTCAAAAAGAATGGACAAACAGCCCCTCCTTTTTTAATTACTGACATCAGGGATTTTGAAGCAGAAAAGAACAGATTGATCCAACATATTGAAAAAACGCAGGAACTTGGAGAAAACCATTTTGAAAATAAAGAATCCCACTCCTTTGGACAACTCAACTCGACAGAATGGAACAACATGTTTTATAAGCATCTGGATCACCATTTAACTCAATTTGGTGTATAATTATTTTTATTGATTCTTACTTCAATGTTAAGTTTCAATTCTCTATTTAACATAAAGATAATATAAAATTAACGATAATTTTACGTCAATTAGCGGCTGTAAATTAACATTATCCATGAGTAAGAAGAAGAGACTTGCAGCGAAGTCTGCGAAAAAACAGATCCGTAAAGAGTTAGACATTAAAATTCTGAAGGAATTTGAGTAAGCGATCAACATGCTTGGTCATGATTCAAAGGAAGTCAAAAAAGAATTAAAAAGAGCTTCTGATAAACTATCAAAAAAGCTTGCAAAAAAAGCAAACAAAAATCTAAGCAATATCATTACAACTGAAGTAGCTGTTGAGGATAAAGCTGAAATAGTAGCAAAAAGCAAAGCTTAGCATAACAGGGTCTGTATTTCTTTGCAGACCTTTTTTCTTTGTTGCTCTTTTCTTGTTTTAAAAATCCGTATTGGAAATTAAACATTATATTTCGCCATAAAATGGAATATGGATAAATATGCTTTAATTACCGGGGCGAGTAAGGGAATAGGAAAAGAAATGGCGCTGGAACTCGCAAGGATTGGTTATCACCTTTTATTAGTAGCCAGATCGGAAGATGAACTCTCCCTTCTTTCTACACAAATTAAAAACGATCATCAAGTAAAAGTTTCTTATCTGCCTCTGGATCTTTCTTTATCTTCAGCTTCTGGTGGAGTGTTCAAATGGATTCAGGAACTACCTGTTGCTCCTTCTATTCTGGTTAATAATGCAGGCTATGGTTTGTTTGGTTCATTCGAGGGTCTTTCCATAACAGATCAGTTGAACATGCTCCAGCTCAATATCAATACAGTTGTAGAGTTAACGCATCTCTTATTGCCCCAGCTTAAGCTTCAGGAAAAAGCCTTCATATTAAACATAGCCAGTACTGCAGCCTATCAGGCTGTTCCACGTTTGGCTGTTTATTCAGCAACAAAATCGTTCATCTTATCTTTTAGCCGCGCATTACGGTATGAACTAAAATATTCTACAGTTTCTGTAAGCTGCCTTTGCCCTGGACCTACCAATACAGGGTTTGCCAGCCGAGCAGGTCTGGACGCCTTTGCAGAGCTGGCAGATAAATTTAACATGTCACCCGAAACTGTTGCCAAAGCAGGCTTAAAAGGAATGTTTAACAAAAAAGCAGAAATTATACCAGGCTTCATCAATTGGATTTCTGCTTTTGGTGCCACCCACCTTCCTAAATCACTAATAGAGAAAGTTGCAGCCGGCTTATACAAGGAATAAAAATTTATTTTCAAATAAATTCTTTATATCAAATAATTTTATACTTTTGTAAAGTCTACTAATAAAGTAGACTTTATTTCAATGGATCAAATCAACCACAACCACACTGCATGTACCATGCGAATGTCCCTTCTCAAAGGGACCGGTTGTTGCTGTTGTTGTTAATCTTTGTTCTTTACTGATTAATCTCTTCTAACCGGCCTAACCAGCGGCTGGCCCATCTTATCTTTTTCTAAACCCAAATCCTTTTAACCATGAACCAACAATATGCACAATTCACTCTAGGTCATAAAATCACCACTGAACAACAAGACTTCTTCAATGAAAATGGCTTTATCCACTTCAAAAACTTTATAAAAACAGAGACTGTTCAGGATGTGATCCGGGCATCTGAGCAAGTCCAGTCGGAATGGATAAAAATCAATAAAGTTAAGGTTAATGGTATTCCGGTAAAATACGGGAAAGACCTGGATGGATCTCCAATAGTACAGCGTTTTGCCTTCTTAAATCAACAGCATCCTCTGTTTGCTGAACTGGCACAAGATCCACGGCTGGAAGTTTTGTTAAACCTTATTGCCCCGGGTGCAAGACTGGGAACAGAAGAAAAGGACGGCATGGTACTCAATCACTATGTGAATAGCGAGGAAAGTAAGTTTACTCAAATGGGTTGGCATACGGATGGCTTACGCGACATTTTTCAGGGTTTAAAACTAAACCCTATGCTAAATATCGGAATTCATCTGAATACCTTAAGCCTGAAGAATGGCGGACTAAGAATTTTGCCAGGAACGCATAAGCAAAGTTTGTACAACCTCCTTTTCAGAAAAAAGTATTTTCTGGATAACCATGCGGATGCCAGTGAACTGGCCATTACACCGGCTGCAGGAGATTTAACTGTACATGACGGACGTTTATGGCATCGGGTGGCACAATCATCCGTCACCGGAGAATCAAGCCGGCGAAGAGTTATTTACCTGCCTATTATAGCCGGCAAATATGAACCTAAAACAGAAAACAGTCCAACCGCATTTTATCAGCGCTTTGCAGGATTGGTAAAATAATTGCTTATGATCATTGCCTTGATAATTACCTATTTATCCAGATCCGGAAAGCTGAATAATTTACAATTATTTTGTTCTGCCAGATTAACAAGGATAAGACATAGATGGATGCTCGTAAAAAAAGCATAAAAAGAGAAACTCGTTCATACAGTTTATATTTGGTTAGAAAAGGGATGTGCGTGGATGCGACATCCCTTTCTTTATCTTTAACTTTTATTTCCGATCAGGACAAGGCATCATGAAAAATAATCCCAAGACTATGCCGCTCACCGCTGTGCAGCGGGCTCACACCATGTTTCATATTCACCCTGTAATAACCTTTTGTACCTTTAACCGGCCTGAAGTTCGTTGTAAATAAAAGCATATCACCAAGGTCGGGACGAAGTACATTTGCTTTAGATTGTGCTCTTGGAATTTGTTCAGTTAAAACAAACTCGCCACCTGTATAATCCTCAATACTATTTAAGAACAACACCAATTGTATTGGAAAATAAATCTCTCCATACAAATCCTGGTGTAAAGTATTAAATCCCCCAACTCCATATTTTAGAATTAAAACAGTGGGTTTTGTTTGTCCGTGATCCGCACAACGCTTCTTCATCTCCTTGTGTATAAGTGGAAATCGTTGATCAATATTTAATTCGTCCATCCAGACATTAGCCACAGGTGCAATTTTAGCATATACTGCTTCCCGTATACTGGTAATCAAGGGGGGCAAAGGATACTGAAAGTATTTATATTCACCAATTCCAAAACGATACCGTTCCATCGTAATGGTCTTACGGTAGGCATCCGCGAAGCTATAATTTTCTATTAGTTGTTTGCATTCCTCTTTAAGAAGTACGTTTTTTACCAGCACAAAACCTTTATCGTGCAATTCTCCGGAAAGGCTTTTCCAGTCTTTTTCTTCCAGGCGTTCATCTAAACTTTGTATCATCATATCAATTATTGAAGACACAAAATTAGCCTCATAATATCGGCTTAAAAACCCGGATCTTGCGCAATTGACCCTATTAAACTACTTGTTTAAAGACACATACAATTCACACTGTGTAAGCCACTTGCCTTTAACTTTTCGCCACATTGCAGAGTAGTTCCCCCAGTACTTATCATTTTTATAAACCCATTTCCCCTTCTCCCATGCTAAATCTCCCGCTTCTCCAACTACAATTTCATCGGGCAAACGTTCAAATACAGGACTGCTCCGGGAAAACATATATTTCCAGTCGGCGGCAATAAGGGCTTTACCTATGGTATGACTGCCATCACCAGCCACCTGGACGAAATCAGGCATCCAGTATTTAGAAACACCATCAACATCTTTTTTTGCAATACAGGCATTGGAATTCAACCGGCATTGTCTGATAAAATCTTCTTCTTTTTTAACCGTAAACATAGACATCAAATATAAATAACAACTGATACCAAAAATTAAAACATGATAAATATCATCTTTTACACTGATCTTCTAACACAACATTCACTTCCATAACCCTTTATTTTCGTTCAAAGAAAGCGCTCTTCTAAAGAGATAATAAATGAACACCTCATCACCGAACTTAAACCTTTACCAAAACGACGAAACATTCGACCTGCAATTTTCATCCAGAATACAAAAATTATCCAAAATTCACTGGAGTCCACTGAATATTATCAAAGTTGCAGCGACCTTCCTTGCTCCCCAACCTGGAAGTAAAATTATTGATATCGGCAGTGGTGCCGGTAAATTTTGCATTGCTGCAGCTCATTATTGTCCGGAGGCAGAATTCTATGGAATAGAACAGCGCAAAAATCTTTACCACATTTCACAACGATTAAAAAAGATTTCAGGATTGAGTAATGTCCATTTTACCCATGGAGATTTCACAGAGATCAATTTAAAAGACTATAACGGCATTTATTTCTTCAATTCCTTTGCCGAAAATTTATCTAGTTATGGAAGAATTGACAACAGCATACAATACTCTCCAAGCCTTTACAATTACTACGCAAACTACCTGTATAAAATACTCGAAGAAAAACCAATAGGAACCAGATTGGTTACCTACCATGTCGATGAAAACGAAATTCCCACTTCTTATAGACTTACCGGCAGCGGTTTTGACCAAAAGCTAAAACTTTTGATTAAACATTAATCACCTGCCATTTTAAAAGCATCCTTATAACGGTATCTTTGCTACATGAGCTTATCAGGAATCTTCCCCATAGAGAAATGGAATTTCAGCACCCAAACGGTAGTTAATGCCCTTACGGAAGCAGAATATCAGTCCCTGATCACCAAACAAGGCGCACAAAAGTACAAGAAAGGCGAGATTCTTTTTAAAGAAGGTATGGTGCCTTCAGGTATTTATTTCATCCACCAGGGTAAAGTCAAAAAATACAAAAACGGGCCGGCCAGCAGAGAACAAATTATTTACGTAGCTAATAAAAATGAATTAATTGGCTATCACGCAATCCTTGCAGAAGAGCGCTACCCGGATTCGGCAGCAGCGCTTGAGGAAAGTCTAATTACTTTTATACCAAAAGAAGACTTTCTGGATATCCTACAACAGTCCACCACATTTGCAAGACGCCTGCTGAAAGCATTAAGTCACGAATACAGTGTATTAACCAATAACCTTTCTGTCTCCAGCCAGGGGACTGCAGCCGAAAGACTTGCCCTAGCCCTCATTCTGATCCGCGAAAAATCAAAAACAGGAACCCCCGCCGGCGAAGAACCCAGCATCAACCTTTCCAGAGCAGACCTGGCAAATATGGCCGGTATTGCTAAAGAAAATGTGATCCGTTTACTGAAAGAATTTAAAAATGAACAGATTATCCGGACAGAAGGCCGCAAGATATGGGTCAATGATATTGTTAAATTGGTTAACCGCAGCAATTACAAATAAGATTGCCGATTATCTGACGGTTTTGTTTTAAAAATATGTTTTTTTATCTCTCTGGACCTTCCGCGAAGAGCTTCAGGTCCTGATGTTCGATCATAAAAACATATTTTTCTGGGTGCAGACCGGATTAAATGCAAAAGAAGATGATTAAAATAATTTATCTCTGCTCCATACCGGTCACCTCCCTCCTCTGCAATTTGCTACGGAAAATCTCGTACGCTGCGGAAAGACCTCAGAGATCTGTCCGCTCCTTCAGCGGACCTGATATCGTTAGTCTTGAAGCGGCTGTACAGAATTTTCCGAACAATTTCCCGAACAATTCCCCATCCAATTTCCGCTTCTTAAGATCTTTTTATTTTGGAGGAGAATTAATATTTATGTAGGTTAGTATACCCAAACAAAAATGTCATATAAAAGCCATAATGATCAAGAACTAACAGATTTGCTTAAGTCTGATGACAGGCTGGCTTATACTGAAATTTACCATCGCTATCATGCGGCTTTATACATTCATGCTTTCAAAAGGCTTCAATCAAGGGAAGAATGCAAAGATATTGTTCACGAATTGTTTACGGTCTTATGGATTAAACGCAGAGAGATTAACTTTAAAACAACGCTCTCCGGTTACCTGTACACCTCAGTTCGAAATAAAATATTCGACCTCCTTGCCAAACAGAAATTAAAGGTTTCCTATACGCAATCCATCCAGCATTTCGCAGAAACCGGACTGGTTACCACAGATCACCTGGTTAGGCAAAACCAGCTTACAGCACTTATAGACCAGGAAATAGCAAACCTCCCGGAACGCACCCGACAGATTTTTGAATTGAGCAGAAAGAAATTCCTTAGTCATCAGGAAATTGCGAAGGAGCTAGACCTTTCTGAACAAACTGTAAAAAGCACTGTAAACAATGCTTTAAAAGTACTTCGCATTAAATTTGGTTCTTTACTGTTTCTATCCCTTTAATTTTTTTTTATTTCCTTTACCCCCAAGGCCATTCTGCTTCGTCTTTAATCTTTGAATGCGGAAGGTACGCTCCTTCCACCGCTAATATGATGCAACAAGAGGAAATAGACCAACTTTTACAAAAATACCATAAAGGCACCTGCACAGCCACAGAAATTGCTTTTTTAGAAAGCTGGTATGCCCAATGGAATAAAGATATCCCAATAGCCCTGACGGCAGAAGAATTGCATGAGGATCTCCTCTCCATTAAGGAGATGACGACAACCCTGCAGCCGCAAATCAAACATAAAAAACTAAAACAAGGGCTTTTGGTAGCAGCTTCGCTGTTCCTGATCTTAAGTACCGGCCTTTACTTCTATATACAGGTACAGATCAAAAAGAAATCCGCCTATAATTTAGCGCTTCACGATCTTAAACCAGGAAGCAATAAGGCAATTGTAACCTTGGCAAACGGTCAAAGGCTTAACCTGAACAGCCTTAAAGGCGGTATTGTAATTGAGGATTCCGAACTTACCTATAATGACGGCAGCCCTGTTATCCCAGCTCAAAAAGGAACTGAACAATCAGAGCCATTAACAGTATCAACCCCAAAAGGTGGCCAGTACCAAATCACCTTATCAGACGGAACCCGGGTATGGCTAAACGCAGCATCTTCCATAAAGTTCCCTTCTAGTTTCTCCAA
>NZ_DATMRL010000047.1:0-3635 GCF_035566355.1 Pedobacter sp.
ACCGGACAGGGACAGAGCCAGGACAATAACATTGGAGAGATCAATATCAGTGAAATTGAAACCAACCCTTATCAGCCCCGTACGGAATTTGATCAGGTTTCTTTAAACGAACTTGCCGAATCTATACAGGTGCAGGGTTTAATACAACCCATCACCGTCAGGAAGGTTTCAGCTAATCACTATCAGTTAATTTCCGGAGAGCGCAGATTACGTGCCTCCAAACTTGCCGGCTTAACCAAAATTCCAGCCTATATCCGTAGTGCAAATGACCAGCAAATGCTGGAAATGGCACTGATTGAGAACATCCAGAGAGAGAATTTAAATGCTATTGAAGTGGCATTGAGTTTCCAGCGGATGATGGAAGAATGTAATCTGAAACAAGAGCAATTAGGGGAACGTGTGGGTAAAAACAGAAGTACGGTAACCAACTACCTGCGTTTACTGAAACTTCCTCCTGCTATTCAGATCTCTATCCGCGACCAGAAAATCACCATGGGCCACGCCCGGGCACTGATCAATGTGGAGGGCGTAGATAAACAATTGTTCATTCACCAGGAAATCATAGATAAGGAACTTTCTGTTAGAAAGGTAGAAGAGTTGGTGCGGAGCATCAACAGTTTACAGCTGAAAACGAAGCCTGGAAAACAACAACCTGCGGGTGTTTCTTTTGAGTATCAGAAACTTCAGAAAGACCTGGCTTCCAGATTTGCAACCAAAGTAAAATTAAAGGTTGGGCAGAATGGAAAGGGGGCTATTGAGATACCCTTTGTTTCTGATGATGATTTGAACAGGATCCTGGAACTATTAGATTGGTAATGCCTAAAATTCTGCTGTTATCGGCTTTATTCTGTCTTGCCTTCTTTTCTGTAAAGGCTCAGCAACCTTATTTAAAAAAGGACAGTACCCTCAGTAAATCACCTCAAATTGATACGATTAAGCCGGCGTATGTGAACAAAGGCAAAATCGCCGGACGTAAAGCAGTGTTCAGGGCGCTGGTTGCTCCAGGCTGGGGGCAGCTTGGTAATGGCGTCACTGTCTATCGGCTGGTAAAGGTCGGTGCACTTTATACAGGTGCCACCTTACTGACCTTATCCTATATGTCTAATAATAAGCAATACCAGAGGTACCTGAAAGAATTGCAATATAGATTTGATCATAATGATCAGCCAAATCCCGATAGCGATATTCCAAAAAATGTAAGTACAAGTCAACTGACAATTGCAAAAGATACCTACCGCCGGAATAAAGAGGTGATCATTTTTTCCTTCGTCGCTTTATATGCCGTACAGGCAATTGAAGCCTATGTTGACGCGCGATTGATGTATTTTGATGTAGGAGATGATCTGGCCATCAGGTTCTCACCTACATTGATCAATAATGGGGCTGTATACGGTTATAATCCCTACACTCCTGGATTAAAAGTAAGTTTCAGGTTTTGATTCAGGTAAAAAAAAGTACCTTGGCTTTTAATATATAAAAATTAAATAAGAAATGAAGATAGCCTTGCTTGGTTATGGAAAAATGGGCCAGATTATAGAGCGTTTCGCTTTAGAAAGAGGTCATGAAGTTGTCTTAAAAATAAATATAGATAACCTGGAAGAATTAACAACATCAAACTTGCGTAAGGCGGATATGGCCATTGATTTTAGTGCTCCTGATGCTGCTCTTGGTAATATTTATGCATGCTTTGAAGCCAATCTTCCTGTAGTAGTGGGTACTACCGGCTGGTACGGGGAATTGCAGAAAGTAAAAGATGATTGCCTGAGCAGTAACAATACCTTGCTTTATGGATCAAACTTCAGTATTGGGGTGAACATCTTCTTTTATATCAATGAAATGCTGGCTAAGGTGATGAATAACTATCCGGCATACGATGTACAGGTAGAAGAGATCCACCATACGCAGAAACTCGATGCGCCAAGCGGTACAGCGATGACCATTGCAGAAGGGATCATCGATCAGCTGGATGCAAAGAAAGAGTGGGTAAATGAACTGGAGGGAACACCTTTCAATGATGTTTTGAAGAATGATCAGCTACTGATCACTTCTCAGCGTATTGAGCATGTTCCGGGTACACATACTGTAATCTACAGTTCCGAAGTGGATGATATCGAATTAAAACATACCGCTCATAGTCGTGCAGGTTTTGCTTTAGGGGCAGTAGTTGCTGCCGAGTGGTTGAAAGATAAACAAGGCTTTTATAATATAGCCGACATATTTAATTTTAATAAATAATATATGAATTGGAAGTTCTGGCAAAAACGTAAGGATGCCGATCCAAAGAAAAAGAAATCTAAAGGCAGGGAATGGACAGATGCCATTATTTTTGCTGTGGTTGCTGCAACCATTATCAGGGTATTCTTTATTGAAGCTTATACTATCCCAACCGGATCAATGGAACGGTCTCTATTGGTTGGTGACTTTTTATTTGTTAGCAAAGTCAATTATGGGGCAAGGATTCCCATGACACCAATTGCCTTTCCTTTTGCACACCATACGATGCCGATCACTGGTACCAAAGCTTACTGGGATGGTGTTCAGTGGAAATACCGCCGATTACCCGGGCTGACAGACATCAAAAGAAATGATGTGGTTGTATTTAACTTTCCTGAAGGAGATACAGTAGCTTTAGAACAACAGGATCACAATTATTATGAAATGGTCAGATCACTCGGCTGGCAGTCTGTACATAGTCAGTTTACCATTGTAAGCAGACCTGTAGATAAAAGAGAGAACTACATCAAACGTTGTATTGGTATTGCTGGTGACGTTGTGAGTATGAAAAATGGATTAGTTTCCATTAATGGTAAGCCTGAGAAATTAAAGACGACCGGGCAGATTACCTATGCCGTTAAGTTCAAAACAGCTGATGTAAATTTCAGTGTTTTTGAGGGAATGGGTTTTAACCTTCAATCTGATATTACCGGTCTGGCGCAAAATACCTATGAGTTTACAGGTACGGAAACGATGATGGACCAGGTCCGTAAACTCGACTTTGTAGAAAGTGTAAAAGAAAATACAGCTGTTGAAGGCGAACAGTCTCTGGATGTTTTTCCGCACGATCCTAACCGCAAATGGAATGTAGACAACTTTGGACCGATCACTATTCCTAAAAAAGGATGGACTGTTAAATTAGATAGTGCAACAATGCCGCTTTATGAAAGAAGCATTAGGATATATGAAGGCAACAAAGTAGAAAAAGTAGGGAAAGACTGGATGATCAATGGTCAGAAGGCCGATACTTATACCTTTAAAATGGATTACTACTGGATGATGGGGGACAACAGGCATAATTCTTTGGATTCTCGTTACTGGGGATTTGTACCGGAGGACCATGTGGTTGGTAAAGCCTTATTTATCTGGATGAGCTACGATACAAACGGATCGTTCTTCGGTAAGATCAGATGGAGCAGATTATTAAGAGGGATTCATTAGAATCCCTTTTTTATGCCTTATAATTTTTCTACCCCAAGTTTTTCTGCAAGCACATTCAAGTCTTTTACAACTGCATCAATGAGGGGAATCCCATGTTGAGTTCTTTCCTGTTCCGCTGCATATTCCGGTTCTCCGGGAATGACTACTTTTTTGCTGGGATCAATGGTGCCGGAATCCTTAAATCGTTCTATCCAATTGTC
>NZ_DATMRL010000048.1:0-3872 GCF_035566355.1 Pedobacter sp.
ATACCTGTTTTGCCCCCGCCTCCAAGTGTAAAGAAGCCGCCGCCCTGGAAGTATGTTTACCAGTAGACTCCAAAACCAGATCTATCCCCAATTCAGCCCAGGGCAGCTCTTTTGCATTAGGATTGGAGTAGACAAGAATCCTTTTACCATTAATGATCAGTGCTTCTTTGTCAAAAGACACTTCACCTTTAAACCCACGGTGTACAGTGTCATACTTAAACAGATGAGCAAGAGTTGCAGGGTCTGCCAGGTCATTGATCGCGGCAATGTCAACGCCCCTTTCTATTGCCGTACGTAGAAAAATACGCCCGATCCTACCAAAACCATTTATCGCTATCTTCATGAATACAGTTAATTTTTCCGCAAAAGTACCTATATTCTACCTAGGTAGGTTAGTTATTTCTAATTATGTCTTTTTAGTAGAAAAACTGCTCAATTTTCCTAAGCTTTTTACAAATTGTAACCAGTAAAGGCCAGCGAAATCTATGCAGTACCAATGATCTGTAGTCATAAATACAAGCCAGTAAGAAGGGTTTCATCCCTGCGTTACTCATTCCTCCTTTTCGCATTTTCACCATTAAATGATCTATATACACCATACTTGTTCCATAGGCAGAAAATAACCTCAAAATAAATTCATAGTCAGCTGAAGTACCAAAATTCATCGAATAATTGCCACATCGTCCATAAAGTTCTTTGTTCAGGTATATAGTAGGATGCGGAGGCATCCATCCTCTTTTGAGTTTTTCCAGACTAAAATCTCCGGGTCTCCAGCTTCTGACTATTCTTCCGGTATCTTTCCTCTCGGTGTACTCCAAATTCCCATATACACCACCGCACAAGGTTGTCGCAAAACGACGAACAACCCTGGAGATCGTTCCAGGTTCCGCAATCATATCGTCCGCATTTAGTATCCCTATAACATCTCCCGTAGCCAGAGCAATCCCCTTATTAAGCCCATCATAAAAACCTTGATCTTTTTGGGTGACAAAGACATGAATATGATCCCGGTAGAGCTGAATAACATCCAGTGTACCATCTGTAGAGCCCCCATCTATTACGATATACTCAATTTCAGAATAGTCCTGTCCGATAACAGATAGAATACAATCGGCAATATAGTCTCTACAATTTAAAACAACACTCACTATACTAACTTTCATTTATTATTAATAGTTTTGCTTTAAATATAAATATTAAAACTATAAAATTAAAACAACCATATAAAAACGGCTTAATGAAGTAAAATATTAATTTAATGGAAAATTTAAATCATCATTTAAAAATATGGAATTTGATCCTGAAAAAGTGGGGCTATATCACAACGATTACCACCATATCAATAGGCATAGCTTATCTGTTCCTATACATAAGTAGCCCCATCTACTGTGCTAATGCATCACTAAAACTGGAGGATCGAAGATCTGAACTTTCTGAACTCATCACCATCAGAAACATTTATGACCGAAATAGCAAAGGTGAAGCAGAAAAGACAATATTGGCCTCAAGAAATGTAATTGGGAAAGCCATAACTGCATTGAATTATAAAATTTCCTTTTTTGAATCACGTCCCTTCAGGATGATCAATCTTTATCCGGCCAGACCCCTGGATATACAAATCCTGGAGTCAGGCGGCAAGAACGAAAATAAAATGCTTTTTGAATTTGAACCTGTCAACAGAAAGATCTTTCAACTCACCTATATATGGGCAGGAAAGAAAACCATCCGAAAATTCCTGTATAATTCAAAAATCTTACTTCCTGGCCTGCTTTTTAGAATTCTTACTCCACTGAAAAGTATTCCGCAACGCTGTCACTTCAAATTCAACGACGAAACCAACCTCCTTAAATACATCCTCGAAAAATTGATGGTTGACGACAACCAAAACACAAATATCCTGAAACTTCAATTCAGCGACCCGAATCCTTTCCTTGCCAGGGATATTTTAAATGCGATCCTCGATGAATATCAAAAGTACGACAAATCACAACGTAGTGCACCCAGCAAACAAACCTCCCTTTTCATAGACACCTTACTGAAAAAGATGGCTTCTGTACTTTCTCGTTCCTCGTCGGAAATACAAAACTTTAAAACTGCCCAGGGCTTTTCAGATATCTCTTCCGGCACAAAAGAAGTGATCACCAAATTATCCGACCTTGAAAAAGAAAAAAGGCAATTATCCATCCTGAACCTGATCAACAGAGCGCTTCTTAAAAGCCTGAGCCAGCCAATTTCAGCAGATAAATTGAATTATAATTTACAAGGCATTCAAGATCCCCAGCTCATCGCACTTCTGCATCACTATAATTCCCTTCTACAGAAAAAGACTGAGCTTCTGCTCTTCTACAAGCCCGAAGCATCTCCCGTTATGTATGTAGAAAACCAAATCGGCAATATTAAACAATCTATTCAGTCCACCTTAAAAAATCAGGAACAACAAAATGGAAAACTGATCGCTTACTTCTCTCATCAAATTGCCGACCTCCGCAAAACAATGAATTCATTCCCAAAAAAGGAAAAAGAATTTGTACAACTCCAGTCGCGCTTTGAAGTAAATCAGAAAGTTTACAATTACCTTTCAGAAAAAAAGCTGGAAGCAGGAATCTCCGCAGCTGCAATAATATCAGGAATACAGATTATTGATCAGGCAACCCTTCCTGATGAGCCTATATATCCTATTGCAACTCAGATCTACACCGACTTCGGGCTTGGAGGTGTTGTAACTGGTCTGCTTCTCATCTTCCTGCAACACAAATTAAACACCCGGTTATATGATACCTCATTCATCAAAGAACTCAGTTCTCTGCCAATAATTGGCTATATAAGAACAGATACAAAAAAAAGAGTCCTTACATCTGTTCTCTCCATAGAAGCTCCCAGGTCCCACTTCTCAGAATCTATAAAAGCACTCCGTATCAATCTCAACTACCTCTGTATAGAGCACAGCAGTAAAGTGATTTGCATAACTTCAGGTAATTCGGGAGAGGGCAAGTCATTTATTTCATTGAACCTGGCTGCTTCATTAAGCTTAATTGATAAAAAAGTATGTATGGTTGCTACTGACCTGAGAAAGTCAGCGCTGCACATCGATTTGTCCATCAGCAACCATCAAGGTTTGAGCAATTATCTTTCAGGACAGCAGACAATTTCTCAAATCTGCCACAAAACCTTTATCAACAACCTTAGTTTCATTCCCTCCGGACCTGTTCCACCCAATCCCTCTGAACTGCTTCAACATCCCCGAATGGAAGAACTGATGACTGAACTAAAGAAGACCTACGATTACATCCTTCTCGATTCAGCTCCGGTTGGTCTTGTCTCAGACACGGTACCCTTGCTAAAAATATCAGACATCAACCTCTTTATCCTTAGATACGGAATATCTAAAAAATATTCTGCCGCCCTTCCGGAAAAACTACTTAAAGAATTCAGACTATCCAATATTTCCCTCATACTCAACGGCTTTGAAAAAGATCATTTTCAACAAGAATACTATAATCTGCCCGACAATTACAGCAAAGATCTATGAAAAGAAAACACGATGTTCTATTTCTTACCTTAAGCAGCTTTTGTGATACCGGAGGAATTCAGAAAGTATGCCGGACGATCAGCAAAGCACTGTCAGATATTTCTGCAGAAAGAAACTCCACACTGCAGGTCTTTGCCTTAAAAGACCAAACCTCACAAGCAGATCCCAGATATATATCAGCTGCACAGTTCAGGGGATATAACAATCAAAAACTATTGTTTGCCTTCCATGCTGTTAAAAAGAGTTCATCCCACCCAAATGTCCTTCTAAGTCATATCCATTTACTCCCTATAGCTTTAATGATTAAAGCTTTAAGACCAAACACCAGGATCATCCTTCTCGC
>NZ_DATMRL010000049.1:0-2413 GCF_035566355.1 Pedobacter sp.
GACTTGTCGAGTGGGTGGATGGTTTTAATTGCTTTTGTTCGTTCAATGACCCTCGCTATGAATTTGTCATAAATGCTTTCCTGGATCAACAGCCTGGACGGGCAAGTACAGATTTCGCCCTGGTTTAAAGCGAACATGACTGCGCCTTCCACCGCTTTGTCAAGAAAATCATCATCGTGGTCTGCAACGGACTCAAAAAAGATATTCGGAGACTTTCCACCGAGTTCCATGGTCGAAGGAATAATATTTTCTGCGGCGTATTGCATAATGAGCCGTCCGGAAGTGGTGCTTCCTGTAAAGGCAACTTTGGAGATCCTGGTGGATGTGGCTAAAGGTTTGCCCACTTCAATTCCGTAGCCATTGACTATGTTCAGGACACCCGGGGGCAGAATATCTCCGATAAGTTCCATCAGGACCATGATAGAGACAGGCGTTTGCTCTGCCGGCTTTACAACTGTACAACAACCAGCCGCCAATGCGGGTGCGATTTTCCAGGTGGCCATTAATAAAGGGAAATTCCACGGAATAATTTGAGCAACAACGCCTATGGGTTCGTTAAGTGCAATACTTACGGTATTTTCGTCGTGCTCAGAGATGCTTCCTTCTTCAGCCCGGATAACGCCTGCGAAATATCTGAAGTGATCAACCACCAATGGGAGGTCAGCAGCCAGGGTTTCCCGGATAGCTTTTCCATTATCAATTGTTTCTACAGCAGCGAGGTATTCCAGGTTGTCTTCGATTTTTTGTGCGACTTGGAGTAATAGCGTACTTCTGTAGGCAGGAGCACTTTTTCCCCAGGTCTTAAAAGCGGTATGTGCTGCATCTAAAGCCAGTTCTACGTCTTCTTTGCTTGACCTGGCGGCTTTGGTAAAGACCTTGCCGTCTATAGGAGATATGTTGTCAAAATAAACTCCTTTTACCGGCGCAACAAATTTTCCGCCGATGTAATTGTCATATTGTGATTTAAAGGTGGGTCTTTTTACAAGCTGTTCCATGATGTATTAAATTTGGTTGATACAAACCTAGTCTGTAAATCGCTGGAAGGATAGGAGAATAGTTGCAACTGGTAGCATTATTGTTGCAGGTTTTGTAACACTATTGAAATAAAGGTATATTTGAGTATATCGTATATTCCCAATCTGGGGTGAAGGTAGCTGACCAAAATAAGGATAGGTATGATGCAACACAAATTAGATCTGGTTAATCTAAGCAGGGAGGCCCGGCTTCAAACGCTCGTTGAAAACAGAACATCCTATACATTGGAGCGTTGCGAGCTGAATGTGTTCGAAACGTATGTACAATCATATAAGGTTCCATTAACCTTCAGCGATTTTGTGATCACCAGTATGCTGCGGGGTAAAAAAGTGATGCATCTTTTTGATAAGGAGGGATTTGACTATTTGCCTGGCGAAACGGTCATTGTGCCTGCAGAACAAACGATGAAGATCGATTTTCCGGAAGCATCTGATCATACACCTGCCCAATGTATCGCACTTGCAATTGATCAGGAACAAATTAAGAGAACAATTCGTTATCTGAACGAATATTTCCCAAGATCTGGTCCGGGCGAGTTGTGGGCATTAAGCTATGATGAATATCATTTCTATAATAATGAAGAGATTGCCTTTCTGATCAATAAAATCATCCGGATTTGTTCAGAAGGATCCAGGGAGAAAGACGTCATTGCGGATCTTACTTTAAAAGAACTATTGGTCAGGATTATCCAGACCCAGAATTTAAAAGCTGCCGACGGGTCTGTTGCAGGCAGTAATCATAGTCCTCTTGGTTATGTGATTGGCTATATCAAAGCGAATCTGAATGAGAAGATCAGTATTAACAATCTTAGTAATAAGGCTTGTATGAGTAAGGCTTCTTTTTATCGTTTATTTAAGCGCGAATTGGGCATTAGTCCCAATGATTATATTCTGACGGAAAAGATGAAAAGAGCTAAGGAACTTCTGGCCAGGCCAGGAGCCAAGATTGCAGCAATTAGTTATGAACTGGGTTTTAGCGATGCCAATTATTTTATCAGGACCTTTAAGAAATTGGTTGGTGTAACACCAGGTAGTTATCAGCTCACCGTTTATCGGAATGATTAACTCGTAAAAAAGACAATTCGTTTTGTAAATAATCCTCATTTTTGCACAATGAATTATGCACCGAAAGTAACCAGAGGAGCTGTAGCTGCCATGTTTTTTATGGCTGGGTTATGTTTTTCCAGCTGGGCATCACGAATTGCGACTATACAGCAAAAATTATCATTATCTGATGCAGGGCTTGGAGCAGTGCTTTTTGCGTTACCGGTAGGATTGATGCTTTCTTTGCCTTTGTCTGGCTGGCTGGTCACTAAAATAGGAAGCCGAAGGCTTTTGGCAGGCGCATTAGTAATGTATGGCCTTATGCTGATCACGCT
>NZ_DATMRL010000050.1:0-4263 GCF_035566355.1 Pedobacter sp.
CAATGCCTACCGGACAAGTCATCATGCACCGACACCTGAGCTGCTTGAGGCCTGTGACAGCCTTGGGATGTTGGTGATGGATGAGCAGCGATTGCTGAACAGCAGCCCCGAGTATATATCGCAATTTGAACAGCTGATTAAAAGGGACCGGAACCACGCCAGTGTGTTCATGTGGTCAATTGGTAACGAAGAAGGTTTGATTCAAACCAATTCCGTTGGTAAACGTATTGCTCAGACTTTACTGGCTAAGCAAAAGGAACTTGACCCATACCGTACCAGTACTTATGCTGCCGATTTAGCCAATGTGTTTACCGGCGTTAATGAGGTGATTCCGGTTCGCGGATTCAATTACCGTCAATTTGCTGTTGCAGATTACCACAGGGATCATCCTGGTCAAGCCGTGATTGGGACAGAAATGGGTAGTACGGTGACAACAAGGGGGATTTATGTGAAAGATTCCATTGCAGGTTATGTGCCGGACCAGGACATTACGGCTCCATGGTGGGCAAGCAAGGCTGAGGACTGGTGGACACTGGCGGCCGGGAATCCGTATTGGATGGGCGGTTTTATCTGGACTGGATTTGATTACCGTGGCGAACCTACGCCTTATGAATGGCCTAATATCAATTCCCATTTTGGTGTAATGGATGTTTGTGGCTTTCCTAAAAATATATATTATTATTATCAATCCTGGTGGACCGATCGGGACGTTTTACACCTTTCTCCACATTGGAACTGGAAAGGAAAAGAAGGGCAACCTGTAGAGGTTTGGGTAAATACCAACGCGGAAACGGTAGAACTGTTTTTGAACGGGAAAAGTTTTGGAAAGAAAACCATGCCCAAAAACAGTCATCTTAAATGGAGCATTCCTTTTCAACCAGGAACGCTTTCTGCTGTGGCCTATAAAAAGGGTAAAAAACTGACTGCAAAAGTGGAGACCACAGGGGATGCTTACCGCCTGGTGATGAAGGCAAGCCGCCAGGAAATTACCGCCGACGGAAAAGATGCTGTTGTGGTTAACGTAACCGCCTTAGACAAACAGGGCAGGGAAGTGCCTGATGCCAATTCAGTTGTTGAATTTTCTCTGAAAGGGGATCTAAAGATTATTGGTGTTGGCAACGGGGATCCAAGCAGTCACGAATCGGATAAAAGCGAAAATGGTACCTGGAAAAGAAGTTTGTTTAATGGCAAGTGTCAGATTATTCTGCAGGCTGGGAAAGATGGCGGGGTAACGAATTTAGAAGCTGCTTGTAAAGGGCTGATGAAGTCTACAATTTCCATTAATGTTAAAAAAGGGTAATTCCCGCCGTCCATCCAATCCAACCCTTTAGATTAGGGTTGGATAAATTAAATTGATCTTTGCGCTGGATCATATCAGTGTAACCGGGGTTCACTGTAAGTTGATCGCTATAATAAATATTTAAAGATGGGCCTGTAGTAATTCTGAGCCCACCAGCAAGCCTGAAATTTAAACCCAGATCTAAACGATTTAAAAGATTGACGTCTTTCCAATTGCCCAGATAAAGATATCTGCAACTTAGTTCAGGACTTAAGCTGAGCATTTTACCCATATTGATCACTTTTCCTAACCCTGCGCCGAAAAGGTATTGTTTTTCTTCCTTTTTAAGGTTCATACCAGTGAGCAGTGAAGTGTAAAGGTTGTTGTTTCCGGTTTTCAGCGCTAGATTCAGTGCTGTCGTTTCATTGGCACTGATGCTGATGCGCTGAAAGCCATTGCTGATCAGATTTAGTAAGCCTAAACTATAGCCGGTTGAAGAATGGGCTACATTAATCAAGCCGAACTGGAAACCGCTAAGTTGGTCTGCCTGGTTTAAAATACCCGACATTTGCAATCCACTGGATGTTCCGTGAACCGTATTAAATATTCCGGCCAATTGAATGCCGGATGAATTCTTTTGTACATTATTAAATATGCCGGCAATTTGAACCCCCGTCCGGCTGCCTTTAACATCGTTATAAATGCCAGCCAGCTGAAGGCCGTCGGCTTTGCCACCGTTGATATTAAAAATGCCTGCTAGCTGCACACCGCGCATATTCATTTTATTGAGATTGAAAATGCCTCCAACTTCGACGCCATTTACACCTGCACTGTATCCGCCAACAACATTGAGCGATATTTCATTTACAATCTGCCCGCTAAAATTGCCATGTGTATTTATTGCAGGCGTTAAAGAGGCCTGGTAGGGTGCAGTAGAAATCATGTTTCCGAGATTGAGCGCATGTATCCGCTGTTTAGAGGAGATCAGGAACTGAGCAAGCCCATTAGTGATCAGATCTCCAGGATCTTCGGATATTTCTTCTGTTCTTATTGTTTTGCCAGGTTGCTGTATTTTTACTTCCAGTAAATAATAAGTGGTCAGTTCCTTGTAATTCTCTTTGCTGATGCGGAGTGCTATGGGTTGATCAATATGTGAAAGACTGATTTCAAAATATCCGTTTTCGTCGGTTAATGTGGCTTGCGCAAGGTTTCTTTCATAGACGCTTGCATTGCGGATTTTTTGCCTGGTATGCTCATCAATTACATAACCTTTTATGGTATATTTTTCCTGGTCGCCCCAGGCTTTATCTAGTACAAGAGAGAGGCGTTTGGGCGCGTAGCGCAGGATAATGAAATTTCGGGTTTCAGAATAGTCATACCGTTCCTCTAGTAATTTGTCCAGTACTTCTTTTATAGCCAGTTCCGTACATTGAAAATTGACCAGACTGTCTTTTGGAATGATCTTGCTTTGATAAGAGAAGTGTAAGCCTGCTTTTTCCTCTATCTGGTTCATCACCTTTCCTAATGGTTGATTCTGACATCTAACTGAAATGGTTCGATGTAGCAAAGACTGGGCAGTGGCTGTTGGATGAAGTCCGGTCAGGATGATCAGGAGCAAGAAGAAGAAAGGAGGATGATAAAATGAAAATTTCATGGAGCGTCTTTTATTTTAGCAGAATCTGTTGATTTTTATATTCTACCTGTATTTTAAATGTCTCTTTAATGACTTGTATGATTTCTTCCAGCGACTGGTTCTTGAAATCGGCTGTAATCTCTTTGTTTTTTAAAGCGTTTGTACCGATCACAATATTTTTATGATGGATTTCATTCAGGACATCAACAAGTTCCTGGAGAGGGGTGTGTTCACATTCCAGTTCGTTGGTTCTGTAATAGTTATACAATTTGCTTTGAGTTTTTTCTTTAGACAAGCCGGTTTGATCTTTGTCTATTATACTTTGCTCTCCGGCATGTAATTCTACCGTTCTGTTCCCCCGGCTTACCTGTACAATGCCCGTTTCAACCACTACAACGGTTTTTTTATTCCTGTTTTTTACGTTAAAAGAGGTGCCAACTACTTTAACTGTGATTTCATTTACGGTAATGATAAAGGGTTTTTCTTTATCTGGGCTTACTTTAAAAAAGGCTTCCCCTGTCAATTTTACCGGCCTGTTCTTGCCTCTAAAGATGCTTGAATAGATGATTTCTGAATTTTTGTTCAATGTGATCTCTGAACCGTCGGGTAGCACCTTACGGAGTATACCTGCATGGCTTTGCAGGGTTAGGATTGTTGGGTTGCGGAAATAATAGGACGCAAACCAGCCCAGGCCGCAGATCAGCAAAACGATTGCAGCAATTTGGAGCCAGAGAGTGTTAAAAATTCTGCGTTTTGGAACAACGGGGGTGTTTAAGTTCAGGCGGTTTTCCAGTTTAGTCCAGGCAGCAGATTCTTCTTCCTCACTGCCCTCTGCGAGGCTGGCACTTTCTTCCCAGATCAGTTGCAACCCGTTCAAATATTGCTGATTTTCCTTGCTGTCCCTGAGCCACGTTTCCACTTGCTGAACTTCTCCAGTAGTTGCTTCCTTCATCAGGTATTTGACCAGCAGGCCATCGTTTATGGTATTGTTGTTGTTCATGGTATTATATTAGATACAGTAAGAAGATGATCAGTGGAAGGAATTCGACCAGTTTAATTCTCAAAACCTTCAGTGCCTTCCCCATTTGATTTTCAACTGTTTTTATAGAGATGTTCAGTGCATCTGCAATTTGCTGATATTTGAGCTGCTCAAAACGGCTCATCTGAAAAATGGTGCGGCATTGCTCCGGCAATTCGGCAATGGCACGCTGGATATGCTGGTTTAATTCTATGGCCAGTAGTTGATGACTGACATCGAGATCTCCTTGTTCCATATGCTGAGTCTGATAAGCGTGAAATGTATCTTTCACTTTCTGATGGCGGAGCTGGCTTAAACTTTCATTATATACCG
>NZ_DATMRL010000051.1:0-7241 GCF_035566355.1 Pedobacter sp.
AAGGTATTGCTCCAGGCCATTCCATTCCATTTGCCGGATCTTATTGAGCTGGGCTTCCGGATTTCCGGACAGCAATAAGAATATAGGCTTACGCTCCAGAACGATGGCCTGCAAAAAGGCAAGACATTCATCAAAGAGCAACAGCTTTAAAGGCAGACGTACATTTCTTTGTAAAAGATCAAAATTAAGTCTGTAGGTTTCTGGTATGGAAAATCTGGCAGCCGTTTGATCAAAAATTCCCTCATGTCCTTCTTTACTATAAGTTTCCTGCATAAACCGCACCACATCAGCTGCCGGCTGCTGTTCACTGTATTCTATAAACTGGGCAAATAAATAATAGACCTGTAATAAAAAATCCTTTTCAGGATAGAGTACATTGTCTAACTCGAAAACAAAGGCATCGTGCGCTTTGATGTAATTTTCAAACTTCATTAAGATATGGTAAATAAAATAGCTGTAGGGCTTTGGAGATCTTCGGGTATATAAAATACGCCATTCAATTTTTTTGACCTGCCGGTTTCTTCAATCAAGGCGTCTGGAGCAGGAGAATAAAGGAGTTCTCCTTTTATGAACAGTGCCCAGTTCTGCCCTTTCACAACATCTTCCTGGCTATGAAAGTATTTAGGAAGCTCGGTAAGTTCCGGTAACAATACCTGGATACCGAACTCGGAAAACAACAACGAGGCCTTAGCTACTGCCGCTACTTCGAATTCATGCAATGGCAGGATCATTTCAACCCCATGATCCAGACAGGCATTCAGCAAATTGTGCGCAATGGTTTCTTCGTTCTTTTCTCCAAGCGTAATGAACTGGTACTGGCCAGCTGAAAAGGCAGGGATATCACCATAATCAGCCAAAAGAACCTGATCATTCTGAAATGCTTTTACAATTTTATAGGATGGAGACGATTTGCCTCCGGTAATTAATACTTTCACGTGTTTTATATAATTAATCCGTCTTTCATGGTGACCACCCGGTCACTGATCCTGGCCAGACTTTCATTGTGTGTAACGATGACAAAGGTTTGATTGAAACTATCTCTCAGGGTGATAAAGAATTGGTGCAGTGCATCTGCATTTGCAGAATCCAGGTTTCCCGAAGGTTCATCGGCCAGAATGATTGCAGGATTATTGATCAGTGCTCTTGCGACTGCAATGCGCTGTTGTTCTCCACCGGAAAGTTGGCTGGGTTTATGGTCTGCCCTGTCTTTTAATCCCAGAAGGTCCAAAAGTTCTAATGCCCTGGCTTCTGCTTCCTTTTTACTTTTTTTGGCAATAAATGCCGGGATACAAATGTTTTCCAGGGCTGTAAATTCAGGCAGTAAGTGATGGAACTGAAAAACAAATCCAATATTCTGATTCCTGAAGATACTCAGCAGTTCTCCGGAAAGACCGTTAACTTTGGTGCCTTTTAGTTCTACTGTCCCCTGATCTGGCTGATCCAGTGTCCCAAGAATGTGCAGCAAGGTGCTCTTACCTGCTCCTGAGGCTCCAATAATACTTACAATTTCGCCTTTGTTGACTTCAAAATCTACTCCTTTTAGTATCGGTAAGTTTCCGTAAGATTTTTTTATACCAGTGGCTTTTAGCATAAATGCAAACTTAGTGTTTTTAAAACCAATCTGAAATTGTAGATTTGAGCAAATTTTTTCAGCAAATGAATATCCACGAATATCAAGGTAAAGAAATACTTAAAAGTTTTGGTGTAGCCGTACAAGAAGGCATTGTTGCCGATACGGTTGAGCAGGCTGTAGAAGCGGCTAAAAAAATGAAAACTGACTTCAATTCTGACTGGGTTGTGATTAAAGCACAGATCCACGCAGGAGGAAGAGGAAAAGGTGGTGGTGTTAAATTGGCCAAGAACCTTGACGAGGTTAAAGAAAGAGCTTCTGCAATTTTAGGCATGCAGCTGGTTACTCCTCAAACTGGTCCTGAAGGTAAAAAAGTGAATAAAATTTTAGTTGCACAGGATGTTTATTATCCAGGTGCTTCTGAGACTAAAGAATTTTATATCAGTGTGTTGTTGAACCGTGCAAGCGGAAGAAACATCATTATGTATTCTACTGAAGGCGGGATGGATATTGAAGAGGTTGCTGAGCATACCCCTCACCTGATTTTCAAAGAAGAGATTGATCCTAAAGTTGGATTACAGGCTTTCCAGGCAAGAAAGATTGCTTTTAACCTGGGTTTAAGCGGTGCTGCTTTTAAAGAAATGGTTAAATTCGTTTCTGCACTTTATAAAGCTTATGACAATACAGATTCTTCTATGTTTGAAATCAACCCGGTATTGAAAACTTCAGATGATAAAATCATTGCAGTTGATGCTAAAGTTGATTTAGACGAGAATGCTTTATTCCGCCACCCTGATTATGCAGCGATGCGTGATAAGCTGGAAGAAGACCCAACTGATGTTGAAGCGAGCGAGTCTAACTTAAACTATGTAAAACTAGACGGAAACGTTGGTTGTATGGTTAATGGTGCTGGTTTGGCTATGGCAACTATGGATATTATTAAAATTGCAGGTGGTGAGCCGGCTAACTTCCTGGATGTAGGTGGAACGGCCAATGCGCAAACTGTAAAAGCTGGTTTTAACATTATCTTAAAAGACCCTAATGTTAAAGCTATTCTGATCAACATTTTTGGTGGTATTGTAAGATGCGACCGTGTTGCTCAGGGTGTTATCGATGCGTATAAAGAAATCGGTAATGTTCCTGTTCCAATCATTTGCCGTTTACAGGGTACAAATGCTGTAGAGGCTAAACAACTGATTGATGATTCTGGTCTGAAAGTTTATTCGGCGATTGCACTAAAAGATGCAGCTGATCTTGTGACTAAAGTATTAGCGTAAACATTTCTAATTTCCATAATTGAAAGAGGCTGTTCAAAAGACAGCCTCTTTTTTTTGATAACATAGAAAATATGATGGCGAAAAAAATGACGTACCGGTAAAATAAAGAAGCCTCCAACAAATTGCCGGAGGCTTCTTAAAACCAAATATAAATTAAACGAGCATTACAAATATACAACAAAAAACAAATAATTCTAATTTTACACCCATAAAAATAAAATTTTTAATAAAAAATACACAACACACTATATATCAACCCTAAAAAACCAATAAATAAGTCTAAAATTTAGAAACAAAACGAATAATCACACAAATTATAGCTTCAAAAATCTTTAAAACACAACAAAATCAACAATTAACCAAAATAAATACCATTCCATCAAAACAAAAACAAATATTCAACGAAAAACACCAACAAAAACGCACTATTATTGATAAAAAATATAAAAAATACAAAAAACACCCAAAATCAACTTTAAAAATTCAGGACTGTAATTTTTAGAACTAATTCTGTAATTTTGACGCTCTTGTAAAAAAGACCATGATTAAAAGAGAAAAAATAAAAAACCTGCTGGACACTACCGAATTTAATAGAGAGGTAACTGTTATGGGTTGGGTGCGTACGTTTCGCAACAACCAGTTTATTGCACTGAATGACGGCTCATGTATGGGCAACGTTCAAATTGTAGTAGACTTTAATAATACGCCGGAAGAACTCTTGAAAAGGATTACGACCGGCGCAGCTATTGCAGTTCAGGGTACTGTTGTTGAATCTCTGGGCAAAGGTCAGAAGATTGACATTAAGGCCTCCTCTATTGAGATATTAGGAGATAGTGATCCTGAAAAATTCCCTTTACAACCTAAAAAACACAGCCTGGAGTTCCTTCGCGAAATCGCCCACTTAAGGTTCAGAACAAATACGTTTAATGCGGTATTTAAAGTACGTCATGCTTTAGCCTTTGCGATTCATCAGTTTTACAATGAGCGGGGTTTTGTATATATGCACACGCCGATCATCACCGCTTCTGATGCAGAGGGTGCAGGTGAGATGTTTAAGGTAACTACCCTTGATTTTGACAACACACCTCGTACAGAAGATGGTCAGGTGGATTATTCTGAAGATTTTTTTGCGCGTCCAACCAACTTAACTGTTTCCGGACAACTGGAAGGTGAACTTGCAGCAATGGCTTTTGGCCAGATCTATACTTTTGGACCTACTTTCCGGGCTGAAAACTCCAATACGACTCGTCACCTTGCTGAATTCTGGATGGTAGAACCGGAAGTGGCTTTTGCTGATCTGGAAGACAACATGACTTTGGCGGAGGATATGCTGAAATATGTGATCAGCTATGCTTTGGAAAACTGCAAAGATGAACTGGAATTCCTGAACAACCGCTTACTGGAAGAGGAGAAATCAAAGCCTCAGAATGAGAGAAGTGAATTGTCTTTACTGGAGAAGCTGAACTTCTGTTTGGGAAATGATTTTGAAAGGTTAACTTATACACAGGCTATAGCTATTCTAAAATCATCTAAACCGAACCAAAAGAAACAGTTTAAATACCTGATTGACGAATGGGGCGCAGATTTGCAATCGGAACATGAGCGTTACCTGGTAGAGAAACACTTTAAAAAACCGGTAATCCTAACAGATTATCCTGCTGATATTAAATCCTTCTACATGCGTCAGAATGAACCGGATGAGCAGGGAAGAAAGACTGTTGCTGCGATGGACATCTTGTTTCCAGGCATTGGAGAAATTATTGGTGGTTCTCAAAGGGAAGAACGCCTGGATAAGTTAACGCAGCGTATGGAGGATTTAAACATCCCTCAGGAAGAACTTTGGTGGTTCCTGGATACGCGCCGTTTTGGTACTGCTCCACACTCTGGTTTTGGTTTGGGCTTTGAGCGTTTAACTTTGTTTGTAACCGGCATGACCAATATCAGGGATGTAATTGCTTTCCCTCGTTTTCCGAACAACGCAGAATTTTAAGATACCTTTTATAATAAAAAAGCCCTGTTAATCATTAACAGGGCTTTTTTTGAAAGAATATTTCCTTAGTGTCCGTGATTCAGATTGTCTGAGTAAGAATTTGCATGCGCATAATCTATAGAAGACACCTTATAATCTGTAGGCGCAAAACTTGCTGATGTACTGAGCGCCATACCCAGTTCAAAACGAAGCGGGTAAGGGGTCTGTAACAAGCTGCCTTCCGGGATGTAAGGGAAGGTCTCGATATAAGACTGTGTCATGTTCTGTGCAATCCTTCTGTTGATGTAAGCACGTGTAAGCTGATATGGATGATGTAAGCCAGCGGCGCCCAATAATTCAACCGCACTGGCAACAGTAAGGCGATGAAAATTAAATACCCGTACCTTTTTATCATCGACCACCAAACCCTTCATCAGGCTGGGATCTTGTGTAGCTACACCGGTAGGACAAGTATTACTATTACATTCCAATGCCTGGATACAACCCAGAGCAAACATCATGGCTCTTGCAGCATTACACATGTCTGCACCCAATGCAATATTCTTGACCAGATCAAAACCGGAAGCCACTTTACCTGAGGCAATGATCTTAATGTGTTTTTTAATTCCGAAACCAGTTAACACGTCATACACGAAAGCAACACCTTCTCTCAATGGCATCCCCACTGCATTAGAGAACTCTTGCGGTGAAGCGCCTGTACCACCTTCTCCCCCATCTACAGTGATAAAATCAGGATAGGTATTCGTTTCTATCATGGCTTTACAGATGGCGAAGAATTCACTTTTACGGCCTATACATAGTTTAAAGCCGACCGGTTTACCTCCAGAAAGGTCACGAAGCTTTTTAATAAAAGCAATCATTTCCATTGGCGTGGTAAATGCCGAATGTCCCGGAGGGGAAATCACATCAAAACCTTCTTTAACCAGCCTGATCCTGGAAATCTCCGGTGTTACTTTTTTAGCCGGAAGGATACCTCCATGCCCGGGTTTTGCACCCTGGGAAAGTTTTATTTCGATCATTTTGACCTGCTCCAGCTTAGAGCGCTCGGCAAAGGCATCAAAGTTAAACGTTCCGTCGTGATGACGGCAACCAAAATAACCTGTTCCAATCTGCCAGATCAGATCTCCTCCTGGGTTCAGGTGATAATCACTGATCCCCCCTTCACCTGTGTTATGGGCAAAATTGCCCATTTTTGCACCGCCATTGAGGGCCATGATGGCATTCTGGCTTAATGAGCCAAAGCTCATTGCCGAAACGTTATATATACTGGCGGAATAAGGCTGTGCGCAGTCCGGACCGCCAACCAATACCCGCGGATCTTCATTCAGTTCGTGATGGCTGATGGCCGATATGCTATGGCTCAGCCATTCATACCCATTTTCATACACATCAAGCTGGGTACCAAATGGGATGGTATCGTTTTCTTTTTTTGCGCGTTGATAGATCAAAGATCGGTTTAACCTGCTGAATGGCTTTCCATTCGTATCACTCTCTACAAAATATTGATATACTTTAGGGCGTAGATCCTCCATGAGATATCTTAAATGGCCCAATACAGGATAGTTCCTTACGATACTGTGTTTAGGCTGGTACAAATCATACACGCCGAGGATTACAATTGGCCCTACAAAAATAAAGGCCCAGAAAAACGGGGGCCAGGCCAAACCTGTCATCACTGTGGCGGTGACCAGGAATGCAGCAATTGCGATAAATGCTTTTCTCATATGATCAAAATACTAAAATAACCCCAATAGTACGAGATTTCTCAAGATACAGACGAAAGTTTTTCATATTTTTACATATGCTAATCAAAATTTATCCGGAAAATCCGAACCCCAAAGCTATAGAGCAGGCGGTAGAAGTTTTAAGAAAAGGCGGGTTGATCATCTATCCTACTGATACAGTGTATGGATTGGGATGTGACATCACCAATCAAAAAGCAATAGAACGGATTTGTCATTTAAGAGGCATAAAACCAGACAAGGCAAATTTTTCTTTTATCTGCTCTGATTTACGGCACATTTCTGATTACATCAAACCAATTGACACCACTACTTTCCGGGTATTGAAAAAGGCCTTACCAGGCCCTTATACTTTTATTCTGAATGCCAATAATAATGTACCAAAATTATTAAGTTCTAAAAAGAAAACGGTGGGTATAAGGGTACCGGACAATGCCATTGCGCAGGAAATTGTAAGACAGCTGGGCAATCCGATCATCTCTGCTTCCATCAAGGATGACGATGAGCTGATCGAATATTCTACAGATCCTGAACTGATCCATGAGAAATATGAAGATACGGTTGACCTGGTGATTGATGGAGGCTATGGAGACAATGAGCCTTCTACGGTCATCGACTGTACCTCGGGCGATTTCGAGGTGATCAGGGAGGGAAAAGGAAGT
>NZ_DATMRL010000052.1:0-11803 GCF_035566355.1 Pedobacter sp.
TTCATTGAATTGAAAGTATCCGTTTTTCCAGGCTACAGCTTCGTCAGTATCTACTGCACGTGTGCTTAGGTTATTGTTGTTTAAGACAGACTGCAGACCTGGAAGCAGATTTACAGTTTTTCGTGATCCGACTTGTGAAACCCGTACTGCGCCTTCCAGCAGTGTCGTTTTGGTCGTGGCTTCGTCTTCGTAGCTATTGATGTTAAAGTGTGTGCCGAGTACTTCGACTTGTTGTTTGCTGGTTACGACGATAAAAGGCGTGCGTGCTTTTTTATGGCCTGATTCTTTGAAGGTCATCTTCGCTACTTCAAAATAAGCCTCTCCTGATAATTCCACTCTGCGCTCATTCTTGCTGAACAGGGTTGGGTATTTTAAAGAAGAAGATGCATTAAGCCAGATTTTACTGCCATCCGGCAAATTGACCTGGTATTGTCCGCCGCGAGGCGTGGTTATGGTATTGTAGGCTATTTTTGCTGATGCAGTTTTTTCTTTTTTCGCTGACTCAGTAACATTGTAGACGAGTTGTCCTTTTTCTGTTTTGGTAATGGTGATGCCGGTTTGTTCGGCAATTTCTCCATTTGTAGTGCTGTCGAGATTGATCACTTTTCCATTGGCAAGTGTTAACGTCGCTTTGTTTTGGCCAGCTTTGATCGTGTTCTTAACCAGTCCGGGGTCCTGAGATGGATTCAGGATGACGTGATGGCTATTAAAATAGAAAAGGCCTGCGCCGATAAGCAAAAGAACTGCTGCGGCTGTGGCAGTATAGCGGTACCAGGAGATTTTTTTAACAACAGGTTTTTGATGACTTGCTAGTATGTTTTGCAGCATATTGTCTGCATGAGGAAATAAAAGGCCGTCTGTTCTGATTTTATCCCATGTGTCATCCATTAAGCTTGTGATGTCATTGTTTTCTTGATTTTCAGCGACCAGAGATAGAAATTCCTCCCGTTCCTCATTGGTGCAGGTGTCTTCAATGTATCGCTGGTATAAACTGGCTAATCTTGAATTCATAGGTGTGTTGTTTAGGCTCCCTTTATTGTAAAGACCCCTGGTATGGGAGAGAGGAGTAATGGAATTGAAAAAAAATAATTAATGTTTTTCAGCTAGTAAAGTCATGAGGATGACTACTATGGCAATGTCGGTATGCGTACTTACGTAATTTCGAAGAAAGCGCAAAGCATGCTGCATATGCGTTTTTACCGTTAGCTTAGAGATGTTGAGCTTTTCGGCAACTTCTTCATATTTCAATCCTTCCTGATGACAAAGAGTGTAAACGAGCTTTTGCTGTGCCGGTAATTTTTCTATGGCTTGATTTAAGACTTTTTCTGAATCTTTAAATATGATGTATTCCTCGGTTTCATTATGATCTTCCTTATAGTTAGTGGCTATCATTCTGCTGGTTCTAACTTCTAATGCCATTCTGCGCAGAACCTTTAAGGTATGGTTTCTGGTCAGGACTCTCAGATAGGCATCCAGGTTTTCAATCTGGGTGAGGTGCTCTTCCTGCTTCCAGATCTTTACGAATATTTCCTGCGTGATTTCTTCGGCAAGGCTTTCTGATTTGATAATTTTTAAAGCGTAGTTGTAAACTTTGGGGCTGTAACGATGAAAAATAATACTAAAAGCCTTGGTGTCACCAGTTGAAATCTGGTGCAATAATGCTTTTTCGTCATTAAAAATCTCTTCTGGCTTTGTTGGTATCATGTTATGATTCAGAGCCGTGCTGTCTGAATTGAGGCCTAATGTAAAGATAAAAAAATAAATGCGCTCTTCAAAAGGTGAAGAGCGCTGTATTTTTTATCAGTCTTACCGGCTTTACTTTATTTTACTGGTATCGACATCCCAGTTGTCTGTTCTGAAGGGAGCAACAGGCAAACCTGTACGCGTAAAAATATTACCTATTCCTGCATTACTAAACTGATAACGAACAGCGACAGGTATTTTTACTTTCTCGCTGGAAACAATGATGGTACCTCCTTTTATTTTAATCATTGCAGGATAAAAGATCTTATCTGCCCCAGCTATGAAAATTTCTTTTGGCATTTTTCCTTTAATAATTAAACCTGTCTCTGCATAATCAAAATCAACGACCACCTTACCGCCATTTACTTTGAAAGATTTTAACAGCGGACTCTTATAGCCATTTGTTTTTAAGCCATAAGTTTCGGCCAGGGCAATATTGGACAGGCGAATACCTACATCCTTTTTATTGGTGGGATGGATATCAAGGGTATCGCTAACCAGATCTGAAATTACTGCCATGCCTGTTTTCACTGTGGATAGGCTTTTAGTCTGGGCCTCTCTTACCAATGCACCCACATTATATTTATCATATTTATAAGGAGCAATTTGTACGTAATAAAATGGAAAATTTTTATTCCATGCTTTACGCCAGGAGGTTATCATGGTGTTCATTAATTCCGTATAACTCAATGGTGCCTCCCGGTTGCTTTCTCCCTGGTACCAGATTGTACCTGCAATTTTGTAATTAACAATGGGGTAAATCATGGCGTTATAGGTATATCCGGCATTTACCGGCCACCATGGAGTAGGGTTGTTTTTTTTCGATGCCTCTTTTAAGGTTACATTATTCTCTATCAGATTTTCCGGTGTCCAAACTTCTGCAGGTGTACCGCCCCAGCTGCTGGCAATAAGACCAATTGGTACATTTAAAGTTTTGTTTAAATTTTTACCAAAATAATAAGCTACTGCACTGAATGCTTTAAGAGCGCTGGTGTCGCAGGTTGTCCAGTTGCCGGTGCAATCATCTTGTGGTGTTTTTGAAGTCGTTTTAGGCATGTTGAACAGTCTGATATTAAGTTTGTTCAACAATTCGTATTCCTCTTTAATACTGGAAATTCCTGTATAGTAATTCCTCTCCATATTCGATTGACCACTACAGACCCATACTTCTCCAATTAAGATGTTGTTAAGGATAATTTTATTTTCACCCTGCAGGGTAATGGTATAGGGGCCACCTGCTTGTGGTGTCTGAATGTCAATTTTCCAGCTTGCATTTCCATCCGCTGATGTTTCGATGGTCTTATTGTTCCAGGAGGTTATAATTTTTATCTTTTCATCGGGTGATGCCCAACCCCATAGTTTAGTGGAGGATTGCTGCTGTAATACCATGTTGCTACCCAATATATTTGGAAGACGGATATTGGCGCGCAATGATAGAACCAGGAAAGAAAGCAGGAGTAATAGAAAGTGTTTTTTCATCTGGGTCTATTTTTCTAAAAAGTCAAGTTCTGCAATGGCTAAGTTCTTTTTATTGGCTGCAATAGAGGTAGCCTGCACTCGTACATACCTTGTTGTAAGCATTTTTGTAAAATAATGTGTTCTTGGTGTGGGATCATTAATCAGATTTCCAAATGCAACATTTTCTACAGTTTGCCAATTTTTGCCATCTTCGCTGATTTGTACAATGCTTTTTTCCATCATACCATCGGCAAATTGTTGAGGCGGGGTATAAACAAAGCCTGTCAGGCTGTGTTCACGGCCGAGATCTATGGCAATCTGGTGCTTGTTAGCACCGGCCAGCCAGTAAGTTTGAGAATTGGCATCGAATGCCATATTCTTTGCATGGTCATTTGTTACACTGTCTGTATCTAATAATTTCCAGTCTTTTTTCACAATCCCAAAAGTTTCTATGGCTACAGGTCCTTTTTCTTTATCGGCGATGGATAGAGCTTTTATTTTACCCCCGCTTACTGATACCGGGCCGTTATATTTTTTGGAGGAAACGGTGGGTTCAGTGCCGTTTGTTGTATAATAGATTTCGGTGCCTTTGTTCAGGTTGGCCGTTGCATTTTCTCCATGGGGTTTCCACCCAAATTCGTGTGATTTAGGCGATATGGTTAATAAACCGTTGATGTCTCTGCTGAAGGTGAGCTGAGGCGGTCTGGTGCGGTAATAATAGGCGCCTATTGCAGCAATAACAGGTTTTGCTCTGGAGGATAAAATCACCAACCTGAATTTTGAGGCTGTAACTTCTGGAAAACGTAATATACGTTTATAGCCAATGTTTGTTGCCGAAGCAATTTTCTCCCATTTATGACCTATCCAGGCTTCAACAATATGTTGCTCTACGCGTTCTCCGTAACTGGCTATGTTTTCCTGCAACAGGATTCTGTTGATGGTAACGGGTGTGCTGGTGGTAATGTTTGTGTTTTGCTCTTGCTTTGATATTTTAGCATTGGCAAATAAATTTTTGCTATAAGTTTCGGAAATCCGCTTTCCTGTTTCGGTCAGTACTTTTACATCTTCATCAGAGAATTTGCCCTGGCGGTTTGGAGGAATATTGAGCAAGAATGTAGAATTGCCGCCTACTGCTCTTTCGTAAATATCAAAAACATCATCGGTACTGCGCACTTTTTGTTTTTCGTCATCCCGGTAAAACCAGCCTTCTCTAATAGAGGTATTGGTTTCGGCTTGCTGATAGTGCAAGTATTTTCCTTTGTATAGTTCCTCCCGGCCGCCTAAAGATTTATCTGTTAGATCTGGAAAGTGGCTTGCTGTATCTGGGTTTTCGGGATAGGGGATCACGTTCCATTCGGTTTCCCGGGTGCCACCCGATTCATTACCACACCAGCGGATATCTTCTCTGCCAAAAATAACAGCCTTTGGGGCCAGGGTATGGATTAACTTCTTCCATGCGGCATAATTATATTTCTGTCCGCCTTTAGACTTGGGATTTGCCCCATCAAACCAAACCTCATACACTGGTCCATATTCTGTTAATACTTCGAAGAGTTGATTGAGGAAATATTCGTTGTAGTCATCAACCTCAAATTCGAATTTGGTTTTGTTATCAAATGGCCTTCCGGGCACTTGACGGGGTATGATGCGTTTAGAAACTTTGCTCAAATTGCCGTATAAACCCGTTGGACTTTCTACCTGGAACAGATCTGCGGGTGATAAATAGATACCTAGTTTTAACCCATATTTTTTACAGGATGCCGAGAGGTCTTTTAAGATATCGCCTTTCCCATTTCGGAATCCTGTAGACATGATTCCGTGATCGGTATACCGGCTTTGCCAAAGTACAAATCCATCGTGGTGTTTTACGGTTAGAAGGACCATTTTAATGCCTGCTGCTTTCATGGCCTGGCACCATTGGTCAGTATGCAATTCTTTCAAATCGAATACTTTGGGATCTTCAATACCATTTCCCCATTCTACCCGAGTAAAGGTATTGGGGCCAAAATGTATAAAGGCAATAAACTCGTTCTTTAAGGCACTGAGCTGATTTGTTGTAGGAACTACATGTGCAGCTTTGTTAATAATGGTGGCTTTGCTGTCGTTTGGTGCTATAGAAATGGTGTTTTGCAGCTTTATCGCATTGTTCTGTGCATGTGTGTGTACATAAAAACAGGTGATTAAGGCTGTGAGGGCAAAGATTTGTTTCATTTATTTTATTTGATTAGTAAAATTACAATTTGGTAAACAAGACTTTAGGGCTCATATTGTCTCTTACTTAAAGTATATTGTCATTTTAGGACTACCGGCCAGGGTTTTGGACCATATTTACTTTTTTAGCCGGGCTAATTGTCATGTAGCACACAACAACAATGATTGTCAGTGTTATTTTTTCTTTAAAATTTGTTTGATTATTTCCTCATATGCGTTTGCATACTGGATCATGCCAATGTCATTGGGGTGTGTTCCATCTATCGTGCTGTCGTATGTAAAACCTATTTTTTGTGCTTTAAGTAGGTAAATGTTTTTGATGCCTTCTTTTCGTAGTTTATAAAATGTGGCAGACAATACCTGGCTAACATGGGTATATTTGCTGGTGATGGA
Organism: Pedobacter sp.; assembly: GCF_035566355.1. GTDB lineage: Bacteria > Bacteroidota > Bacteroidia > Sphingobacteriales > Sphingobacteriaceae > Pedobacter. Next base: position 5,806 of record NZ_DATMRL010000052.1, read on the forward strand.
GCTGTCTAAATTAAGTCCTGGCAAAGCACCTGAATGTTCGGTAAGCAGGATAGGGGTATGTGGATGTTTTTGCTGCAGACTTTTTACGGAACTGGTGATCCGCTTTTCAACTTCTTCATCTGAGAATTTATTTCGGTCGTAGAGGTTCGGCATACAATCCAATATATACAAAGACGCTTCAATTTGACTGATTAAGTCAATCAGAGGGGATTCCAGTTGCCCGTTGCCGGAAAATCCAAGATTGATAACCCTAGTGTTTAATCTTCGTCCTAGTATATTACTCCAGGCCAGTCCGGGCCGGCTGGAACTTGCGCCTTGTAAAATGGATGTGCCGTAAATAACTACAGGCTTTTCTTTTTCATTTACTTTTTGAAATTGAAATGCTGCGGTTGAAGCCACTCCTATCTTAATCCATGAAGGGGTTTTATATAGGGGGAGATAAAGTCTGTATTCTTTTATGGGTAATGGCGCGCTGATGTTGCTGAATTGAAACCTGATGGTATCGCCAAGATCGTATTTGCCACTGATCCAGTGCCAGTTGTTTTTTATATCCTGAGCGTAAAGATCAACCCCGCTTACATTTAAAGCCGTACTATTGGGGATAATATAGCTGCCGTTGACTTGATACTTTACTCTTATTTCCCGGGCATCTGTAGTAAAGGTGATGTATTCTCCTGCTGAATTTTGTGACAATTCCCAGAGCTCTTTTCTTACATTTTCCTGAGCGTTACCGGGTAAGCGGTCGTATGTGTTTTTTAATCCCGTTTGCCAATACCTGCCATCAATTACAGGATATCCAGCCTCTATTGGGCTATTCCATTTAAGAGATTGAGCGTGTGCTGAAAGATGAAAAAGTACCATCGAGATAAATAGGATACAGAATTTTTGTTTCATTTTTTGGAAAGTATTTGATCTATAGTTGGTTTTAGGGCTGCAGCCCATATTTAATTAAATCCAGATTGCCATTTGGTAACAGGAAGGGCTTTTTTAAAGGTAGATAAATAAAACTCCGTGATAGAACTTAGTATTTGGTATTGAATGGTAAAATTATACTTAAAGAGAAAGAAAACCTATGTTTGAATTGATAATTTGCTTCTTTATATTAGCCTTAATGCGTGAAAAAATTACCATTTATGCTAATATAAAATAAGAATAATAGAGTAGGAGAAGGTAGGTGATAGGATCTATTGATGAGGACGAGACGGCATATTCCTGAAAGTTGAGAATGATAATAATGTTTAGATGAAACCTGTTTTCGAATTTTTCCAGTGAGATAAAACTGAATGATGTGGCGTCGATTGCTAATATGAACAAACAGGCATTCTGTCGTTTTTTTAAAGCAAGGACACAAAAAACACTTGTAGAGTTTATTAATGAAATTCGAATCGCACATGCTATAAAACTCATGAGTGCTGATGATGGGAATATAGGAAGTATAGCCTATAAATGTGGCTATAACAGCATTTCCAATTTCAATAAATTTTTCAGACTGGTCACAAAAAAAACGCCATCGGAGTTCAAAAAGCAGTTTGCTTAGCGCCAGGTAAAGGAGGAGTTAATATTTATTTTTAATTACTAATATTTTTAGTAATTTTAGCTGTTCAATTGATCTTATGCCTGGGTATGGAAAATAAAGTCGGAATAAATAACAACAGTGTAGACTCAGCGGGTATTACCAAAGAGTATAAAGAGGCCATTGCTGAGCTCATATGGAATGGGTTTGATGCTAAAGCAACTCATGTTGATCTCATTTTTAACGCGAATGAACTGGATCATATTGATGATCTGGTCATCGCAGATAATGGGACTGGAATTGACTTGTCTACACTGGGCGAAACCTTCGGTTCTTTTTTGGACTCGCTGAAACGTAAGTCTGTACAAAAGACTTCTTCGGTTAGAGGAAAGAAGGGAAAGGGGAGGTTCTCCTTTATTGCATTTGCAGAAACTGCGGTTTGGCAAACGGTTTATAAAGATCAGCAAAGCGGACAATTTCTGGAATACGACATTACCGTACATGCGGGAAACAAACATGTATATAAGAATGAAAATAACCGGATTTCTCCCGCAGAGAAAACGGGAACGAGTTTAAGGTTGTCCAATCTGTACGGAATTACGGGATATTCTTTGAGCAGTACAGAGTTTATAGATTATTTGAAGGCAGAATTTGGTTGGTTCTTGTTATTGAATGAACAAAGACACTTCTGCTTGAGTTTAAACGGAGCAGCAATAGAATTCAGGGATATTATTGCTGAAGATGAGGTGTTCAAAAGTGTGGTTTCTGATCATGGAGGAAATGAATTTGAATTTAAAATCACTTATGTGCGGTGGAAAAAGAAGATCGGAGACAAATTCTACTATTATTTTTTGAATGAACATAAAAAGGAGTTGTATAAAGAGTTGACTTCTTTTAATCACAATGCTATCAATTTTTACCACAGTATGTATGTGGAGTCGAACTTTTTTAATGAGTTTATTTCTTCAGATAAAGAGGGTTCTGGAAGGCTGTTTGGGGTGAACAGGAATAATCTGGTTTTCAAGAGGCTTTTGAAGGAACTCCGAAACATCATTAATACCAAACAGAAGGCTTTTGTGAGGATCAATGCAGCTGATGAGCTGATTTCAAAGTATGAACGTTTGGGGGTATTTCCAAAATTCAGGAACAATAAGTATGAGCAGGAAAAAAAGAAAGATCTTGTAGAGGTAGTGCGGGAGATTTACTGTATACAACCCAAGATATTTAAGGGTTTAAGTGAAACTCAGGAAAAGACGAGTGTGGGTTTTATTAATCTTTTACTGGATACTGATGAAAGAGGACATATTTTAAATATTCTGGATGGAATTGTGCAGATAACTGCCGAAGAGCGGGAGAATTTGTCTAATCTGTTAAAGAAAACATCATTCAGCCATATTCTAAGAACCATCAACCTGATTGAAAGCCGGGCAAAAACGATAGAACTTTTGAAGACACTGGTATTTGACCTGAAATCCTTTACCAATGAAAGGGATCATATACAGCATGCAATTGCAGAAAATTATTGGTTGTTTGGAGAACAGTTCCATTTGGTTACTGCGAATGAGGCTTTTGAGAAGGTGTTGTCGAAGTATTTGTATATTATTGATGACTTACCCGCACCTGCAAAAGTTAAATTGCAGGATGCGGAGAAGGTTAGAAGGCCTGATCTTTTTATCTGCAGGCAGCGAAGCGTGCCGGATCCCTCCAGCCATGATGATGATCTGGAAGAGAATATTATGGTTGAACTGAAGCGTCCGGATGTGGTGATTGGCAAAGCGCAGCTTCGCCAGATTGAAGATTATATGGATTTTGTGACCCGGCAGCCGGAATTTAATGCGCAAACGCGTCAATGGAAGTTTTTTGTGATCAGTAATGAAACCGATGCTTATATTAAAAAACAGTACGATGAATTCAGGGATAAGGGGAAGCGCTTTTTAGTCAAATCATGGGGCAATCTGGAGATCTTCGTCATGACCTGGGACGATGTGTTCAGAAGTTTTGCAGTGAAACACAAGTATCTGCTGGACAAGCTTGATTTTGACAAAAGGGCCATTGCTGCCGAACTTAAAGCAAAGGGAATTGATTTGAATGTGGAAAGTTCTACTGCCGTTACAAAGGAAGTGAGGGCAGCGAGCATAACTAATTTTTAAGTCCAGAGGCTCTATAAGTTAAAATATGTTAATTTGCTAAAGATCAATTGTTAATAGAATAGATTTGTTGTGCAGATCTTTTGCAACCTGCACTCAAAAAATGAACAGAAAATTTTTATCTATTTTGTTTTTTACCGGATTGGCTGGGCTTTCCGGTACTGCGGCTTATGCGCAAAAACCAGATCCGGACTTGGATGTAAATATGTGGATGCAGCACCCGGTTGTGGTAGATGGGAATTCTGAGGAATGGCATGAGCCATTGAATAATTTTAATTCAGAAACCAAGCTGGCTTTTGCCCTTGGAAATGATGAGCAAAATCTTTACCTGGTTATTGAATCTCTGGATGAAATGACGACGGGCCGTTTGATTCGTGGTGGGTTGACCTTAAACATCAATACTGCGGGCAAAAAGAAGGATGGTATAAAATTGAACTTTCTGGGCATGCAGCAACCTCCACCTTCACACGGAGAATTGAAAGATAGTACCATACATCATCCTGAGGGGATTGGAGAACATGAACATGATCCAGGTGTTAGATCCATTTCGGTGTCTGGGTTTAAAAGTATTCCAGATGGCAGTTTAGCGATTCCTAATGATGCAGGGATACAGGTTGCAGCAGCTTTTAATCAGCGCAGAGATTATATTTGTGAACTGGCCATTCCATTGGCTCAGTTGAATTTAACGGGAAAAGAAGTGAAAGGAATTGCCTATCAGATCAAGATCAACAGCGGTGCTGGAAATCCGGAACATCACCGTCAGGGAGGTCAGGGTGGTGCTGAAGGTGGAGGCGGTGGAATGTCTCGCGGAGGAGGAATGGGCGGCGGTATGCGCGGTGGTGGTGGCCATGGTGGTGGAATGGGTGGCGGCCGAAGAGGCGGCGGTATGGGCCAAAGAGGAGGAGAGGAAGGAAGCAGCAACAGCTCAAGATCTTCTGATTTTTGGATCAGATATGAACTGGCTAAACCAGGAGAATCTTTTAAAATGAATTAATTTTTCTTTCTTAATAATTGTGCAGCGAGGGCTTTGTCTTTTAGTATTCCTTTATTTTTGGGGTCTAGACTCAGCCCTTCGTTGTATTGCGTAATGGCGTTTTTATAATCTTTGAAGCTGAAGTAGACGGAGCCAAATCCCCAATGGATTTCCGGGTTTTTGGGATTTAATAACCAGGCCTGGTTGAAACGGTACATGGCTGTCTGGGGATCTCCTTCGTTCAGGTATTTAAAACCAAGTTGTACTAATGCTTCTGACGCTTTTTCCGGACTTTCTTTTTGAGTGGCTGTTCGTATAAAGGCACTGTCTGCTTCCAGTTGCTGTTTTGTTTTTGCAGCATGTCCATATTCTGGCAGAAGCCTGATATTGGTTTTTGACTGTTCTTTCCAAACTGCATAAGCATCTTTCTTTTGAGTACAGGAAAGGAGGGAGAGCATAAGAAAGAGGTTCAGGGAAAGAAGTTTGACACAGCTGTTCATAGATATCTGGATTGAGCTAAGCTGCAAATCTAAACAAAGATCTTAGTTCCTCTTGCAAATGGGATTTAAAAATAAAGCCTGCTGTTTTTGCAGCAGGCTTTATAAATTAAATTCTGATTTATTTTACATCATTTCTAACCTTATTGGCTGTCCCTTGACCTGGAAGATAGATCTGGAACCCGAAAGATAAGTGCAGATTGCCCTGATATCCATTATTTCCAAATCCGGTTAAGCCCTGGTATTTCAACAATGTTTCAAGCCCGATATTAGGGGTAATGAAATAAGCAAAACCCGGGCCTACGCCAAAGTCTAAACCATTCGTTGTGCCACCGCCTTTACTTGTATTTGTTCCGCCAAAACCAATGTTTGCTTCTCCAAAGAAACGGCCATGTTTTAGAACTTCTACATCTTTACCGGTATAATAACGACCAAGGGCACCAATACCGTAGTCAGTGGTTGTTGCAGCATTCTTTGCGGTAACTAAACCGATATGTGCATATCCCCCCAAAGCAACATTGTCTTGAATAAACCATGCAGCTTTTGGAGTAATGTCCATTTTGAATACTTTTGAACCACTTAAACCCAAATCGAAGTTGGCCAAATCTGCACCAATTAATACATTACCCTTTTGAATCTGGGCACTTGCCGAAAGGCCTACTCCGAGTAGTACAACAGTTAGCAAGCTTAAAGTAAATTTTTTCATAAGATGTTTTTTAAAAATGTTAATAGATGAGCTATAGACTACAAGCTTAATGCTATAATAACTTTTTGTATCTTAGAATTGTTTTTATTTTCTGCGTTTAGGTGTTAAAAACGCAATAAAATGTAATTGATTCGGTTTATTTACGGTTAATAAATTCCCTGA
>NZ_DATMRL010000053.1:0-8213 GCF_035566355.1 Pedobacter sp.
ATCATTGAAGGAAAGGGCACCCGCATGGTAAACGATAACCAATATCCTTATGATAAAGGTGGTATATTTCTGTTCACTCCGATGGACTGCAGAGGTTTTGAAAGTTGTACACCTACGCGTTTTTGTTCCATCCGCTTTTCAGGTACCTTTCTTGAACAGTACAGAGGCAAACATGAGCGGGAAAATCTATTGCTTTGGTTAAAAAAACTTGAAAACATCTTCACTCACCACAATCGGTTTGAACGTCTGCTCATCAGAAGTGATGCAGATTGCCAGATGATCTCATCATTGATCGGAAATATGATCTCCGAATATGCAAATAAGGATGTTTACCATCGCGAAAACCTTCAGCTAATGGTGACCATGGTGTTGAATGTTATATCCCGGAATGTCGCCAAGGTACCTGTAACAAGTCCGGATAAACAGTATCCGGAACCCCTGATTAATAGCATTATCATTTATATTAATCAAAATATCAATATTCCTCAAAAATTGAGGATTAAGCATCTTGCCCAGCAGTTCAATTTATCAGCAAGTTATGTTGGAGAGTATTTTAAGAAACTTACAGGAGAAAGTTTACACTGTTACATCACGCAATACAGAATGAATATGGTGGAAGAACGACTCCATTTCAGTAGTTATCCTATTGGGCAGATTGCCCAGGAACTGGGCTTTTCGGATGAAAGCCATTTAAGCAGGCAGTTCAAAAAGAGCAAAGGGATTACCCCGGCTGAATTTAGAAAGTCATTTATTAAGCAGCCATCAATTTGATTGCTTTTTATCGGATAGCAGTTATACAAATGTTATCTTAAATTTATTATGTTTGAGTGTACATTAATTTAAGCAGATAAAATATTGGAATGAAGAGTAAAGTTGTAACTGCGCTGGAAGAGGAACATTTGTTGCTTCAGGAGGCCTCTTTGGGCTGTCGCACTGCGTTTACAACATTATATACCTTTTATCTTCCTAAATTGTATAAATATATTTTTCCATTTGTCCGGTATTCCAAAGAGGATACAGAAGAGATTCTTCATGATATGTTTATGAAAATATGGGAAAGGAAGGAAGATTTATCAGCGATAAAATCTTTCAATAGTTATCTGTACCGCATGGCCAGAAACAAGCTGATCAATATTCATGAACACAGTAAGGTTAGGCGAAAAGCTATAGATTATATTTTTCAACACAGTGAGCTCGCAGGGAATACTACCGATGAGAACTTCATTTATTCTCAGTATAATGAGGTTATTCAGCGTGCTATAGATACACTGCCACCAAAACGGAAACGTGTATTTGAAATGAGTACACACGAAGAACTTTCACAGGATGAGATTGCTGAAACGTTGAATATCTCTAAATCTATGGTCAAGAAACAGTTGTATGCTGCTACCAGATATGTAAAAGAATACCTTAAAGTACATGCAGACCTCACGGCATTTATTGCCCTTTGTTTTTCCGTAGGGATACGACATTAAATTTTTTTTGCATCCGGGGTATCTAATCTTAAACTCTTCCTGTCTCACTATTAAATGGGTTTATTGTCATGAATTTGCAGGAAGTAAAAGAATTATTAGAATTAATGTCATCAGGGAACTGTACAAAGCAACAGGAAGATGCTTTCATGGAATGGCTTAGTAGTGCTGATAAGTCTGAATTTCTGACGGTTCTGAGCTGGTGGGAGGAAATGCTGGAGCAAAGAAATGACCATGGGAATGCAGATGCCGGATTGATTTCAAGAATAGAGCATGGACTAAATCATATTGAAACACCTGTAATCCCCTTCCAGGAAAAAAAGCAGGAGCCTCAGCGAAGGAGCTTTAAGGTGGCATTGGCTATTGCCGCTTCTTTACTTACAGTTTTGTCTGCAGCTTTGTTTTTTTATTACACTAAGAATAATGCTCCGGTTTATCATCAAATCAGTCGGAGTCAGATTTCAAATGATATTAAACCTGGCGGAAATAAGGCCGTATTGACGCTCGGTGATGGAACTAAAGTAGATCTTAATAATGTCCACGCTGGTGGTGTCGTCGCAAATCAAGCTGGGATCAGGATTGTTAAGAATAAGGACGGCCAATTGGTTTATAATGTTGTTAGCAATAAAGCACCGAATACAGCCGGCTTATACAATACGATACAAACGCCTTTAGGTGGGCAGTACCAGGTAAATCTTCCTGATGGAAGCAGGGTGTGGCTGAATGCGGCATCTTCGTTAAGATATCCGGTGAATTTTGACGGCAATGAGCGGAGCGTAGAATTGACGGGCGAGGGGTATTTTGAGGTTGCTAAGAATAAAGAAAAGCCATTTAAGGTCCAGACTAAAAATCAGGTTGTTGAAGTTTTGGGAACCCATTTTAATATCAATAGTTATGAAGAAGAAGACCATACAAAAACCTCTTTACTGGAAGGGAGCGTAAGCGTCAGGTCTTTAATTAATAAAAAAACAATTGTTTTAATTCCCGGACAGCAAGCGCAGCTTAACGATTATACCATGCATGTGAAAGAGGTGGATGTGAATGAGGTGGCCTCATGGAAAGATGGTTACTTTGTTTTTAATAATGAAAGTGCAGCAACGGTGATGCGTAAAATAGCACGCTGGTACAACCTGGAAGTCATTTATGAAAATAACATAGGTAATATAGATTTTGCAGGTTCAGTAGCCCGCTATCAAAATGTTTCTGAAATTATTAAAACACTGGAATTAACCGGTCTGGTGCATTTTAAACTGGAAGGTAGAAAGCTTACTGTAATTGCAAATTAATCTTCCCTATGAAAAATAAATAAAAATAACCTAATCAACAAACCTAAACCAAATCATATGAAGAGATAACGACCCACCACACAATGGTTATCTGGATAAAAAACCGGGAGGTGCTTGGAACCACCTCCCCGGTATGTTTGTCTGGACCGTACCAAATGAATTTTCGAAGACCATTTATTGTTAATCCAAACTAAACAAAAGTATGAATAAAAATATTCATTGCCGACCGGCTTATGAACATAGTCGGCTATATAATAAAAGACAGATCATCATGCGCATAAAACTGACCGTTATGATAATGATTACTGCATTTTTACAGGTAAGTGCAAGCAGTTTTGCTCAGAATATCACCCTATCTGAAAAGAATGCATCTTTGGAGCAGCTTTTTGTTAAAATCAAGAAGCAAAGCGGATATACATTTTTGTATAGTCTGCAGCTGATAAAAAAGACTAAGCCAGTTTCACTTACAGTAACAAATGCACCTTTAATTTCAGTACTGGAGAAGTGTTTTGAAGGACAACCACTAACATTTGCAATTAATCAGAATACAATTGTTGTTCGAAAGCGAGAAGAGCAATCAACCCTGGCCGACATTCAGCTCAAGCGATTTAAAGGACAAGTCATTGATGCTAAAGGCTTACCCTTACCGGGGGTAACAATTAAAATAAAGAATAAGAATACGACAAAAATCAGTGATAGAAGCGGTGAGTTCAGCATAGATGTTGAAGATGATGATGTGTTGGTTTTAACTTATATAGGCTATAAAAGAAAAGAAGTCGCTGTCAGAGGAATCGAGACTTTAAGGATTACCCTGGAAGAGGATGAATCCAAACTGAAGGACGTAGTCGTTATTGGTTATGGTAAACAGGATAAGCACATCAACCCAAGTTCTATTAGTCACGTTGATGGAGAAAAACTACAAAATAGGCCGAGCGGTTCTATTGAAGGTTTGTTGCAAGGACTCGCACCGGGATTAATCGTTCAAAACAATTCTGGTCAACCCGGAGGAAGAAGTAATATTTCAATTAGAGGTTTGTCAGACTTTTCCAGTTCTGCAAATTCTAATGTGGTCAGTACGCCATTATTTATTATTGATGGGGTACCGTTGGATCAGGATACTTTTAATCCATCAAATCCCAGACAAGCTATTTCGAGTGTTTTAGGCGGATTAAATCCTTTTGATGTAGAAAGTGTAGACGTATTAAAGGATGCGGCTGCAACAGCTATTTATGGTTCAAGAGGCGCTAACGGCGTAATTATCATTACAACAAAGCGTGGCAAGGCAGGTAAACCCGTTGTAACTTTAAATACACAATTCGGTGGCAGTACACCACCTCAGCTTCGAAAAACATATGGCGGAGCGGCAGAACGTAATTTCAAATTGAATTTGTTTAATGCCTACCAGAGTTCGAAAGTTGGTGGTGGAACATCTAGCCCTCCAATTGAATTAACAGATAGTTTGAACAGCTTCTATAATAATTCTACCAACTGGCAAGACCTCTATTTTAGAAATGCTGCATTATATAGTGTTAACCTTGGCGTTAGCGGTGCAACCGAAAATGCGAGCTATCGTTTAGGTGCAGATTATTATAGTGAAAATGGGGTTGTATTAAGTTCTGGTTATAAACGATATTCGTTAACCTATCAAGGTGTTTTTAACCCAACAAAAAAGTTAACAATTACGGGTAGGGTAAATGTGAATCAACAAGATGCTAGCCAGCGTCGTGGAGATACCTTTAATGCTGCTGTAATTGGTAATAATTTTTCTTCTTCATTTCAGCCCGGGCCCAGTTCGGGTTATTATGATGCCTTTTTAGAGTCTTATAACAAAGGTGTTAATATTGATTTAACGAGAAACTTATCCGCTCAATTAGAAGGAAGTTTGGACATCACGGATTATCTTAACGTATCATCCAGAGGTTCAGCACGCTATCAGTTCTATCGTACAAGAAATTTTAACCCATCGGCAGCAAATGTAAACGGTAAGGCATCAGCGTCTTATTATGCTCAGGAAACCTTAGATCTTTTGAGTGAGACCAATATTAGATTGCATCATACTTTTGCCAGTGGGCATACTTTTGATTTCTTAGTTGGTAATACGATCAACACCAATAGCAATGATAACATTTATGGGAGTGGCGTAAATGGACCAAATGATGCTCAGCAAGTTATTCAAGGTTATTCCCAATCAGATATTTCATTACAAACCAATAACATTACCTACGGGCTGCTATCCTATTATTCAAGGTTGTCCTACGATTTTAATAAGAAATACATTATTCAAGGTGTAATCAGGAAAGACGGTTCATCTAAGTTTGGTAAAGATAAGCAATGGGGTACTTTCTTGTCTACCTCTGCAGCATGGGTTTTTACCAAAGAAAATTTCTTTATAAACAATGTGGGTAACTGGTTTAACTTTGGTAAGTTAAGAGGAAGTATTGGTAAAGCCGGACAGCAATATCAGGATAATTATCTGGCTTTAGGTGCTTATAACACGGGAGCAGGTAGCGGTGCTCTTGGAACCTATAATGGTTCGCCAATATTGGCGCCAAATTACGCAGGAGCTAACGGCTTGCAGATTCCGGATTTAACCTGGCAAACTTCCAAAGACTATGGACTAGGTTTAGATTTAGAATTTTTTAAAAGCCGTCTAACTGCAACATTTGATTATTACCATAAAGCAAAAGACGGATTCTTGTTTACAACTCCTTTAAGCAGCACAAGTGGATATGCTCAAAAAAGTGTCAATAGCGGCGCCGTACTGAATACAGGTTTTGAGGCTGGAATTACAGGATACTTGACCGCACCAGATAAAAGGTTGCAATACAGCATGACCTTAATAGCCACAACGAATAAAAATCAGCTGACCAAACTTCCAGACTTCGGCAGAAGTATTTCGAGAACAGGTTATACCATTGGACAACCCTATTTGCAGATTGGTAAGCCATTAAATGGATTTTATTTACTGGAATATCTGGGCGTTTTTCCTGATGAAGCCTCTGTGCCTATTAATCCTTATACTGGAGGTAAATTGCGTCCAGTGGGGCCTTTTGCATCTCAGGATCCGTACCATGCAGGAGATATTCATTTACGCGACGTAGACGGAGACGGCCGAATCGATGGAAGCGGAAATAGTGACAGAGTTTATATGGGCGATCCTAACCCTAAAGTTACCGGAAGCTTTTCAAATAATATTTCTTTTCGTTTAAAAAACAATTCATCAATTCAGCTGAGCTTTCTCCTAAACTACTCTATAGGTAATAAAGTGTATAATAAAGTGTTGGCAGATCGAATCAAGTCGGTAAGCTGGACAGCCAGTAACAATGTAAATTATCCTGGAGGGCAAAGCAATTTGCTAGATGTGTCTGACCTTGACGTATGGACACCAACGCATACCAATGCGAAATATCCTGTACTCAACCCTTGGCGCTATTACCTTTTCTCCAGCTACGATTTTATAGGTAACTATGAAACGAATACTTCGTTGTTTTTAGAAGATGGAAGCTTTGTAAGGTTAAGTAATATTACTTTCGGATACGATTTTTCACCTAAGTTTTTACAAAGAGCTAAAATTAGAAGATTACGTGTTTTTGGTGGATTGGAGAATGTTTTTATCCTCACCAAATACCATGGAGTTGATCCCGAAAACGTAGACAACTTTGGTTATGATATTGGTAACGGATACCCTGTTCCGAAGAAATTTAATATAGGTTTCAACTTTGAATTTTAATCTTATGAAAAAAAATAATTTAGGAAAAATAGCAGGTCTATTTTTGATATACAGTTTACTGATCTTTTCATGCAAAAAAGTGCTGAATCCGGAAGTAATACAAGTACCGACGGCAGGAAATGCTATTCAAACAGCGGCTGATGTTGATAAAGCTGTGGCTGCCGCGTACTCCTTTTTACGTACAGTATTGCCAGATAAAGTATTTCTATTGGGCGATGTGCGGGCAAATACATTCGAAAGTTATAACCAATCGAGCAATACCAGACCGGAAACTTTAATTGCTACCAATACGATTACGCCGCTTTTAAACAATGGTGGTGGAGATTGGAGTGGATTTTATAGAGTTATTGCGCAATGTAATTTGGTGTTAGAGAAAATTCCTACGATTCAAAATTATGACCAGGCCGCTAAACGCAGGAGTTTGGGCGAAGCCAGCTTTTTAAGAGGGTTAACCTATTTTTATCTTACCCGTTTTTGGGGGGATGTTCCAATGAACCTTAGTTCGGTGGATATCGATAATATTCCCAGAATGCCACAGGCCCAAGTCTATGACCAGATTAAAAAGGATTTAGATGTAGCAAGTGCCAATCTTCTGCCTGCATATTCTGCCGGAGATAAGGCGGTTAGAGCAACAAAAGGTGCTGCCTGGGCAATAAAGGCACATGTGTTGGCCTGGTTACAAGATTATAGTGGTTCGGAAAAACTTTGCGACAGCGTAATTAATAACGGACAATACAGCCTGATTACGGATACAACGCAGTTGTTAAAAATCTTTATTGGAAAATCTCAGGAAGGTATTTTTGAATTAAATTTCGATGCCAGCTTAAAAGAAGTACAAAAAAATAAGGTGTACAATCGTACGTTAGGAAGACCCTGGTATACCGATCAGTCAGATGGTGGGGGTGGTACAGAATTATACCTACTATGTCCACCACCTGCATTGCTTACACAAATGTTTCCTGCTGGAGAAGTAGATGGACGTAAGTCTACCTGGTTAACGAATTCGCCTAAAAATAATTCCCCTGCCCGTCCATACTTAGGCAAGTACAGAACTTTACAGGTGCAAGGTGATACTACCTCTCAAAATATCAACGAATCCAACATTATCATTACCCGTTTGGCTGATATTATGTTGCTAAGGGCAGAAGCTTTGGCAAGCACGCAAGTCAATAGACCAGCAGACGCCATAACTTGGTTAAATAAAGTAAGAGCAAGGGCAAAAGCCAGATTGTATACCAGTGGAGGCAATCTTCAAGACACTATTTTGCTGGAGCGTAGAAAAGAACTACTGGGCGAAGGGCAAATATTTTTTGATTACGTTAGAACCAGAAAACTTGCTGCCTATTCGAAAATAACACAGGCAGATTGGTATACGAAAGGCGCATGGTTGCTGCCAATCAATCAGACTTTAATCTCTCAAAGTGGATTCGTAATCACTCAAAATAGCTTCTGGCAATAATGGTTAAATTTTATTTAAGATTAGTATGAAAAATTATATATCAAAAAAGAACATCATCATAGTCTTTGGCTTTGTATGTTTCGCAATTGCTTCCTGCCAAAAGAAAGACTATTTTAATGATGGTGGACTATCGAAGCAATCGGACGCGGAAAAAAACATGAGTACCTATGATTTTTTGGCGAGCAGAAAGAATCACATGTTCGATTCCCTGGTTAAAATCATTGACCTGACAAATGGAAAAGTGCTTGTTAATCAAGCTAATATTA
>NZ_DATMRL010000054.1:0-18229 GCF_035566355.1 Pedobacter sp.
TTCGAATAATCCAAAGTAAAATTGGGCGAAATACCCGTAATCGCAGCGCTAATGTTGTACGATACCGCCACGTTCATAGGCGTAGCGATTTTACTCATCGACTTGTAACCCGTAAACACCAAATCGCTGATCCAGCTCAGAAAGCCAGTGGTTAAACCAAATTTCAGCTGCTGATCTTTTTGAGCCTGAGTAGGCGCTTTACCGCTGCTTCTCGGTAAACCCCTGATCACATCAAGCGTTCTCCAATACGCCCCTACAACGCTGCCCGTTTTCTTACGAAATCCACCAAGGATTCCTTGTCTTAATAGTCCCATGATTTTAAAAATTTAAATGATTAAAAATTCTGTTAATTCGTCATGACGATACAAAGAGAAGTAAATTAAAGGACCTGTGGCAGTCCCAGAGGGTACAATACGTTAAGAGTAAAAAGGATCAAAATCGCCCTTGTTTTATTTTAATTAAAGTAAAATTTTATGCTAAAACGCTCCACTCTCTGCGAAATGGCTAAGATCAATTGCGTAACCAATCCGCTCTGATGTTAAGACCAGAGCGGCTTTTTAGTAAAAATTAATACTCGTCGGTTAGTGCAAATACAGGTTTTCTATACATCCATTTTCCTCCTGTAAAATCAGGGAAGTCTATGGTTTCATTACCAAGTTCAATAGATTGTTCGCTTAAAGGGGTAATAGCACTCCATGTTGCCGCATCATATACATCCATCGGTGTAGGTACATTTCGCTTAATGGATTCGATAAAGGAATGGATTACAAAAAAGTCCATACCACCATGGCCTGCACCCGTCGTTTCTTTACTCCACCTTGCCCATAAAGGATGGTCATATTTGTCAAACCATATTTTTGCATCATCCCATTCTTCATCTTTAGCTGTTTTACCTTGCAGATAAACACCATTATTTACATCCATCCACAGACCTTCTGTGCCCTGCACCCGGAAACCTAATGAATAGGGCCTTGGCAGGCTTGTATCATGTTGTAGTAAAATACTCTCTCCATTAGCACAACTTATTGAGGTCGTCACTACATCACCCAGTTTAAAATTAACCTTTGCATTAGGATGATTTTCTCCACCACCTTTAACAATATGATTATGCAAACCTCTTGATTTTGAAGAAAGAGAACTGAGCGTAAGAAAACGGTTCCCCCTGTTGATATTGATATAATGTGCGATAGGGCCAATGCCATGTGTAGGGTATAAATCACCATTACGGTGAACGGAATGTTCAGTTCTCCAATGGGCTTCTGAATATCCTTTTTCACCAAATTCCACACCATGTCCGTAAGGATGAATACCATCATTAAATTTTACTTCCCGTAAGTCGTGTTGATACCCCCCTTGTAAGTGAATCATTTCGCCAAACAGCCCTTGTCTAACCATATTTAATGCTGCCATTACATCTCTTCTATAACAAACATTCTCCAGCATCATGACATGGGCATTGTATTTTTCTGTTGCTTTTACAACATCCCAATGATCTTGTAAGGTAATACCCAACATAACCTCTGTACCCACATATTTTATTCCTGATTCAATCGAAGAAATGATCATTTCTTTATGACATTCCCAAGGAGTAGCAATAACGATACCATCGATCCCCCCTTTAATTTCAAGCATTTTTTTCCAGGCATCACTACCATCGGTAAAAAATTGCGCCATTTTTTTACCACTCTTGCTGATATATCTTTTAGCCCTCTCTATCACTTTTCCATCCACATCACATACGGCTACTACATCTACATCATCTCTTTTCAGAAGTAAATCCAAATGCATGGACCCACGTTCACCTACGCCAATAATAGCAAGTTTAAGTTTAGCATTTGCATTTTTTGAAAACAATTTGCCTGTCGGCAATATTGCCAGGGAAGCCATTGCAATCCCCGAAGTTTTTACAAAATCTTTTCTATTCATATTATCTTTTTAGTTGACTAATTTTTCAGAAGATCATTGATTAATCCATCAGATCTGTTATCCTTTACTACTGCGTTGTCAACCTTATCCAAAAGGATCGGTTTTTTATTGCGGTGAAAAGCAGGATACTGCTTATTCTTTCTAATTTCATTATTCTTAAAGGTCAGGCCATTCACTGATCTGGCATATAGGATCGGTTGGTCAAACATTTCAAACTTATTGTGTTCTATGCGTATACCACTATGAAAATACTGCTTCTGGCTTTTCAGGTCTGGGATTTCAGGGTAGATTGAAATCACTGCATTGGTAAACTGGTACATACTTGTCAGCGCATTTACGAACCTGTTATTACGGATGGTCAAATCGTGACAGGAACCTGACTCAAACCAACCGTTGCTATCGCCACAGAGCAGAATGGCGGACCCTGAAGTGTGATCAAACAGATTGTATGCCACCAGTGTTGGTTTAGGGGTACTGAAAAGCGCACCTCTTGCCCTATTGTTCCTCACAATGTTGTGCGTAAAAACCACTGAAGGCGTCCAACTCAGGTTTTCTATTCCCACATCCAGCATGGCAGGGTCTAATTGCTTGTCGAGCGGTTCCTTAAATTCAATTCTAAATTCTTTGATCGGCTCCCCTCTTCCCTGAACCACACTAATGGATTTGATAATATTCCGATCACGGAACTGTTCCATCGTCTTTGAACGTACAAACTGTACAGTATCTCCGATATTACCCCAATCAAATCCATAAGACTGGCTATGCATATATCGACCTATGATAGTTCGGTCATCCAATCGCTTGATCAATTTGAGATATGTTCCATGTATGTTGATCGCATCATCCATCATTCCCTCATAAAGTCCGTTAGTGGAAACGATCTTTCCCTTACATCCGGAAAAATGAGTGGCATCAGCCTGGGTGGTGAAGTAGCGGGGATCCGCTTTACCTCTTAAACGAACGGAAAATCCATCCATATATATATTTTCTGTTAACTGAGCCAATAATCCCATGCCTTCCGCATAATGCACAGTGATATCCTTAAGGCTAATATCCTTGCATTTATGCACAAAAATACCGGGTGCTGGACGGTCCCAGGTTCTCATCGCGATTACGGTTCCTGGTACGAGCCGTTTGTTATTCCAATGATGTGCTTTGAGAATTCCCGGAGAGATTTCACTTACCCCTTTAGTCCCTACCCTGATATCACCACTGTTGAATACGATCCTTTTGGTCCCTTCTTCAAATGCAATCCCGGAAACCGGACTCATTTCCCAGCCTTCACCTTTATTATAGAAGACACTGTCTTTCACGGTATATTTAACCCATGGCGCCGTCTGGAAAACAATACTGCCAGCCAACGTGTCATTTTCCAAGATTTTGACCTGGCTGATCTGGGGCGTTTCAAAGTCGACCTGCAGGTCCTTCAATATTAGATTACTGCATCCGAGCAGAGCTATAGGCAGCATCCGTCCGTGAAATATCAGATCGGCCCCCCTACCGTCCAGAATGACATTTTTAAAATTTTCGAGTTCAATCCCAACCGTTTTTGGATTATCCTGATCATGATTAGAAATAAAGTATTCCCTTATTCCAGCTCCCTCAGGATAGAAATCATACCGTCCTTTCTGTAATTGGATTTTAACTGTTTCATCCTTAGCCGTTTCATTTCTGATCTTTTTCAATACCGCAGCTAAAAGTGGTGTTGTGTTTTTTCCGTTGTTTGGAAAGATCCCGAAAGCAGATAATTTATAAAGTTTTACCTTCGTCTGCGCAGTTAAAGAACTTGTAAAAATGCTCACAAAAAATATTAAAAGGATTATGTATCCAGTACGTAGCGAATATTTGAATTGGTTCATATGGATTAAGTTGTCTGATTTGAACAGTAAGGTAATAATGGCTGCACGGTTCCAATTTGCATGATTTACTGATATCCCGGGTTTTGATCACTCTTTAATAATGGGTTTAAATCCATAGCAGATTGCGGTATTGGCAATAGCAATAAACGATTATCCCATGTTTTTTTAACCACAGGATACCCACTAGGTGTAAATGTTTCCCGGTTCATGACAGTTGAACAATAGGCTCCACCATAACGACGCAGGTCATAAAAACGATTTCCTTCACCCGCCAGTTCTATCCTTCTTTCATTTCGAACAAAATCAAGTGCAGCATCCTTTGACATAGATACAGGAACATTCCGCATTCCACATCTATCCCGCAGGTCATTTAAAACTTTTTGAACTTCTGAGTCCCAACCTACATTTTGTATACGGGCTTCAGCAAAGGTCAATAAAACCTCTGCATACCTGATGATTGGAAAGTCATCGGCCGACCAGCCCTCACCTGGATAGGCCTGATAAGGCGTTAAAGAAACCAGTTTACGCCAACTGTAACCACTCGACGATTCATTTCCGTTATTCACATAGGAAGGATCCCAACGGTAATAAAATGGTCCAGAAAAATCGGTTTCATGCCAACCTTTAAAAGGAAACAGAATGGACGCATATAAACGGCTGTCTCTATTGCGAAACTCGCTCATATAAGGATAACTCTTTAAATTCATGGTCGGTACCTTAGCGATATATTGCACCTGATCCATACCACTAACCACAGTATTCATCGCCTCAAAATTGGTTTTCCGGGTTTGTGTGGAGATAAGTGGTCTAACCGTTTGACCATCGATATCCCAATATGCATCCACCAAATCCTGAACGGGTTTAAGAGAACTATAACCTGATACCAGCTGGCTGGGTCTAATATAGGTATAGCGTGTAAAATCACTTTGGTTTATATCGTCCATGTAGCCGCGGGTGACCACATATTCAGGATTATCCGGTTTTGCATTTGCACCATGCCATAGGGTTTCATAGCTAAACATTCCTTTTATAAATTTATTCTTATCAACCCCGTTGGCATCGAAATCAATAAACTGGTCCATTTCATCGGCCTCTTTCTGCTGCGCAGCATTTAATGCGCTAACGCGGAATAAACTATGTTTCCCCTCAGATATGACCAGGCCCGCAGATTTTTCTGCTTCTGCAAAATTGCCAAAATATAAGGCTGCTCTTGCCCTTAGTGCTAAAGCACCCGAACGGGTAATGCGTCCTTTTTCTTTTAAGTACCCACCTGCATAATCCTGAGGTAAAAGATCTGCAACCTCTGCCAATTCGTTTAAGATAAACTCATGTACTTTTGCAACGGGGTCACGTGGTACAGCTGGTGCGTTATAAGGTAGTACCGTAGTGACCAAGGCAACTTTGCCGAAATAAGAAGTGAGCGATAAGTAAGCAAATGCGCGGATGAACCGAGCCTCCGCTTTCATTCTTGTACGTAATGACTCATCCATTGTGCAGTTGTCTACTTTTTCCAAGAAATTATTCTGAATGCGGATACCACTGTAACTATACCCGAAATTATCTCCGGCACTTATGGAATTAAGTTGTATAGACTCATACGGCCCTTCCCAGGTTTTTTGACTATGACCATTATCTGTTGCCAGTTCAATATAGCCATCCCAACCAGGAAGCTGACTGTAACATGCATTTAAACCCATCCACGCATCTTTCTCCGTTTTCCAAAAGCTTTCTGCGGCAACTTCTGAGGGTGGTATAACATCCAGTTTTTTACAAGCTATTAAAATGCTAAGGAACGATACGGCAATTATTATTTTATTTAATAAGATTTTCATAATTCAAATTTTATCTGTTTTCAACCTATAATGTTAAATTAATACCCACTGAAGCGGTTTTAATTCCAATTCCTAAAGACCTTCCACTGGCTGTTTCCGGATCAAAATCCTTCATTTTATGGTCGGCGCGAATGGTAAACATGTTTTCCAAATTCACAAAGAATCTTGCCGATGAAATACCATACTTCTTAAGTATTCTATCGGCAATTTTGTACCCTAGCGAAATGTTTTTAATGCGGAAATAATCGGCGTCAAATAATGAATATTGTGAAAATTGGTTATTATAATTATCTAATGTACCACCGCCGTATATGCGTGGATAAACTGCTTGTGGATTAGGGTTCTCTGCCGTCCATCTCTGCAGGTGAAATGTTCTGGCATTGCCACCTAGAAAAAATGGTACAAGGGCGTCATTCTCAAAAGCAACCTGCGCTCCGCTAATTCCCTGTCCAAAAACAGATAGTTGAAAGTTTTTGTATTCCAGGCTTATGTTTGCACTATAAGTATATTTAGGTACATCAGCTCCGAGAACCACCCTGTCATCTCCTGTAATATCGCTTTTCCAAGCTACATTCGATCTTTGAGGAACATATTTGATATCGCCCGCATTAGGAATACGACCCATTTTATAATACTCTCCTTTATCAATTTCTGCCTGGGTATAGAGTCCATCAGTCACGTATCCATAATAAGACCCCATTGGCTGACCAACTTTATAGATATAATTGATCTTATCACCTCCACCATAAATTGTATTGTCAGATCCACCTAAATTGGTTATGCGGTTCGTATTCACAGACATATTCCCACCAATTGTGTAATGGAAACCGCCCACCTGATTTTTGTAAGTCAATGCCAATTCCAAACCTTTATTTTCTACTTTTCCTATATTTTGTGAAGGTCTGACGGAGACGCCCACTTCAGCTGGAACATTGTAGGCCAACAAAATATTGCTGGTATTTTTAATATAATAATCAAGGGAGAGACTTAACTTTTGATTTAATATTTCCAAATCAGCGCCAAAGTCTGTTATCGCAACTTTTTCCCAGCTTAAATTAGTGTTTGCAGGTTTTGATTCTGATATACCGGCTACAACCTGACCTTCAAAATTATAGCCAAGACTATTGTTATAGCTTTGGAAATAGTCATAATTGCCAACATTATTAATATTGCCCAATACTCCGTAAGAACCTCTAAACTTTAAAAGGTTAATCCAGTTTACTTTTTTCAAAAAAGATTCCTCGCTAATGAGCCAGCCTGCCGAAAACGAAGGGAATACGCCCCATCTCGAGTCTTTATAGAACCTGGAAGATCCATCTGTTCTGATATTTCCCTCAAATAAATAACGACCCAGATAACTGTAATTAATGCGCCCGAAATAGGAATTGAGGTTAAACTCATATAAGCCCCCGCCATTGGTGATATCCGGACCGGCTGATGAGCCAGCACCCAGGTCTGTTAAGTCATCCGTGGGAAAGTTTTTACGTGAAGCAGATAAGCCTTCATATCTGTTATGTTCATAAGATGTTCCGCCTAATACGGAAAGGTCATGCTTGTCATTCTTCCAGTTGTATTTCGCGGTAGCAGTGTACAGCATTCTCATCGTATTTGACCACGATAAATTCATTTGGTTTATTGTAATTCCGGTACCCGGAATTTCAGAACCTGTTATAAAATTATGGACATTATTCTGCAAGCCAGTATAATTTTTATTTTTGATCTCTGTACCGGTATAAGATCCTTGTCCACTAATAGTTAAACCTTTAATGGGCTTCAAATCAAATCCTAAGTCAATAATTGTATTGGCAGAATTGTTATGTGCCCAGTCATTCTTGTTTAAATTGCGTAAAGGGTTGTAATTGATAAAGCTTTGCGATGCTATTGTTCCTCCGGATATTGTTCCCCATTCTCCATTAGACTGGCGGGCTACCATTGTTGAGGGTACATATTGCATCTGGTAGTCTGAAGTAGCGCCATTATTCCGGTCATTTTGGCTTCTGATATAAGAGACGTTGGTATTTAAGGTTAACCAGTTGGTTACATCAGAGGAAAGCTTCGTTTGAAAGTTGTAACGTTTGTTATTCTGGCCTGGCATAAACTGGTCATCATAAAGATAGCCAAGACTTGTAAAATAACGGGTCTTGTCTGTACCACCACTAAAATTTAAGGAGTGCTGTGTGGTGATGGCCGACTTATCCAGTACCAGATCGAGCCACTTTGTATTCGGGTAGTAATCTGGTTTTGAACCATCCTTAAACCATTCTATTTGCTCATCCGTATATAATGGCGCAAGACCCCGGTTTACAAGCCCTTCATTATAAAGTTTGACATAATCCCAGGAATTTAACATATTTGGGCGATAGGTAGATGATTTGGAACCCACAAATGCATTATAGGAAACATTTAGTGCACCTTTTTTTCCTGATTTGGTGGTCACCAGCACTACTCCATAAGCCGCACGAGAACCATAGATAGAAGATGAAGCGGCATCTTTCAGAAAAGAAACCGATTCTATACTATTTGGATCCAGATTTGAAAAAATTCCTGCATCTGAAATTACGCCGTCAATAACAAACAATGGAGCAGAGATTAACAGGTTACCCCTTCCACGAAAATTAATGGATGGTGTTTCATTTGGGCGGGAAATAATGGTCACACCAGGAACTTTACCTTGTACAGATGTCAGTAGATTGGTATTTGACCTGTCTTTTATTTCATTTACGCTGATAGACGAAACCGATCCGGTTAAATTCACTTTTTTCTGGGTACCATAAGCAACCACAACAACTTCATTCAGTTCCTCGTTTGTCATTTGCAATTTGATGGATAAAGACGTTTCGTTGCCAATGGTTACAAATACGGTGGAGTAACCTACCATTGAAATTTCTAAAATATCACCTTTTTTAGCATCAATTCTGAACTCACCATTTACATTTGTAGAAACGACCTTATTGGTTTCTTTTACTTTAACTGACGCTCCTGACAGGGCTAATCCATCATTGTTCAGCACTTTACCATGTATGTCTGTTTGAGGGGATTCAATCTCCAAACTTTGAATCAGAGAGTTTTTCTTTCGCTCTACTATAACGGTCTTACTGTCAATTTCATAAATGAGCGGTTGTTTACTAAAAATTAGCTTTAAAACTTCCAAAAGTTCGGTATTTTTTACTTCAATGGTTACCGAATTTGTATTTTTGAGCAAGCTCTCTGTATAAAGAAAATTATAGCCACTTTGATTTTTAATATCTCTAAAAATTGTCTTTAAGGGTACATTTGACCTGGATAGGCTTATTTTTTGAGCATAACCTGCGGCACTTACCCGCATAAGGGATGCTATTATTATAACGGTGGTTAATCGCATAATTAGTAATATTTTGTGGTGCAGGCAATGGGATATGCCAAGTTTCCTTGTATAATTTTTATACATTCGTTTAAGATTTGGTTAGATGCAGTTTGCCCCTTTGTCGTCGAAAACTACGGGCATTCTGCGGGTTGGTTGATTTTCAATTAATTGTTTCCAAACTGTAACCAGAGGTGTTAACAGCACTTCTGGTTTACTTTGCTTAGTCTTTAGCTTTTCTGTCGTAAATTTTTTCTCATGATTTTGTGAATTATTAATTTGAATACTCTGTTAATTATTGATATGACTCTACTTGATTCTTTACTATTCGGCAGATTTCATAACATATATTTTTCTGTTCTCAATTCTGAATTTAACTGCACCTGTACGTTCCAACAATTCCAGAACTTTAGACACCTTATCAAATCTTGAGACACCCCCGCCAAATTTTTCTGAAGATTTTTCTCCCACATAAATAACTTCCACATTATACCAGCGTTCTACCATTTTCATTACATTTTCAATGGAGGCACTTTCAAACATAAATTCATTGTTCTTCCAGGCCAGATCAAGGACTTCATCCGATGGGCCAATTTGAAAATTCCCTTTTTGTAAAAGAGTTGCCTGTTCCCCTGGCTTTAAAGTTTGAGTACTAATGTGATCAGATACCTGCACACTTCCTTCTACTAATGTGGTCTTTGTAAGAGGCTCGTCCAAATAAGCCTTTACATTAAAATGTGTACCCAGAACTTTGACTTCCTGTTTATCTGTTTTTACAATGAAGGGGTGGTTTTTATCCCTTGTTACCTGAAAATAGGCTTCTCCTTCAAGTTCTATCCGACGATCTTTCATTTTTGTAAATGAGGCAGGATATTTAATTACTGAAGCCGCATTTAGCCACACCTCACTTTGATCCGGCAACCGTACCCGATAGGTTTCTCCTTTCGCCGTAGAAAGCGTATTGATTTGACCTGGTTCGGAATGGACAGGATCTTTTACCTCATACAGAATCTGACCATCAGCAGTTTTCGTTATGGTTACTCCAGATTCTTTTGCCAGCTCCCCATTCGTTGCCGTACCCAACTTAATCGTTTTGCCATTGGCTAAAGTTAGCGTAGCGCCGGTTGAACCGGGATCCAGGTCGTTGTCATAAGTAGATGCATATTTTTGGCTGTCATTTTGTTTATCAAAATAAAATAAACCGACACTAATAATTAATATAATCGCCGCGGCAGCAGCAATCCTGGGCCAAAGCTTAACTCGCTTTACAGGAATAGGCAGTTTAGCATAAACCTCCTCCTCCAGTTGATCAAGTTTTTCAATATTGATCTCTTCTGATTCAGGTGTCCATTTTAAATACCAGGTTTCCAGCAGGGCCATTTCTGACTCACTTATTTTTCCATCCCTGTATTTAGTAAGTAGTTCTTTGATGTTCATTTGCATAGATCCATCGAATTAAATGGGCTTTAAAACTATAGACGGTTGAACATATAGGTATGGGGGTAAAAAAATAAAAATAATTTACAGCTTTAAAAGACAAATTAGCCATGCAAGCAACCCAAGCTTAACTCTTAATATTCTTAAAGCATTTTTCACATGACTTCTCACGGATTGTTCATTCAGGTTTAAACGTTCAGCAATTTCCTTATGACTTAGATTTTCATTCCTGCTGAGCTCAAAAACTTGGCGCATTTTTGGCGGGAGACCTTGTATTTCATTATTGATCAATTGCCTCAACTGGCTTTCCCGAACCATATGATCCGTAATACAGTCTGCAACATCTATGTTTTGAGGAAGCTGAGAAATATATTTTGATTCAAGATTTTTACGTGAGATCAAATCAAATATTCTATTCCGAACAGCAGCATACAAATAATTGGAAATATTTCGGTCAGGTTGCAAGGACTCATGTTTGTACCATAGATGAGTAAAAAGCTCTTGAATTATGTCTTTAGACTCATCCTCGTTCTTTAGTCGAACGAACGCATGCTTAAATAACAGTTTAAAATAACGCCTATATAATTCAGTATAAGCCGCATGATCTCCAGACCTCAATAGGTCAACAAGTTGCTGATCTGTAAAATCATTGTATATATACATGGCCGAATATCTCTGTACAATTTACTAAATGTTAAAGCAAATGTGTATAATATTTTCTAAACCGACACTATTAATACTATCATCGTATTAAAAATTTGTTTTGCATTGAAAAAGCTGTATCCTCCCTATCCCAACAGATACATTCGCAATTTTCTTACGGTTAAAGCTAATTATGCTTCTGTGCCATTACCTATCTGGTTAAATGCAAGTTTCCCAATAAAGAATAACTAGGTAGGTCAGTATACTAATAATTAATTGTAAGAGCAATGCTGCTGCAAAACCGAAGTGCTGCATACAAAGCACATAAAGACACGAAATCTTACATCAAGTTTTCTGTTTGAATGCCCAGGAAGTCATTGCGTCTATAACAACCTCCAGGTCTTCTCCGGCTGGGGTTAAGCGATAAGTGACATATGGCGGCACAACAGCCTTGGCTTCGCGCAAAACCAGGTTGTCTGCTTCCAGTTGTTTTAGATGTTGTATGAGTACCTTTTCTGTTATCGCAGGAATTGCGCGTTTTAACTCGCTGTATCGTTTGCTGCCAGAAAAGAGATGGTATAATATGATGGGTTTCCAGTATCCTCCTATCCTTTCCATAACATAGGTAACCGGACACTGTTCTAATGCAAACCTCTTATTTTCCTGAATGGTTGAATTTTCTTTGATTGCTGTCATGACACATACCTTGGGGTAAGTACTTGTATAAAAGTAAGTACAAATATAGCTTTGTATTATAAATTATTAAAGCAATCAAGATATGAAAATTACAATCGCTGGTTCTCTTGGCAATATCGGAAAACCATTAACCGAAAAACTAATAGCTGCCGGACATCAAGTCACGGTAATTAGCAGCAGTTCAGACCGCATACAGGATATAGAAGTTCTGGGTGCAGAGGCAAGTATTGGCTCGGTAAGTGATGCCCTTTTCCTCAAAAATGCATTTACAGGTGCAGATGCTGTATTCACTATGACCCCTCCTAATATGGGTGGCAGTAATGTTATTGCCAACATGGCGGAAGCTGGAAAGGCTTTTGTTACTGCAATAACAGAATCTGGAGTAAAACGTGTAGTGATGCTGAGCAGTATCGGAGCAGATTTAGCACAAGGTACGGGCCCTATTATCGGACTTCACCATATTGAACAATTGTTCCATCAAATAGACAAAGTCTCTGTTACATACCTTAGGGCGGGTTATTTTTACACCAATTATTACAATGATATTCCAATGATTAAAGCAATGGGTATTATGGGCGGTAACCTATTTGCCAATACGATAATTCCATTGGTACACCCTAAGGACATCGCCGATGCAGTTGCAGAAGAATTAAAAATAACACCTGCAGGCCAAAATGTAAAATACGTTATAAGTGACGTAAAAAGCCCTTCTGAAATTGCCGGAATTATTGGAGTAGCTATAGGCAAACCTGATCTTCCCTGGGTTCAGTTTACTGATGAACAGTTCTTACAAGGGGCGTTACAAGCTGGTTTACCTGAAGAAATGGCAAAATTGTATATGGAGATGGGCGCCAGTATCCGAAGTGGGGAAATTCCAAAAGATTGGGTTGATCAAGGTTCGGTTGTCACTGGGAAAATCAAATTTTCAGAATTTGCTGAAGAGTTTGCTCAAAAATTTTGATGGTAGCGCATCATCAAAGTTAACGCGCTGTTTAAAAAACCACGACATGCTATGCTTATACAGACTGTCGTGGTTACGACAACTTTATTCGTTTGATTGGTTGATAATTATAAGTAATAACTGAAGGTGATCAGCAAAGGATTTAGAAATGTATAAACAATAATAAATTTAGGTTTGTTAGGTATACAATAATTCTATATCGCTATGACAACATTTAAAAATCCCCACATCAAATATCCTGTACCCCCTTTTCCTAAGCAAAAGCAGGAAGTTCCCGGTACAGATCACGCCTTATCGCCTAAAGCTGACCATGGTGAAAAATCCTATGTAGGTTCAGAAAAGCTCAAAGGAGCTAAAGCAATTATTACTGGCTCCGATTCTGGTATTGGACGTGCAATTGCTATCGCTTTTGCCCGTGAGGGCGCAGATGTAATTGTTAGCTATGGATATGATTCTGAAGCAGACGATGCAAAGGAGACCGCAAAATGGGTAGAACAGGCAGGGCAAAAAGCAATCTTATCACAGGGTGATGTCAAAGATCATGAGTACTGTAAGAAATTAGTGCAGCTGGCAGTTAAAGAATTTGGACAGTTAGATATATTAGTAAATAATGCGGCTTTCCAGATGGGACATAAAACACTAAAAGAAATTCCTGTTGAAGAATGGGATACAACTTTCAATACCAATATCAGGAGTATGTTTTATTTGTGCAAGGCTGCCCAACCAATTATGAAACCGGGAAGTTCAATTATTAATACCGCATCTGTAAACTCATATCATCCCAACGCTGTTCTTCTTGCCTATGCGGCAAGTAAAGGCGCTATACAAAATTTCACAGCCAATCTAGCTCAAATGCTTTTAGAACAGGATACTGGAATCAGGGTAAATGCCGTTGCCCCAGGGCCAGTCTGGACACCCCTTATTCCTTCTACAATGCCAGAGCCAGAAAATTTTGGCAAGGAAAGCCCAATGAAACGACCTGCACAACCAGTTGAAATAGCACCGGCTTATGTTTTTCTTGCATCAGAACAAAGTAGTTATATTGCTGGTGCGACAATAGCAATTACTGGTGGTAAAGTTGCTATATAAGGATATATCTGAGTTCAATTTAGCGATCTGTATTCATTTGGCGTCATACCTGTTTTTTGTTTAAAAAGCCTGGTAAAGTGTTGCTGATACTTGAAACCCAGTTCATTTGCTATATCATTTATGGATTTAGAGGCATCAAATATTTTAACTTTTGCCTCGTCCATCAATTTGGTCTGGATATAATCCAGGGCAGTGTTACCCGTTTCCTTTTTGATCAGGTCCCCAAAATAATTTGCTGACAGATATAGCTGTTCCGCGCACCAGGCTACGGTAGGCAAACCTAGTACTTGCGCCTTATCCGACCTAAAATAATCATTCAGCAGGTTTTCAAAACGAACCAGAATATCTTTATTTACATTACTACGGGTAATAAACTGACGGTCATAATACCGCATACAGTAGTTCAGAAATAGTTCGATGTTTGACACGATGAGCGTTTTGCTATGTTTGTCGATATTCATTTCTATTTCTGTCGAAATTTTTTCGAGGCAGTCTACAATTGTTTTTCTCTCCTTTTTCGACAGATGAAGCGCTTCGCTTACTTCGTATGAAAAGAAAGAATAATCCTTGATTGTCTTACCCAAGTGGGTACCCTTTATCAGATCTGGATGAAATATGAGCGCGTATCCAGTTGGCTTGATCAGTTTTCCGTTGCTGTTCACTCCGTAAACCTGCCCCGGGGAAATAAATACCAGGGTTCCATCATCATAATCATAGTTCTGGCATCCATAAACCATATCACCACAATTAATATCTTTTAGGAATACCGCATATATTCCCATATAATACCTGTAGTACTGAATGGCTGGTACCTCATCAAAATTAACCACGCTTACCAGCGGGTGCAATGTATCAACCTTTAAATAGTTGTTGTATTGTTTAACCGTATCTATTCTTTCAACGTGTTCCATCACCTATAAAATTACCATACAAATTTAGCAAACCCCACTGCCATTAAGGCTGTTCAGAGGTAAAATCAGTAAAAGTGGTAAAAACATCTGTATTCTATATAAAGCAGTCTGCCACCCGCTTACGAACTTTGTATAATGAAACAGATGGAAGATAAAGTTGTTCTTATTACAGGAGCAGCACAAGGTATCGGATTTGCCACAGCAAAGGCATTTGCAGAAGCAGGCGCACTGGTAGCCCTGGCTGATTTTGATAAAGATTTGGTAAACAAAGCCGCCGACCAGTTAAGGGCAGGCGGTTACAAAACACTGGCTATTGTTTGTGATGTTTCGGATGATGCGCAGGTTAAGGCAATGGTTGACAAAACAGTTGAAACATTCGGAAGATTGGATGCCGCATATAACAATGCAGGTATCCAAAATGTACTGGCAGACGCTGCTGATCAGACAAGAGAAGATTTTGACAAAGTGATAGGCGTAAACTTGCGCGGCGAGTGGAGCTGCATGAAATACGAATTGCAACAAATGAAAAAGCAGGGAAACGGGGCTATAGTCAACTGTTCATCTATTGGCGGTATTTTAGGTGGTGCACAAAGAGGGACCTACCATGCCGCTAAACATGGTGTAATTGGGTTGACTAAAAGCGCCGCTTTGGAGTATGCTTCCAAAGGTATACGGATCAACTCCATCTGTCCAGGTATTATCCATACACCGATGTTAGATGGTATGTTAAACAGTGGCCAGACAGAGGTTATTGATGCAATGCTGAAAAGTGTTCCTGCCGGCCGTTTAGGAAGGTCCGAAGAAATAGCCAACGCCGTGCTTTGGCTTTGCAGTGATGCATCAAGTTTTGTAATAGGTCATACCCTGGTGGTGGACGGCGGTTACAGTATTCAGTAAAAAACTTTAAAACAGATATGGAAATGCCTATCATTTCGGAACGCCGTACATTAGGAAAAGGAACTGCCGCTATGGAAGTTTCGGCATTGGGCTTTGGTGTCATGGGAATGAACTATCACCGCGGCATGCATCCAGATGAAAAAGCGATGATAAAACTGGCTCACCAGGTAGTTGAGCGTGGTGTTACCCTTTTCGATACCGCAGAAACCTACGGTCCGTTCATCAATGAAGAACTGGCGGGCAAGGCACTTGCAGAATTTAAGGGCAAGATTGCTGTTACAACTAAATTCGGGTTTAATTATACGGGAAACAAAGTAAACGAAGCTCCTGCCGGACTAAACAGCAGACCTGAACGCATTCGTGAAATGGTGGAGGCGTCGTTGAAACGTCTGAAAATTGATGTGATAGAATTGCTCTACCAACACCGTTTTGATCCTAAAGTGCCCATTGAAGATGTGGCAGGAACGGTAAAAGACCTTATAGCCGAAGGAAAGGTAAAAAATTTTGGACTTTGTGAGGTCGGGGCAGATATCATACGCAAAGCACATGCTGTACAGCCTATTACCGCTATACAAAGCGAATACCATTTGATGTGGCGTGAAGTAGAAAAGGAAGTCTTGCCCATATGTAAGGAACTGGGTATTGGTTTCGTGCCTTACAGCCCTTTGAACCGTGGTTTCTTAACCGGGGCCATTAATGAATATAGTAGTTTTAACTCTGGTAACGATAATCGCAATATCCTGCCAAGATTTACTTCTGAAGCGATACGGTCAAACCTTAAAATAGTAGAAGAACTGAACAAATTTGGTCGTACCAGGGGCATTACCATTGCACAGGCAGCCTTGGGGTGGCTGTTGCAAAAGGCTTCTTTTATCGTTCCCATTCCGGGAACGACCAGGCTGTCGCACTTTGAAGAAAACCTGCGTGCCGCCGAATTTACTTTCACAGCACAGGAATGGAATGAACTTGAAAAAAGCGTGGCCAACATTACCATTGTTGGCGACCGTTATCCGGCTTCCGAACAAAAGCAGGTACAAAGCTAGCCCAGTTGATATGAAAGATCTAATCTTAAAAGAAATTATAGACAATACTTTAAAAAAACTGAAACCGATGTTGCTGGTTATAAGTTTGACAATATTAACAACAGCTTGTAACAACCATAAAAACGAAAATAAAATGTCAGCAGAAAATAACAGTTCAATTTTCCCGTTGGGAAATCCTGGATCATCCGATTGGTTCAGTGGTGAAGTACACGTTCAAACCCTTGTAACACCTCAGCAGATGGAGAACCTGTACAATGTAGGTCAGGTCACCTTTAGTCCCCGTGGCAGAACACACTGGCATACCCACCCCATAGGCCAGGTATTATTGATAACCGAAGGCAAAGGATGGTACCAGGAACGTGGCAAACCAGCCCAGAAACTAACCAAAGGCAGTACCGTGGCCATTCCTAAGGGTGTGGAACACTGGCATGGTGCAGCTGCTGATAGTAAAATGGTACACATTGCCATTTCAAATATGCTCAATGGCAATAACGTAACCTGGACAACTCCCGTTACCGATGACGAATATGCAGCGGTGAATAAATAATGACCTTATGAGAATTAACCTGCCAAAAAGTATATTTTTCATCGTAGTATTCACCCTTAACATAAATAAAATGGAGGCACAGGAAAAACAACATCTGACTGGCCAGCAGCAAAGCATAGCAGCCATCTCCGCACTGACCGCAACCGGCGACCTGAAGAACCTTAAAAGCGAACTTGACAGTGGACTTGAAGCAGGTCTTACGGTAAATGAGATCAAGGAAATATTGGTTCAGCTTTATGCCTATTGTGGTTTTCCAAGAAGTCTTAATGCACTAAATACATTCAAAACCGTAGCCGACGAAAGAAAAACAAAAGGCATCACAGACAAGACCGGAAAAGAGATCGTGGTTGAGAACAATGTAGTCGACAAATATGAACAGGGCAGAAAAGTTCTAGAAGTTTTGACCAAAACTCCCCAGTCAAAACCTGCACCTGGTTTCGGCGAGTTCTCCCCGCGTATCGATTCTTTTTTAAAGGAGCATCTTTTCGCCGATGTTTTTGCCAGCGATGTGCTTACCTACCAGCAACGGGAATTAGCAACCATTTCTGCACTTGCAGCCATGCCGGGATTAGCATCACAGTTGGAATCACACATAGGAATCGGCATGAACACGGGAATTACAGAACAGCAGATAAAAACCGTTTTCGATATTATTGAAAATTCGATAAACAAAGAACAGGCTGAAAAAGCAAGAGATGTTTTAGCAAAAATGAAGAAGTGAAAAATCAACAACTATCAAGATTTTACGCAAAGTATAATACAACAATAGAATGAGTAACAAAACCACGGACATTTTTGAACGATTGAAGAACGGTGAAACAATCCCGTCCGGCGACCCACAGGCGCACAAGTTGCGCGAGGCAGCTTATGCTACGATAGAATTGCTTGCTAAGCTGAACAACTCAGCTGCCCCTGAAGAGATCAGGAACTTATTAGGACAGATTACGGGCACGGAAATTGACAGGAATACCTCGGTGTTTCCGCCTCTATACATCAATTATGGAAGAGATACCAAAATTGGAAAAAACGTATTTATCAACTTTGATTGT
>NZ_DATMRL010000055.1:0-4719 GCF_035566355.1 Pedobacter sp.
CCCCCAGGATCAGTCTTACAAAACTGTCATCATATTTCGCAGAAAGTATACCGATAAGGGCCGACAATACAAAAAACAGGAAAGCATATAGCAACTGTCTCCGGTAGGTATAAAAAAGAACCGGCAGTTCCGATTTCCAAAAATCGGCAAACTTTGCAGTACCTTCCTTCTTATTTTTGTAAATCGACTGATGCAGCAAAGAGGCAATTCCATTCAGGTAAGCAGTGGTCTTTGATTTAGGATAAAATGTCTTCGCATACGCGAGATCATTGGTGATGTCAACAAAGCGATCAGCAAGTTCGTCAGGATTTAAAGACTGCATTTGCTCATAGGACCTCCATTTTTCCGAATTCTGTTTAACGAACAATGCCTCTCTCATACATTATGCAAGATGTAATTTTTTGTTAAAATAACTAAAAAAACATTTTTTCAACAATAAATTGGACATCAACATTATATTTGGTCTTTATGGAGACAATACAGGTAAACACAAGCCAACACGTTGACATTGACTACCCACTTGCAGGTCTGGGGGAGCGTATCGCCGCCAGACTGGTAGATCTGGCCATTTTTTTCGGATTAGCCATACTGTTCTTTTTCTTTGGATCTATCAGTGGGATCACCAATACTCCCGCCATTTTATACACGCTTATTATTCTTTATTCAGCAGCTTATATTTTTTATACACTGGTCTGCGAAATCTTTATGAATGGTCAGACACTTGGAAAAAGAGTGATGAAAATTAGAGTGATTAGTGTAAATGGTGCCCAACCCACCATGGGCCAGTATTTCATACGTTGGGTATTCAGATTGGTAGACTTTGTACTCACAGGTCAGGTTCTGGGTTTAATCCTTATTGCTATAAGCGATAAGAAACAAAGGATTGGAGATATCGTTGCTGGTACCACCGTCATTAAGACTGTTCCCCATACTACTTTTGAGCACATTGCCCTTCAGCCTGTTGAAGAGGCATATACGCCTGTATTCAGCAATATAGAGCAACTTACAGACAGGGATGTGGAACTGATCCACGAAGTGATCAGCACGTATTACAAAACCCAGAATCCTGATCTCATCTATAGCATGGCTTCCCGGGTTGGAAAACATCTTTCTATTACACCACCTCCGGAGATGAACCAACTCGATTTTTTAACCACAGTTGTTAAAGATTATAAGCAACTGACTTCCAAAGTAGATTAACCTTTAAACAAGCCTCCCTGAATAGATCTTAAATAGATAATTAACCAGGATGATTGACCCGGTAATCATATACAATATCTGAATAATGCTTTTGCTTCGGTTTTTAAACCAGTAATTGGCACCCAATGCAATGACGACGGTGAACAGAAGGGGAACAGTTGGAGGATACAGAGAAAAACTATCTTTAAAATCGCCCTTTAAAAGCGCTAATAAGGAGCGCTGGAAGCCACAGCCCGGACAATCATAACCCGTCAGATGTTTAAACGGGCAGGGTATAAAAAAACTATCCGCCTTTCCCAAAAATGAGGTCCAGGCGGATAAAATATATAGACTGAGCAATTGCAACTATAAATTACAGGTTAGTCGACTGATCAGAAGAATCGTCTTTTTTATTCTGGAAAGGATTGTTTTCTCCGAATGGGTTATTCACCCCACCAAAAGGATTATTTGCCCCATTAAAACCACCCTGGGCCTCTGCTGCAGATGGACCAAGATATCTGGCATCGCCAAAGCCCAGCATTGGATAAAATACAAAAGGCAGAATAATCAACCCTACTGTATAGCCTTCTGTCTTGCCAAAACTTTTACTTAATAAGTTGACCAGCCAGATTCCAAAAACAAAATTGACACACGGAATGAGTAGCCATAAAATCCAGATGGTTGGCTTGCCAACTATTTCGATCAGAATAATCGCATTGTAAATGGGTATAATAGCCGCCCAGCCAGGTTTACCAGCTTTAACGAATACTTTCCAAAGTCCAGCATAGGTGAGTACAAGAACTAATAAGTAAAAGAGTCCAGCTCCGAGCCCTATTCCGGCTCCTGCTGATGAGTAAGGTGATGAATAATCCATAGGTTTTTAGCTTTAATTTCTAGTAAAGATAATATTCTATATGAAAAATCAAAACTAATTACCTCTCTTTAAGCATTTGGCACCAAAAGAACCATAAACGTTAACTCCATACTATGGATCAGCCGTCTGACTTTCCTGATGAATCTTCTGAAGATCAGCCCGAGTGGAGATCTGACGTATAAACGAATCTAACCAAAAGCAATACGAATCAATTCACCCTCTTTCTTAAAAAGATGAAATTCAAAATATTAGCTATGCATTTAACGGATTAATCAAGTCTATCTTTTCCTGGATGCCTTGTTTTTCAGTCTTCGTTTTAGCTAAATCATATGCCCTTTCTAAATAGAGCCTGGCTTTCTGCTGGTTAAGGCCAGTATAAAGTTCCGCCAGCAACATAAAGTAAAAATGGTTGTTCTCCAGCTTGAGCTTTTCTGCTTCAACTAACGCCGCTTCCCTTCCTTTCACCTTATACAAAGCATAGGTCCTGTTCAGGGCTACTGCTGGTGAATAATTAATTTGCAGCAGCCGATTGTACAATTGCAGGATCTCTTCCCACTTCTCCCGGGTTCCTTCTTTTCTGCAATGCCAGTAAGCAATTCTCGCTTCCAGATGATAAGAACTCAGCTCCTCGCCCTGCGCAGAAAGATTTAAAAAGTATATACCCTGACTGATCAATGTTGCGTCCCACAGTTCCTGGTCCTGCTGTTCATATAAAACTATGGCGTTGGGTTGTCTGGCGCTAAACCTAGACGCATGGAAGCACATCAATGCAATTAAAGCATTTGTTTTGGGTAAATTCGTCTTATCATATTCAGTAAGCATAAGCCCTAGTCGCAAAGCCTCTAAGCACAGATCTTTTTGCAAGATCTGGTTTTGGGTCTGTGAATAATAGCCTTCACTGAAAAGCAAATAGATGATATGCAAAACAGTGTCCAGCCGCTTAGTGATCTCTTTCTCAGAAGGCAGTTCCATCTGCACTTTTTCGGTACGCAGTTTTTCTTTTGCCCTGAACAATCTTTTATTAATGGTTTCCTTATTGGATAAAAATGCCTCTGCGATCTCATCTATTCCAAAACCACACAAAATGCGCAGTGCGAGCCCTATCTGAGCCTCACTTGCGATAACCGGGGTGCATATAGCAAATAGCATCTGCAGCTGGCTATCTTTAATGTTTTGTACAGAAAAGTTCACTTCCCCTGTCTCCTCCATAACGTTTCCTGAGATGATTTCCGGAAGTACCTTTTCATCATAGATCTTTTTCCTCCTAAAGTGATGCAGGAGCTTCTGTTTGGCTACAACATATAGCCAGGCCGTGGGGTTTGGAGGAATACCTTTCACTTTCCAGGCTTCAGTGGCCTGTAAAAAGGTCTCGCTGACCACATCCTCGGCGATCTCAATATGTTGCAAACCAAAGGTCTTGCTGATCACAGCAACCATTTTTGAAAATTCCTGTTGAAACAGCTGCTGTAGAGATTCGGAACTTTTTCCCATAATGAATAACAGCATCCACCCCATGAAAGGGAGGATACTGTTTTTTAAATTCTAAATTTACACAAAAAGAGGACGAATCTCAACACTTCCATTGCTATCCAATGCCGGGCAACCATGAGCCAGCGTAGTCGCCTCTTCCAGGTTATCGGCCTTAACTACGATAAATCCTCCTAAGATCTCTCTGATTTCAACGAAAGGGCCATCGGTAACCAGACCTCCAGCCTTAAGCACTGTGCCTTCTGCGGCAAGCCGGGAGCCCCCCGTGGCTAATTTACCCTGTGCGGCAATACCGCCAATCCAATTCTGCCATCTTTTATCAATCTCCTCCATTTCTTCTGGAGAGTTCTTGCTGTAGTTGTAATTCGCTTGTCTGAATAATAACGCAAAATCTTTCATTTTAAATTTTCTAATGGTTACTGAATATATAAATTACTTCGTATCCAACCGAAATTTAAATCCGCTCTGTACGAATTTTAAAGGCTCCGGGGGTATACGTACCCACCAATGGCCTGAATGCAATATTGATCCGGTTGTAGGTATTGATGGTCGTTACAGCCAAAGTCAGATCAACTAGCTCTTCTTCCGAAAATTCCTGACGAGCGGCTTTATATACTTCATCAGACACCTGCCCTCCGGGGATTTTGGTAACCGCTTCCGCCCAGCCCAATGCCGCACGCTCCCTATCTGTATAGAAAGGCGCCTCTCTCCAGGCATCCAGTACATACAGACGCTGTTCGGTCTCACCAATTGCACGTAAATCTTTGGCATGCATATCCAAACAAAAAGCACAGCCGTTGATCTGGGAGACCCTGAAATAAATCAAATCTAAAAGTTGCTCCTCCAGTGGGGATTTGGCCAGATAAATGCCTAAACTATACAAGGCTTTCATCGCGCCCTGGCCTTTTTCGAAAACATTGATTCTTTGTTCCATTTTATTTGAGTTTAATATTTTATTGAATTATACCCCTATAATGAATGAGATCTCAGAAATTGGACAGATTAAGTAATTTTTTTTTATATCCCATTTTTAAGAGTAAGCAGTTGGATTTATCCGTAAAAAAGGTCTATAAACAAGAAAAGCCTGTAGTATGTACTACAGGCTTTCTTTAAGATTTGGCACCGACCTACTCTCCCACGTGTTACCGCAGTACCATCGGCTCTGGTGGGCTTAACTT
>NZ_DATMRL010000056.1:0-10991 GCF_035566355.1 Pedobacter sp.
CTGGTCTTTGGTTGATCCCACGTTTAAGCAATTTTGGAGGGATTTCAGAGCGATTTTTGAATTTATTCCTTGCCAGGCTTCAATCTTTGGTTTCATTTGAGTAGGATAAATATCACTCGCGATAAGCTAAATGGGATGCTTGAACTTACAAGGAAATTTGAAGCTGTCTTTTGTATTTGTTCAGGAGGAAAGGAACAATTTATACTATAGCCCAGCAATCAAATTGACGACCAGTTTGGTCCAAAACGAGGTGGCCACTTTTGGGTTCTTCCCCACTTTTATGGAAATACACGGCTTACTCACTATATACAAACCTCTTCATCTCGTTCTTACTCACCTTTATACTCCTACCATCCATTTTATGAATCAGCTTAAAAGCATTAGTAATAAAAAAGGGCCTTACATGACCTTTAAAATGCTTAACACAAGTCCTAAACAACTCCAGCCCAGTCTTAGGCTCCGAGAAATACCCCTCATCCAAAAGATCCAGTATAAAATCCTTAACCATTATTGGCGAAGCAACACTTTTTACACCAACAGCTTTAAAAGCCGGCAATTCGGTAAAAGAGCGAAAGATTTTATGCTTACCATTTGGTTCCTCTTTAAAGATATCATAGGATTTAGTACCATCCGAATTAGAAGTAGCGACAACAAAAAGCTTATAGGTCAGTTCTTCAAGCTTACCATCTAGAATTTCCGGTAGTGTACAATTAAAAATATGTAGCAGATAATTAGTATCCCTGGCCTTATACCGTTTACTATGCAACGGATTTTCTACATCCCTCACATATAACGGGTGATATCCCAATAAGAATGACAATTCCCGGTCTGAAAATCCTTTGGCAATGCGCATATCCATTGTCTTATAGCTTTTTTCAAAATCTATCGAGGATACGGTAAAATAATGTGCCGTTTGGTTTTCCAGAAGCTCAGGCTTATTCATATTTCAAAATACGTTAATTATTTTTTTGCAAGCGTATTTTTAGCTGATGATTTTTGATAAGTAACCTGAAGCGGCGGTTCTGTTTTAACTAGATCACCCTTTGTAACAGCTCTATCTAGTGGAGAATTGAAGTCAGTTGTATTCCATTTCTTTTCAAATAACCGATTTGCTTCTTGAGTGACCTCTTTCGTGGTCCGAGGAATATTTAAGAACTCTGTATCTTCCATTAAAGATCGAATGGCTCCTGTAGGATAAATTTTATTGATTATTATATTTCTGCTTTTGGCGACAAGAACATCAGGTAAGGACTCTTTAGGATAAAAGTCATACAATGTATACTCTGTTTGAAAATCGGTTGGAAGTTCATCAGGGTTTAATTTCTCTTTAATTCTTTTCGCTTCCTCAGTAAAGATATGTGCAAGCTCATGAAGTTGCGGTTCTGTATATTTATGGCTAATAGCTATGCTTTCCACATTTCCGATTAGTGAGGTACTTTGGGAGTGACTTAGATTAGAAGATAATTTCTTTTGTGATAAATCAAGATTAACTCTTATTGTTCTAACAGAATCAATAATGTATTGATCGATTGTAGAAATTAAAATTCCTTTTTTATTCCAATTTGCCATGTGACAAGATGGAATTTGAATTAAAAATGCTTAGGTCATAAAATAATTTTATAAATCACTTAATTGTTTATATATTAGCATAATGATTATAATTCTCCTGTTTAAAGAGGATAAAAAATAAATATTAAATTCCGATTATATCGGGAGGTATTAAGAGTCTCGCCCTCTAAATTCTGATAATTGCGGCAAACGAGACAATAGATTAATGCCTGTAGCAATATATTCTGTACTTTTGGGTGCACTATAGTGTTACGGGCTCTATTGTAATTCCGTTTTGCCAGGTCGTCAGAAGCCTAGAGGGATGGTATTTAGAGCCTGTAACACTATAGTGCACTTTAAATATCTGAGACTCATTATGACATTAATAATGAGAGATGAAATCTAACCAAAATTTTCACTCTTCTTGCCTTACCCGCGGCGCTAGTCGCAAGGCCCCTTCAACCGCCTTAAAGCCTCACACACCAAAACAAACTCCCCTCCTCCAAAATTTTGGAGTTCCCTCCAACATTATCATATCATTTGCAAAGCAATTAACCAACACAATTCATATGATCAATTATACCTTAATAATCTGTCCACCAGATTAACTTTACAGACACACCTAATCGCCCCAGAATTCAGTTTATTATCAAATAAATCTTTCCAAATGAACTCTTTATGGAGACAACAAACAACTGTAATTGCTTTAACAATAGACAAATCATCAATTTCTTTAAAGATTACAATCTGGAAGAAAGCCAGTCTTTGCTATGGAAGCTATTTAAGCTCAGTACAGCCGCAAAGCCCACCGAAGTAATAAATGCAAAAGAATGGCTAAACCTCGTGTCTTTCTACGAAAATCTTGACGATTTACTAAAAGCAATTTATACCAGGTATCAAGAACAAACTCCATAACTAAGGACAGATAACTAACCAAATATCACATGAATAAAACGATAAAAACCATCGTCATGGCCGCGCTTTGCTTAAATTTTAGCGCCTATGCCCAGAAGCCAACAAAACCCAAAAAGTACAAAACAGCTAAAACCGCAGACACTATAAAGGTGTCACCAGCCAAAGCCTCAATCATAGAACCAGAACAAAACCTGAAAGAAGTCAGCATCGTATCTACCGGCTACCAAACCCTCCCCAAAGAACGCGCTACAGGCTCCTTCACCCAGCTGAGCAACAAAGACCTGAACAGAAGAATCAGCACCGATATTCTAAGCAGAATAGAAGATATTGTACCAGGCCTCAGCTTCAGTAAAAACAACTCCAACTTTAATTTCTACAGTTCACAAAGCCAGCTCAGCATCCGCGGCCAAAGCACCATTATGGGTAATGCGAACCCGTTAATTGTAATAGACAACTTTCCTTATGACGGCGACCTGAACAACATCAACCCGAACGATGTGGAAAGCATCACCGTACTCAAAGATGCCGCAAGTGCTTCGATTTGGGGTGCAAAAGCCGCCAACGGCGTCATCGTCATCACGACAAAGAAAGGACGTTCAAACCAGGCTCCGAAAGTCAGCTTTAACACGAACTTCACTGTTGGTAACAAACCAGATTTGTTTTATCAGCCTCAAATGAGTTCTACTGACTTCATCGACGTAGAGAAGTCCTTATTTAAAAAAGGATACTATAGCGATACTGAAAACTCCAGTACCCATGCTTCTCTAACACCAGTAGTTGAACTGCTTATAGCCAAACGTGATGGAGTCCTTGACCCTGCAACGGCAGATGCACAAATCGAAGCCCTGAAGAACTATGATACGCGCAAAGATCTTGACAAATATTTTCTACAGAAATCCTTCAACCAGCAATACGCCATCAGCATAACCGGAGGCAACCAGCAGCAAAACTATTACCTCTCTGCCGGACTGGACAAAAACACGGGGAGTATTAAGCCTGCCAGCTACAACCGCATCACAATTAACGCCAATCAAAGCACCAAGCTGTTGAAGGATAAACTAGAGCTCACTACCCAATTCAATTTTATCCAATCCAACACCAATAATGCCCCTGCCCTATACAATGCTGGTTACAATAACGTAACAACAGACATCTACTATCCATATGCCAGGCTTGCAGATGATCAAGGGGATGCCTTAACTGTCATCCGCGATTTCCGACCCGCTTTTAAAAATAGCACAACGGATAATGGCTTATTGGACTGGAACTATAAACCATTAGATGAACTGAATTACGCAAATGACAACATCAAGTTAAACCAATTCAGGGTCAATACCAGCCTAAGCTATAAAATCTTGCCCCAATTAACTGCATCCGGGCTTTTCCTATACGATCATGCTGATATCAGGGAAAGAAATAACCAGAGCCTGCAGTCCTATTTCACAAGAAACCTGATCAACAATTACACACAAATCAACAGCGACAATTCCTTAACCTATCCCATACCATTGGGCGGTATTATGGATTTAAAGAACAATACTACCAATAACATCAGTTTCAGGGGACAACTCAATTACAACCAGATTTTTAAAGAAAAACATCAAATCACTGCCATTGCCGGATATGAAATCAGACAGCAGCGAAGCCTCTTCAATAGCAACAGAAATTATGGCTACGATGAAGAGCATGCATTAATCAACCCGGTAAGCTACCTCAGCAGCTTTCCCCAATATTTCTTCAATGGCTACACTGCAGCTATACCCTATGTAGATACCGAAAAGGAATTGACAGACCGATATCTTTCCTACTTTACAAATGCTGCCTACACCTACAATAACCGCTATCTCTTTTCTGCCAGTGCAAGGCTAGATCAAAGCAATCTTTTTGGTGTAAAAGCCAATCAAAAGGGAACTCCATTGTACTCGCTAGGTCTAGGCTGGATCATCAACCAGGAGAGCTTTTACCACGCAGACTGGCTACCTTACCTAAAACTGCGTTTAACCTATGGTGCAAATGGAAATGTCTATAAAAACCTATCTGCTTTAACCAATGCCACGGCTCAGAACTATTATTACAATTACCCAAACACAGGTTTGCCTTTTGCCAGTATCACCAATCCACCCAATCCTACCTTAAAATGGGAACGGGTTAAAGTCTGGAATGCTGGTCTCGATTTTAGCAGTAAAAACGTCCGCATCAGCGGAACACTAGAGTTTTATCAGAAAAAAGGAACAGATCTTATTGGAACCTCTGTCATAGATCCAACATCTGGCATCACCACCTACACGGGAAACAATGCGGCCACAAAGGGCAAAGGCATAGACCTTAATTTAAATTCACTGAATACAAACGGCCAGCTTAAATGGACAACCGCTTTTATTGGAAGTTATTCCAAAACCATTGTAACCAGATACAATCTCGATAGCCCACCCTACACTTACTTATCAGCTTTTGGCCAACCCTTAACTGGCAAGCCCCTGCTGTCGATCTTCAGCAATAAAACAGCAGGACTGGACCCGCAAACTGGCGATCCGAGAGGTTATCTGAATGGTCAGATCAGCAAAGACTACTATGGTATTTTGACCAGCCAAACCATAAATGATCTGGTGTATAATGGCCCTGCCACACCAAGCTTTTTTGGTTCATTAAGAAACACCATCTCTTTCAAGAATATTTCCCTTTCTGCCAATATCGCTTATAGATTAGGTTACTATTTCAGAAAGAACACCGTGAACTTCGGGGCTGTAGCCCAGGGAATTGGAAGTCAAGGAGATTACAGTTTACGCTGGCAGAAACCTGGCGATGAACTCAGCACCATCGTTCCCTCTATGCCAGGCACCCCAAACTACCTGCGTCAAAACTTCTACACCTATTCAGATGTGCTTGTGGATAAAGCAGACCATATCCGTCTGCAAGACATCAACCTGGCTTATACCCTTCCAAAGAACATCGTCTCCAAATTGAATTGTACAGGCATCCAGTTTTACCTGTATGCAAATAACCTCGGGCTGATCTGGAAGGCCAATCATTTTAATCTGGATCCAGACTATCAGCTCAGCGGCCCGCCACCAAGAACACTTAGCCTTGGATGTAAAATAGACCTATAACCTTTTAATCAAAGAAAAGATGAAACATACACTCATATACACTGCTATGATCATAATATTGATCACCACCTCTTGCAAAAAAGGCTTTTTAGAAAAAAAGCCAGACAAAGCTTTTCTTGTGCCTACTACCTTGGCCGATTTCCAGGCCATTTTAGACAACAGTAACGAGGTATTCAACCATACTTTACTCCTAAGTGAACTGGCCACAGACGACATCTATATCACAGATGACGGCTTTACTTACGCAGCTCCGGTCGAACAGAATACCTATATCTGGGCCAAAGACCTGTATCAAGGCCAAAGCCAGTCAGACTGGAACAAGCCTTACCAACAAATCTTCTACACCAATATCGTTTTAGATGGATTAAACAGCAATACCAGTCTAGCCTCAAACAGCCAAACCTATAACCAGATCAAAGGTACTGCCCTATTCGCTCGTGCTTTTGCTTTATATAACCTCGCCCAGCAATTTACCGTTCCTTATCAAAAAGCAACAGCAGATCAGCAACTGGGTTTACCACTTCGTTTAACCTCAGATGTACAAGCAAAATCCATTCGCAGCACCTTGCAACAAACCTACGATCAGATCAATGCAGATCTGCAGAGCGCAATAAATCTCTTGCCAACTCAAACAGCCTACAAAACAAGACCAACGAAAGCTACGGCCTATGCACTATTGGCCAGAACAGCACTCATCATGCAAAACTATCCCCAGGCAGAAGGCTGTGCCGGCCAATCCTTGGCATCCGAAAATCGCTTACTGGATTTTAGCAACCTAAACCCAGATATGGATTACCCCATACCTGCTGCTTTAAGTAACAACAATCCGGAAGTATTGTATTACGCAGTCCAAAACTATTCCTATACCTTCTCTGGCTCTACCCTTACAGGCATAGACCCAGCCTTATACGATAGTTACGCAGACAATGATCTGCGTCATGATATCTATTTCAAATCAACCAACGGCATCTTCAATTTCAAAGGAAGTTACGCAGGAACTTACGAAGTTTTTGGAGGTATCGCCACAGACGAGGTTTACCTTATCCTGGCCGAAAGCCAGGCCAGGAACGGCAAGACCGCACTAGCCATGCAAACTCTGAATACGCTTCTAAGCAAACGCTTTAAAACAGGCCAATTCCAAAATCTAACCGCCAGCAGCCCGGAAGAAGCACTGGCCATCATTCTCAAAGAAAGAAGAAAAGAACTCGTCTTTAGAAACATCAGATGGTCAGATTTAAAACGCCTGAACCTGGATCCAAAATTCCAAAAAACCATAACCCATAGCGTAAACGGTATTAATTACACCCTTGCTCCCAACAGCAACAAATACACCTTTCCCATCCCAAATGATGTGATTGCAAATTCAGGAATAACACAAAACGAAAGATAATTATGAAACTCTATAAAACCATATTACTGACACTAGCCACAATAGCAAGTGTATCAACAC
This sequence comes from Pedobacter sp., assembly GCF_035566355.1. GTDB lineage: Bacteria > Bacteroidota > Bacteroidia > Sphingobacteriales > Sphingobacteriaceae > Pedobacter. The sequence goes on from NZ_DATMRL010000056.1 coordinate 7,021, forward strand.
TCAAAGCTCAATTCAAAACAGCCCCAATTATCATAACCGGCATTATGGGTAATGGACCAAAGACAGATAGCGTAACGCTAGATATCATGGCAGAATTTGGCAACGCGGGGCACCTTCAGGCAGAAACAAGCTTGGACCAATCCACTCAAGCGGGTAATTTTCATTTCGTCTTAAAGAAATCATCAAAGCCATTTTACGTCAGTTTTCATAGCACATTCAATGAACAAACTATTCCGTTCAGCTGGGAAAATCATAATCTAGATAATTATTTAGTAGAACCCGGAGACAGCATTTACATCGCCTACGACAATCAAAAGCAAACCGTCAGTTTTTCAGGAAAAGGAGCAGAAAAATTCACTTGGAGATACAATTTACGGCAATTTGCCAAGCAGTTCAACATCATTCCCCCATCCGTAGCATGGGAATATGACACCATTTTCCCAAATTTGGAAGCGATTACAAATTATGCCATTAGTTCATTGGAAGCTTTAAAAAATAAAGTTACACCAGAAATCTACCCAATATTAAAAGCTGATGCACTTTACTTTTTATCCGCTACTTACAGCAATATGGCGAGTTTACGCTTTGCTGCAGATTTCGGCGATACCGCTATCACCGAAAGAACCTTAAATAATTACAAACAGAAATTACTGAATTATCCAATTGATACCGCTCAATCCGATTTAAAATCCTATTCATCTGTTTTTGGAAACTTGATGGTGGAAAAAGCAAGAGCAGATTTCGCCTACCACAAAATAAAAGGTTATCCAAATCCATCAGACGTATATACACTACTAAAGACTTGCTATTCACCAGGAAAGTTAAGAGATAAAGCCATATTAGGATATATGTATACTATGAATGCAGCTGGCAGATTAACCGATTCACTCTTAAAAGCTGCTTTATTGGACGTTAAAACAATTTTATACAGAGAAAAGCTTATTGAAATACAAGACAACAACCAAAAGGGCAAGACCATAAAAGATTTTGATTTTAGAGATCTTAAAGGCAAAAAAGTTCAACTAGCAGACTTTAAAGGAAAAATCATTGTATTGGATATGTGGTTTACAGGTTGTGCAGGCTGCATACAAGTAGCTAAAAATCTTCCTGCAGTTGAAGAAGCATTGAGTGGGCATCCAGATATAATTTTCCTTAGCCTATCCGTAGACAAAGACAAAAATAAGTGGCTTAAAAGCATAGATCCCAACAAAAAAGCCTATTTCGGTTACACCCACTACACTACCCCAACCACCATTTATATGAATACTGGGGAACAATCTTTTGACCACCCCTTCATCAATCGATATAATCCCACTAAAACATTTCCCAGGGTGATGATTATCGATAAGCAAGGTAAAATTTTCTCTTCCAGTCCGCCATCATTAACCGAAGAAGGGAACAAAGACGCTTTTATTAAATTACTAGAAACAGCCCTTTAAATAAAAAAGCACCAACCCGGGCGGGTGGTTGGTGCTTAAAAAACTAACAATAAATACCTACGGATTCAAGGTACCGCAACCTTTTTGAGGAAGTGGTACTGGAGCCGATGGTGTACCTGTACCTTTGCAAGAAACAGTTTGGTTCTGATCACAGCTCACTGTTCTTCCAGCCGGAATACTTTTCCAAGCGCTAGCATTACAGTCAAAATAAATAGTTGGAGTTTGGTAGCTACTTGCCCCGGCAAATGCAGCACCAGTTCCCAAAACAACCATTAACAAAGCCAAATTCAATTTTAATCTTTTCATAATATCCGATGCTTTTTGCCATTGAAAAAGCAACAAAAACTTTAAGTTTTAAAATAACTAGGAATAATTGCCTACTCTGTTCAATATGGGTTTTCAGCCATCCCCATTTTTCCATACGCGATCCACTTTCTAAAAGCCATCCCGCTGTTCAGGGCCATAAATTTTCCCCCCTCCTTTCTCTATTAGTAAGTATAAAGCCTATTGCGGCAACTGCCGTAAAGAATAGGTTGAACACAAAATGAGCCTTCCAACCCAACACCTGCAGCACCCCGCCACAAGAACAAGGCACCCGGGGAAAGAACCCGATCAAAATCAACCCCACATATCCGGTAAAAGCCAACATGAGCAATAGCGAAAGCCCAAATCCCAATAGTCGAAAAGATCTCCAGCACAATAAAACAGCGGCCATCAACTCCACTGTAGGCAACAAGTAAAATAGAATCTTTGTAAAACCTCTTTGAAAAACCTGATTAGCCAATTGCGCTCTAAACTCTTCCGCATTAGCAAGCTTAGAAACTGCAGTATAAATCCATAAAAAAAGAAGTAGACACGCCAGTACCTCAACAACCCAGGCACCCTTTTTATTTAATCTGTTCATAGTTATAATTTGATATAACCAAAACTACAACCCACTGAACACCTTACACTTGTAAAATTATAAGTCCAAAAAAAAATATAGCATAAACTCTTCCCTACCGGCTAAGTAAAAAATTCAATTCACATAAATTTAAAAAGCTAAGTCTCATCGATACAGTCTATTATTTTATTTCAAAATATATACTTTAGGAAAAAATTAACTTGACTCACAGACATGTCGAAAAATATAATAGTTTTCACTCAAGGTAGACAACGAGAGATACAGTCACTAATACAACCTTTTGGAAATAATGAATTTAAATTTCATTATCAGGATTTTGTAAACCTAGGTTCTTTTAGCAAAGACGAGGATTTGGAAGCAATCATGGCAACTATAGATGGCATAGTATACATTTTTAGTAATCCACAACTAAATCCTTTGGAGCAGAAATTCATAGATACTGCTGAAAATCAGAAATTAAAAATTAACCTAGTCATGGCAATGCCCTTTGCAACGGTGCCTGATGAGTTAAGAAAACACAATAATATTTTCATTTCTCATCGGGAAATGCATCTTACACCTAAAATTGTTGATAGCATTATAAACACACTCAGAAATCAATTTAGAACGTTAGATGGAGAATATCCTTTTTTAGATCCGGAAATTCTTAAAAAAATACAGCTTAATCTATTAAAATTAGGATTTCTAAAAGGAGAAATTACTGAAACCTGGAATTCTAGTATATTAAATGCCATAATTCAATTTCAACAAAAACTCGGACTTCATGCTAATGGTGAACTTGATCTCTATCTAGTTGAACGAAGTGACGATATACTGCGAAAAATCGAAGACGGAAATATTGAAAGCGACGATTACACAAATTATTGGATATTAAAATTCGAGTCAAAAAAACTTGATTCAAGGGATTTAAACGAAGGTGACTCCTTTATTTTCGACAAAAAAACTGAAGATTTAATCTATGCTGAGCTTTCCAAAAAATTGAAAAATGGAGATCAATTAATTGGAGTTACCGATACCCCTTCCGACGCAATTGAATTTATTTTTGAAATTGGTAAAGCTAAGTCAGTAACTTCCACTATAGATGTCAAAATCGTTAAAATTTTTAAACCTCGAATTCCACTTGACTTATATAAGAACCAATTTTTAAGTAAAGAATTTCTTTCAGAAACTTCACCAGAACTTATAGAAGTTCATAAATCTTTGTATAATGATATATTAAAAACGTTTTTAGATCCCAAGATCAGCACAAAAGCAGATTACATCTTTGATGCGAATTATGCATCTGACATAAACTTTTCGGAGACTGAGGACCAACTAAGCTTCAGTAATGACGTTGAGTCATTTGCTACAATCATTTCAATGAAAAAAATCATGCCTCCAATGGCCATCGCTCTTTTCGGCCACTGGGGAACAGGCAAAAGTTTTTTCATGGAGAATCTACAAAAAAGAATACAAGAGATATCTCCAACTAACAATCAAATATTTTTAAAACATATAGTTCACGTTAAATTCAATTCATGGCATTATTCCGACATAAATCTATGGGCAAGTCTTGTCAACCATATTTTTGAAAGCCTAAACGACTATGCAGAAAAAACAAATTCAACTGAAAGTTACGTCAATAATAT
>NZ_DATMRL010000057.1:0-4275 GCF_035566355.1 Pedobacter sp.
TTTACATTATCTACAGCTTTACATAATCATTTTAATGTATAGCTATACATTAAAATGAAAAATCCGTCTTTACATTAATATACCTGCTATTAGATAGCTCTATCGGTTTTACTTGTTTTGCAAGATTAGTTTTCTTCGGCATTCTGTCGCTTAAACCTTCCATTTACTCCGCTTACAATGCCAACAATGAACACCATACACAAGCAAATAAAAAGTCGTTTTATAAAAAATTAGTTGCCGCTAAAGTATACAGTTCCAACCATAAAAACACCAATTCCAAAACAAATTTATCCGTTTTAAACATTTGAAAATCAATTAAATATATTGAAAAACAACACCAAATTCTGAGCCCAAAATCCACACACCAATAACACCCCAATCACCACCCTCCCCGGTCCCCACCACCTCCAGTCTGCGCCCAAGAAAAATAGGATTTCATGATGGAGCCTCAGAATCTGTAAGATTCAGCGACATCAGAAATCCTATTTTTCACAAAGCGAAGACTTCAAATAAACCCACCTCTTTCCTACTCTCCTAACCACCCACTTCCCCTCCCTCTTCCTCCTGTAAAAAGTCCTCTCCTCAATAAAAAGAAACTCCATAGCCTGCTGCGCCGTCAACCATTCATCCTCCTGAACAGCAGGCCCCTCAAACTCCCGGATAGCCAGTTTAATCTCCACCAAAGTCAATAAAATCTCCTGCAAAACAGGTAATACGTCACCATGCATACAATTAAACACTATACCGGTCTGCACCCAAGAAAAATATGTTTTCATGATCAAGCCTCAGAGCCTGTAAGGCTCAGCGCGATCAGAAAACATATTTTTCACAACAAGAGAGGTTACTGCTTACTCACCACACCAGGCCCATAAGCCACCTCAGCATCACTAGTAAAACCTTGGTCGTTGATGTAATCCTGCAATGTAGGATACACAGAACTATCAAAAACAACCTTACAAGGCACAGAACCAGCAGCCCCACAACTCGGCGTAGAACCTGTAGCCTGCGTCCAGTTCGACGCATTCCTCGCACCAGTAGACGTACCCAAATTGTACGTATAAGCAATTAAACCCGCCTTTTGAACAGACGATGCTTTAGAGAAAGCAAAAGCCGCGGTCAATCCGCCAGCACACAGCACGACCATTAAAGCCGCTTTGAACGATTTTTTCATAAACGTTTTTTTAAATGAATAAATGGATGATTTATATATTCTATTCTGCGTTACGTACCGCGGCGAATATTCAGAAAGAAACAAGCAGGTACCAGAACCACTGGCACCCGCAGGTATTAACCGACAACACCCAAGCCAGGGCTAACCAGGCCAAGAAAGGCTGCAGTGTTTACTTTAATTCGAAATGTAAAAAGGTAACCGAGATGCGTAATGTTCATAATAAAGTGCTTTAATTTGATATACCTAAAGATAGCCACTCAGAAAAAGAAAATCTGTCCAGAATTAGACATATATCCGGTTATTATCCTCAAGGAAGCAAACCTCTGCGTATCAAATCATTACGCAAAGCACTCAAATTGGATCTGCTCATAAGCAAGTAATTAGCAATATCATCATCCCCTATAATTCTGCTATACAACAATCCAGGATAAATTTTATAGAAGTAGAGCACACTTTTCTGGCCGCCAGCACTAATGATCTTATTACGTTCTAACTCCTTCTCTTCAAAAGACCGAATCGTTTTCAAAGTAAGCTGTGCAACACTAGGAATTTCTTTCTGCAAATGTTCCATTTGTGCTTCGGTGATCGATAAAAGGTAGGTATCTTTAAAAACCTTAATAGAATATTTAGATTTTAAGCCCGTTAAAAAGCTATTGGCAGAAACAATTTCATCAGGCCCACAAATCCGGAGCACATACTTAACACCGTTTTCTATATAATAGATGAGCATATAACCCGTAGAAATAAAATACGATTCATCGATCCGAGTACCCTGTTCATGAAGATCGTGTGTCTCTGCACAGAATTTTGGTTTCATTATCCCACGCAGAAAGACTTCGGCTCTGTGTTCTAAAAGGTCAATGGACTTGAGTAGGTTGATGAGCCTGTCCAATGCAGGTTTACTCATTTCCGCGTCTTTCAGTTTCTTTTTTTTGATTTTTTGTTTCTTATTGAGCGTCATAATAGATGGTGTTTTTTTGTTTAATCGTTTGGATATTCGGTTACACTGAGTTCTGCCTTCCCATTTTTATACAGCAGCATCAGGTTTTCAATGCTGATCTTTTTGATGTCCTCCGGGTATTGCAGGTTAAAAGCTTCAACGAATCTAAGAGGCGAATTAAAAGCACTTCTCAGCTGAAGCCGCACCTCATTTTCCTCATGATTGCGAAGCATCACACTTACTTCAATAAGTTGATCCCCATGAAGCGCAGCTTCAACACCCTCTTTGCTGGTGATGAGGTTAGAATGGATCCAGAAGTACTGGACCAGGTCACTAGTTTTGATCATAAAATTTATAATTGGCTAGATATTTAATAATTCTTGGCAAAAATTTGATTGAATACGAGGTTAAAAAAGGGGTATCAGCCCCCTAGTCCCTTTCGGTAAACCTTAGCAGTTTGGCCATTTCTCTGTTTAAACCACCTGCTGAAATACGGTAAATCACTAAACCCCAGCAACTCCGAAATCTCCTTGACCGTATGCTTCGTATACTGCAGCAAATACAAAGCCTCCCGGTAAATCCTGTCCTGCAGCAACTCATACACAGACCTGCCTAAATAAGCCTTCGCAAATCTGTTCAAAGCATGAATGCTGGTATCCATTTTAACTGCATACACAGAAATATCCCGGTTGTACCTGAAATCCAGTTCAATCAAAGACTGCAACACCTTTAATCGCTTAAAGGCCGGAGGCCAGTAGTCTAAATCGAATAGCCTAAAGCGCTCTGTATAAGTATTCGTTTCCTGCAACATCCTTTTACTTTTTATTCGGCACCCAGGTACAAGTCACATCAAGCAGTTTGTTTTCTATTGCATAGATCAGGATGCTCACCGTGGTTTCTTCATCTAAGTTTAAAGCCACTGCAACCTCTGGAAGCGTAAAGGATTTCCCTTCTACATGCTCCAGGAAAGCTTTGACCAATTCTTCGGGGATAAAATTCTCTTTCATAAACTGTGTTTTAAAATTCGACGATACACCAGATTCAGTTCCAGGAAGATGTCTTCCAGCCCTTGGTAAACAATGAGATGAAAGATGCGAAGTAAACCAGTCCTGATTTCCATCAGGATAGATTGACGTAGATCCAAAGTTAGGCCTGGATGGCATGGATCTATACCATATTTCTTAAGGATCCCTGAGCTTCTGGATACTAATAAAAAAAGAAACTTTTTAATGACCGACCTTTTATGCTCCAGATCTCCTTTCTGAGATAAGATCAGCTCAAAAAGAAAAGTCGATAAGCTTTGGTAGGCTTTTTCAGCTCTGAAATGCATAGACTCTGGAATATCAATGGCACTATCTGCCAGGATATCCAGAAGCTGAACATATAGGTTTATACAGGGTCTTAGTCCTTGTTTTGACATCTTGGTAGAGGTTAAATTAGGAGATTGATGTTTTTTTCATAGGTAGATGTATTTAGGACGAATCAATAATTATTTGCCCGAATAACAGTCTCCGCACCTACTCCACCAGCAAACACCAGCGTAATATTCCTAAACCTTGGCATATCATAACCAGGTACAGTAAACGAAGTAATCAAATCACCCGTAGCCGCATTTTTAAATTCAAAAACCTTATCTCCCTCTGCAGCTACCGAAGAAACATCTTTAAAAGTCGATATCGCTTTATAAGCAAGACTGCTCACAAAAGAACCATTAGTACTGCCTTGCACATTCACACTAATCGGAATACTACCAGTTACCAGATTAATTACCCTCGCGCCAAATACATCAGCCGTATGAGAAGGGATGTTTTCCTCTTTCAAAAACACAGATTCCACCGCAGCCGGAGTTCCGGTTAAGAACAAAGAATATACCCCACCGTTTACAAAATCCTTGGTTTGGTTGTAATACACCGGATTAGGAGCAACAGTTGAGGACAATTTCAATGCCTGACTTCCAGTTAAAATACCATAAGCGGTATAGCCGTTATTAGGAACAGTTGCAACGTTAGTTCCAAACTGCAATTCACTGCCACCAACCACCGCATTGGTGATCTGAATACTCGCTAACGGAGTCAGTTTAACATCCTGCTTTTTGCAGGAACTTAGTATCATCGCACACAAGGCGAGGCATACTGTAATAAGTTTTAATTTCATATTCATCAGT
>NZ_DATMRL010000058.1:0-27224 GCF_035566355.1 Pedobacter sp.
TTTTTATCCAATTCGTAATATTTCCTGGAAAACAGGCTGGCTCTGAAGAAACAAGAATAAAAAGTTGCCTTATCCTCTTCTGATCCACCCTCTACCGTAATTTTCCCTAAGGATTGGTTCCAAATCTTTGCCGCATTCTGACGGGTTTGCTCCAGCATTTTATCTTTTCCCAGTTCTGTATCCAGATTAAGCTGCGCCTGTTCTGCACTAATATAGGATGAAGCCACCTTTACCTGAACCTTTGAACCTGGTGCAAATTCCACATATGCTCCTTTACCCTCGCCTTCCGCCGCTACCGCATTGGCCTGGATGCTGTTCTTTTTATTCTCCCAGGTACCCCAGGCTTTAAGAGGTTGATCAAATTTAATCACAAAGAAATTTTTAAACCCCTCTTTAAAGCCTTCTCCATTATTCACATAGCCCGTGATCATTCTTTCCTTAGGAAAGATGCTCACCCCACTCAGGTGTGTATAACCATCCAGCACCAGATAACTCTTTTTACCTTTGGGATAAGAAAATCTCAAATGCGCGCCACGTTCAGTGGGTGAGATCTCGGTTGCAATCTGATTGTCAAACTGTACTTTGTAATAATCTGGCTTAGCGATTTCATTTGCATGACTAAACTTCGCTTCCCTTGCGTTTTCATCCACAACAAGTTCGTCGATTAATGGCATAAAGGAAAACACCGCATAATCCCTGGTCCAGGAACTGCACTGATGTGCCTGCTGGAATCCGCGGATATGGTCTTTCTGGTACTGATATTTCCAACCATCCCCGTTTCTGCCGGTTTGTGGGGTCCAGGTATGCATACCAAATGGCAATGCTGTTGTCGGATAGGTATTCCCACGGGTTAGTTCATGGCTGGAATTGGTTCCCTGAAGGGTATTGACATAACTGACCAGATTTGTTTGCTGTGCAGAACTCTTCAGCCCCCACAGCCCCAGAAAAATAAAGAATAAGAATTTAGGTTTCATATATGTGTTGTGTTTAGTGTTCAATTACCAACGGAGATCTACAGTTACCCCCTCACTATAATTTTCAAATTGCAGCAGCAGTGTTTTTGTCTTTTCATCCCATACATTTTTAGCGATCTTCAAATGACCAGACGGCCCATCTATAACTGGCCTTATCGGTTTTGATGGCAATAAGATGCGCATTATGTTCTGTGTCCCTGAAGGGCTCTTGACAATGAATGAGTAGTGCTTTTTTTCTATCGATTCCGCGTAAACCCTTGCCGCAGCAGCCAGCACCTGAGGTACAGACCTATTATGCACCGCACTCAGATCGTATAAATATGCCTGAGTTCCCGGTAGGATACTTTTACTTTCCAGGACTGGCAGTGCTGGATCGAACAAATCTATAACAGGACCTTTTATGGATAAGGCTTCTTGATTTTCGGCCTCAGCTAATACCGCTGCTATAATATAGGGTCCACGTCTCAACACAAAATTGTTTTTTGCGATGAGCTTCCCAGCCTGGGCAAACTGCTCATAAGCCTCCCTTACCTTTTCCAGATAAGCATGATCTGCATTTGCTGTCATCACCAGTTCTTTAGGATCTTGTCTAACCACAAGCACCTTTCCCCTCCCATATACAAATGTTCTCTGAGCAGGATCTCCTTCTATCCCCATCAAAGAGAACAAATGTGCAGAAGGCGCTTTAAAGTGAAATTGACCATTATTCCACCATTCATTCACACTTTGAAAAGGATCGTTATCCCGGCCATAATATATCAGTACCCCACCCCGTTTTACCCATGCAGCCAACTCTTCGTGATAACGCTCAGACAAGGGCTTCATATTCGCATAGCTCATCACCAAAACTCTAATATCTTTTAAGGTATTTGGATGGATAAGATTTTCCATATGCACCGTTTCTACAGGAATCCCCCGTTCCAAAAGCGGCAAAGCCATTCCATAAAAATTGGAGAGTTGAGGATCATCATAACCCGCATGTACAGGAAAGCGCTGGAACATCATGGAGTTGGAAAGCAAAATCCCTACTCCATGACTCCCGTTTAATTTATTCCCCGACAATGGCATCGCGTTAAGTGAATTTACCATCACCTGCATCTGCGTGGCATAGTCCGGAGAGATCGGCTGTTTCTCTGCATTACCCTCCACTTTAAACTTACCTTCATAAATTCGGCTTGGCCATGGCATCACCTCATAATTATTCACCATGGGATACAAAAGCTGTGCGGTAAAAGTAGCCTGATAATTGACCTTATAATCCTCCCAGGAGCGCTGTCTGTCCTCAATTGGATCGGTCAGGAAAAAGATCTTTCTTCCCGTAGACGCGGTCATGGAAACCATAGAACCATACTCCAGAAAAGCATTTTCAAACACCCGCTCTTTTTTTATCCCATTGAAGTATAAGGGTTCCCTTGAAGTACCTGTCCAAACCTGCGCAATATAACCATCCATCCCTTCCAGATTGGCCAGGCTCGCTTCCGGACTAACAATTTCCCATGCAGAATAATTCAACAACGAATGTGTCGGCACATAACATTTAACACTTTTCCCTTTACTTTCACTATAAGACTTCACATAACTAAAAACCTCCTTCAGCGCATTAAAATACAGCTGATATTTCAATTTTGAAGACAAATAGGTCGCCTCAGGAGACTCATGCTGTGCTTTCCAGGGAAAACCATAGAACTTTACCCATTCCTTTTTGAACACATCACTATAACCGGCTCTCGCCCAAAACTCCGGCTCTTCAAGATAAACTGCGGTTACACCTGCATCAATAGCCCTCCTGACATGAGACTTCATATAGTTCAGGTAAGACGTCGTGGGAACAATATAAGGAACGTCTTTCCCATGCCAAATAGTTTCCCCGTTTCTCATCATTTGTCCTTCATCCATATGGCTTATCCCATCCAGTTTTCCGGTAAAGTAATCCTGGTACTGCCCCCAGGCAATACCTGTCATAAACTGTACCTCGTAACCCTTATCCCGGTATCCTTTCACCCTTTCTTCAAAATCCCCACCGGCATCATTAATACCATACACAATAGCTACGTCCGAACGGATATCATAAGCTGCTTTCCAAGGGGCTGCAATTTGGAATGTCGTCTTTTCTTTAGATAAAACCTGTGCTATAGCATCCTCCCGGTTCATCAAGGTTAGTGCCGTACAGCACACAAAGGAAAATAATATATATTTCATCGCCAGCTTACTTAACTATAGGATCAAATAATTGCATAAAAGCCACTCCACTGCTGGCCTCATAAGATTGCACAAGGCCCGTAGGGCAAGCCACTTTATAATCTCTGAACATAATTCCCCTGCTCTGGTCACGATTGCTCCAGGCCAGACTGATATTGCTGTAAATCCATTCTTTGTATTGATTTTGCCCGGCATCTTTAATCAACAATTGTATGTATTGGGCAAAAATGGCTTTTAAGACTCCCTGCTCATTCCAATCCCCTTCTGCAGGCAAAATCCCTTTAGTGTCGCACATTTTATTTTTGGTATAATCTGCAGCCAGCTTTGCATCAGCAAGATAAGCATCTTCTCCTGTCGCTTTATACAATAATGTTGCAGCACCAATACAGGTGCCCTGGTTATAAGTATAGTCTTCATATCCTGCAGGATTCTGACCTACTTTATGATCTGCAACTCTTCCGGTTGAGGCCTCGAACAAATTGTCATGAGACCACTTGTAGATATTTTTTGCTTTGTCAAGATAGCCGGAATCCTTCGTGATGTTATACAGCGTTACCCCTGCAATTACAGTGGGATAATTAATACAGGCATTTTTTCCTTCCACTTTCCAACTCCAGCGCATCCCTCCGTCAACGGGATCATGGGAATTATCCCAGACGTATTTAAAGCCAGCAACTGCAGCATCCAGATACTTCTGCTCTTTAGTAATTTCATAGCTGCGCGAAAGAGAAATAATCCACCACATCATATCATCGTATATAAAATCGTTCACCTCCTTAACTGCTTTCCAATCGAAATTGGAATAAGCATTTGCCGCACCCTGATACATGTCATTGATCTGTTTCAAATACACTGGATTGTTGGTTCTTTTATAAGCATCCATCGTGATGTCCCAAAACACAGCCTGGGGCCAGCCAACAGCAACATCCTTACGGTCACTTTTGCTGTAAAATAATTTCTGATCTGTATTATAAAATATACGGGTAAAATCATCAAATGCCTTATTGGCATCTGACGCAGAGAAGCTCACTTCAGCCGTTAAAGAAGGAGAAGGCTTTCCAATCTCATTTTGACCTTTACTACACGCAGAAAGTCCTATTGTCAACAGCAACAGATAAGCTTTTAGTTGGATGTTTTTCATAATTTGGGGGTTCTAAACATACATCAGGCAGTGCAAAAAATGCACTGCCTGACAATTAAACTATTATAAATTACCAGCCTGGATTCTGAACCAGAAGCTTATCGACATTCACGTCTTTAGATGGAATTGGCCATAAATAATGTTTTTTCTGAAATACCCTATTTTCAAAAGGGACCACATTTAAGAAATCAGGAAGATCAGCTGTAATATTTAAACCGTATATAGGCCCATTATCTGTCTGTTCCGCAATTTTCCATCTCCTGGTATCAAAATACCGTACGTTCTCAAATGCAAGTTCCACCCGGCGTTCTTTCCTTATGGCGAGTCTCATTTCAGCCTGGCCTGCAGGCACAGCCAATCCCGAGGAGCCATACTGAGGTATCCCTGCCCTTTCTCTAATCAGATTCAGGTACTTTAAAACATCAGCATTTCCTGGTTCGGCTTCATTCAAAGCCTCAGCATAATCCAGGTAAACATTAGCTAAACGATACAACATATCTGTACGGTTATTCACATCCCATTTACCCAGGCCCATAGCTTTACGCACAATATAACCTGTAGTAGAATGGTCACCTCCACCCGTTGCATTTCCAGAGTTGCCATGATTATAAAGCTCGGTTGTAATGTTGCCATTATTTGTATTTAACCATGTACTTCCGTTATAGGTAATATTTACATAGAAACGCGGCTCACGATTTACCCACTGATTGTATATATTGGCCGTAACCGGTGAACCCGGAGCCTTAAAATTAGAGTATCCAGTTTTAACATATCCAGAACCCTGATCGTCTATACTCTTCCCGTTTGCCATAAAAAATGCATCCACCTGATTCTGCGTTGCTCCCAGACCACCCGATCCCCTGGAATCAGAATTCTGGCCACTATGGTAAGGCGTCAGCTCATATTGTCTGGGGCCGATAGAGCTTTGAGGACGGGCAAATATGACCTCACTGTTCCAATCGGTCAGAAATATATCTCTGCAAGACAAATAAGGATCAAAATTACCTGAAGCATCATTCTTTTTAAACAGACTATACGTACCTGGAACAAACTGATCAATAAAAGCTTTATATGCATCCGCAGCCCTTTTCCATTTACCAACATCCGTATTCTGTGCAACAAGTTGTTTGCCGTCTGAATTTTTTAATCCAGCAAGTTCGCCGTTTCCATTATACAGCGGACTTGCTCCAAGCAGTAAGGTCTGTGCTTTAAAAGCCAAAGCAATCCCCTTGGTGATCCTTCCATAATTGTCATCGTTACTCGGAACAACAGGCAAATCTGCCGCAGCTTTATCAAGCTCGGAAGTCACATAGTTCACACACTCGTCAAAAGAACTTCTCGGCAATTGAACTTGTTCTGCTGGAGCATCAGGTGCAATCACATCTTCCCCCAGAAGGATCACCGGACCATACAGGCGCATGATATAAAAGTAAAACATCGCCCTAAGTGCCCTTGCTTCTGCTTTATATTGCACCCTTAATTGTGGCGTAATGTCTTTTTCTACCTTATCAATATTTGCCATAAAGAAACCGGCCGAACGGATTCCCTTGTAGTAGTTGTTCCAGAAATCGCCAACAAAACCTGTATTGGCATCCCAGCTCCCTATGTTCATCGCATTCGACTGAACAAAACCCCACACATAGTCTGCTTCATCAGAGCCTCCCGTCCATAAACCGGCATTCCGGCCTCCACCAGGGTTACGCTGACCAAATTCGTCAGGGATGTTGTTATAAACATTCGCTAAAAATTTCTCCGCTGTTGCACGGTTAGAAAAGGTCTCCTCCAGTGTCAGCCTGTCATTCGGCACCTGATCCAAAAAGCCCTTTTTACAGGATGTTGCAAAAGTTAAACAGGCAACTAAAGCTATATAGATATACTTTTTCATAATAATTTCTTCAAAGGGTTAGAATTTAACATTTAAGCCTAAAGAGACATTCGCCGTCATCGGGTATTTTGTTCCGTTAGCTCTGCTTTTATTTACCGGATTTGTATTCAGCTCCGGATCCCAAAGTTTGAACTTGCTGAATGTTAAAAGATTCGTACCAATCAAATAGACAGCAACATTACCAACCTTTAGTTTTGTAGCCACACTTTTGGGTAAATTGTAACTCAGCTGCGCACTCTTTAATCTTAAAAAGCTCACATCTTTCACCCACCATGAACTCTCAAGCGCATTATTGGTATTCTGGGCTTCCCCATAACTCAATCTGGGGTAAAATACATTTTGACTTGGATTCTCCGGTGTCCATCTGTCGGTAATGTTGCTAAATACGTTACTGTCTCCGCCGTTAAACGGAATGATTCCGTTTCCGCCCAGCATCACATCCGCATTTTGCAAGGACTGAAAGAGTGTACTTAAAGCGAATCCTTTATAGGATGCAGTAAAACCAAATCCAAGAATCAAATTAGGAACGTCACCACGTCCGATCTTTGTCTTATCATAATCATTAATCACCCCATCTCCGTTAAGGTCTTTATATTTAATGTCACCTGGCTTTATACTGCCTTTTGAGCCAGGCACTGCGCTTGCGTCAATCTCTGCCTGAGAATCGAATAATTTTTCAGCCACATAACCATAACGGGCCATTACATTATCTCCAATATGACTCATCCAGGGATAAGGCTGTGCAGGACGGTCGTCATTTAACAATTTATCTCTGTTATAGGTAATGTTTCCCCTCAGACCAAGATCAAGTTGTCCGATTTTCACATTATATTCAAGGGTCGCATCAATCCCGCGATTGTCCACTACGCCAAGATTTCCATACGGAGAATTGGTTAAACCAATAAAACCAGGAATAGATTCCCTTTGAAGAAATATTCCTGTCCGCTTTTCTTTAAATAAGTCAACAATAAGATACAGATTGTCGTTCAAGGTTCTGATCTCCATCCCTAAGTCTTGTTTCTTAGATTCAGCCCAGGTAATGTCTACAGCATAATCAGTTACATTGATCCCTCTTATTGTATTAAAATTCTTGCCGAACTGATAGCCGTTATCGTTTTCAGACACCAATGTCAAATAAGCAAATCTTCTCCCATTGATCTGGCCAATCCCGGTTACACCATCCGAATAACGGAATTTAAGGAAAGAAACTGCACTTTTCAACGGCTCCCAGAATTTCTCATTAGACGGAATCCATCCGATACCAAAAGCAGGAAAGGAACCATAACGTTTATTAGGGGCAAACAATTCCGAACCATTGTATCCGAAGTTAAATTCCGCAAAATAACGATCATCATAAGAATAGGTTGCCCTTGCCGCCAGTCCGAGCATACGTTTTGGTATAGAAGCTGTAAAATCTCCCGCAAATGGTTCCGTGGCATCGCTTGTGTATCCTAAAAGCAGGCCTCCAACACGATGTTTCCCAAATGCCCGGTCGTAATTTACTGCAGCTTCAGAATATGTCTTTCTGTTTCCATTACGAGAGGGGTCAAAGCTCAGATAGTTACCACCACTGGTAAACGTTTCTTTTAAATTCAAGGTACCGTCTGGTTTGTAGGGTGAATTTGTTCCTGGTACATTTTCAACGAAATAAGTACTTTCTCTCTTTGATCGTTTGATAAAATTCTCATTATAGGAATCAAAAGAGAACATTCCCGTAGCCATCAATCCTGGTGTGATCATACTCAGGTCCTGTGTCAGCCTCAGGTTAGAATACAATTGATTTTTGAATTCTGTTCTATACCCCCTTCTGGTTAGATCCGCATAAGGATTTCTTTGCCCCCCGTTAGAAGCTATCCCAGGAATAAAATTGCCTGGATACATCACCGGATAAACTACCGGCGAAATGTCCATAGCAGTTCCAAAAATATCCTGAGTATTCTCACCTGGATAATTTCCGGTTGAGGCGTAGCCCTGTAAGCCCAGGTCCAGTTTGGTTGTCTTGGTCAATTGAAGGTTCAGATTACTGGTAAAATTATACCTGTTATAATCCAGCGCGGAATTGTATTGCTGCAGATCATTGGTTTTAAGAAACCCGGATTCATTATAATAGGCAAGCGACACATAATACTGAGCCTTGTCTACACCCCCGCTCGCATTTAGATTTGCTCTCCTGTTATGACTGTATTTATTCAATATCTGATCCATCCAGTTCACATTTGGGTACAGCAAAGGATCGACTCCCGATGCAGTCTTATTGATATAATCCTGAGTATATTGAACAATTCCTCCCCTGCCCACACTGGCCTCATTCGCCATGTTCATATAGGTAAGACCATCGGCCATTTCTGGTCTTTTGGTAAATGTGCTGATCCCTTCATTATAATCAAACAAAATAGTGTTTTTCCCCACCTTACCGGTTTTGGTCTTTACCAGAACCACTCCGTTAGCACCTCTTACCCCATAAACTGCCGTACCCGAAGCATCCTTCAAAACCGTGAAAGATTCAATGTCTTCAGGATCAATATTATCAATAGAACGTTCAACACCGTCTACCAGAATCAAGGGATTACTGGTATTCCCTCCAAATGTCGCAATCCCCCTGATCCAGATATCTGCTGTACTTCTCCCAGGCTCACCGCTTCTCTGCACACCCACTACCCCCGCAATTCTTCCGGCTAAAGACTGTGTAATACTTGCAACAGGTTGCTTAAGTTCTTTAGGAGACAAGGTTGATTGCGCACCAATCAGGGAGACTTTTCTTTGTGTACCGAAACCAACAACCGCAACCTCTTCCAGAGCGTTGCTATTAGGCACCAGCTGAATTGACAATGTTTTCTGTCCGTTTATACTGATTTCTTTGGTATCATAACCCACATAAGTAACTACAAGTATACCCGATTCAGAAGGCACACTAATGCTAAAACTTCCGTTTACATCTGTAGCCGCAGAAATCAAGGTTCCCTTTACTTTTACACCTGCGCCAGGAATGGGCAAACCATTCTCATCTTTTACAATACCACGGATTACAATTTGCTCCGCTTTCGCTGAGGCAGGAGCTATTTTAGTTAACAAAATCGTTTTATCAACAATGTTATAAGTAATATTCAGTCTTTTAAAACAGACCGTCAGCGCCTCTTCAAGCGAAACATTAGTCACGTTCACAGACACGATCTCTTTCGCCGGATCAAAATCATTACTTAAAAAAACATAACCGGTTTGGTTTTTAATATCGCGCAACACCGTTGAGAGCGGTTTGTTCCGTTGGTTCAGGTTAACTTTCTGTGCCACCACCGCAGCGCTGGCCTGAACAAGGGCTATCATGAGGATGAAAGTGGTTAATTTCATTATCAATAGCAGTTTATGGCGTATCTTAAAAGACACGCCTCGGTTAAAAGCATTTATTTTCATACTTTTGAGTTGATTTGGGTTAAACAGAAATTAGTACAGATTAATTTTCCGATGTATCATCGGAGGGTTAGCTCAAATCTTTAGCCGGTCAATGGGTCCAAGCATTGTCCGGTTTTTTATTTAAGTCCCTTCACAGCCTAAGTGTGCCTTCGTAGATGTTTGTTCATGTCAGTCTGGTTTATTTGGTTAAATTTATATTTGCTCGTCCGGGTTTTACAACCCTAAACATGAATAA
The DNA here is from genome assembly GCF_035566355.1 of Pedobacter sp. Taxonomy (GTDB): domain Bacteria; phylum Bacteroidota; class Bacteroidia; order Sphingobacteriales; family Sphingobacteriaceae; genus Pedobacter. The sequence continues at coordinate 9,843 of NZ_DATMRL010000058.1, forward strand.
TTTGTGTTTTAATTTCCAGTAATAATTATTCTCTTTCTGGCCGTTCCTTTACTTGGTGCTTCCACTCTGAAGTTGATATTGGCCAGACTCAAAATCTTAAATGCTTTAGACGCATTCATGTTCCGGTAGATCTCTCCATTAAACTTATTGCCCGGAATATTACCCGCATATTCCACATCAATATCATACCATCTGGACAACTGGCTCATTACAACCTTTATACTGGCATTATCAAATTTAAAAAGCCCATTTTTCCAGGCCACTGCATTTGCAGTATCTACTTTAAAAACCTTAATATTGTCGTTTACTCTTGACTGCTCTCCAGGGACAATAACTTTTTCAAATACCCCTGCACGACGCACTTTAACACTTCCTTCCAGTAAAGTGGTTTCCACCCCATCACTTTCTTCATAGCTGTTGATGTTAAAATGAGTTCCCAATACTTCAACCTCCTGTTTATTGCTGGTCACGATAAAAGGTAGTCTAAGCATGCCTATTTTAAGCTTTGAAACTTCGAAATATGCCTCTCCTTTTAACTCTACTTTGCGTTCTTTTAAATGGGCAAAAGAAACCGGATATTTCAGGGAAGAAGCAGCATTCAGCCATACATGGGTACCATCTGGCAAAATAACCTGATACTCTCCCCCCGCCGGGGTAGAAATCGTATTGTAGCGCAGATCCTGATCTTGTGCTTCCGGATTTCCAGTTTCATAGACCAATTGCCCATCTGTCGTTTTCCTGACACTCACACCAGCCTGCTCCGCCAGCTTTCCATTGGCTGCATCCGTTAAAGAAACTTTCCTTCCGTCGGCGAGAACCAGTGTTGCCTTATTTCCGCCAGGAGCAAGCTCCCCGTTATATCGGGTATAAGTCACTTTATCTGTATGCTTTCGCATAATAAACAAGCCTGTAAACACGATACATACAGCAGCAGCCACCGAGATCCATGATGTCCAAATAGATAGCATCCTGCGTGGACGCTTCCTGCCTTCCGAACTTACCTTATCGTCCACAGAAAAAATATGTTGAAGTATATTTTGCTTCTGATCCGCTTCCATGCCATTCACAAACGTTCCCTTCAAAAGATATTCTTCCATCAATTGCTGGACAGCATCCTGATGTGCCGGATCATTCACCAATACAAAAAATGCATTTGTTTCCTCCGGTGTGGAAGCCCCTTTAATGTACTGATCGAATAACTGTCTTAAGTTCGTTTCTGTCTTCATAAATGCACAGATGCCGCAGCATCCATTTCCTCACTGACGCATGAAAATCCAAACCGGGGTAACAGAAATAAAAATATTTTTTATTCCCTCTATTTTTTGAAGAAAAACAAGACAAGGAACCACAATTCAAGTCCTGTAAAATGTTCCCTGATGGTCTTCAAAGCCAATTTCATATGCTTATGGACCGTGCCGGAAGAAATATTTAATTTTTCAGCCACTTCTTCGTATTTTAAGCCCTGCTCATGGCATAACTCATATACCAGTTTACGTTGCGGTGGCAGTTTATCCACAACCGATTTCAATATTCTTGAAGATTCATTATATAAAACCCGATGTTCGGTGTTCGCCCCGCCAGGTATACCTTCTTCAGTCAGTTCCATTTCTCTTACTGCTTGCGCAGCAATTTTTCTTAAAGCAGAATAACTGTGGTTCCGTGTAGCCCGGTTTAAATAGGCTCCGAAATTTTCAATATCCAGGATTCCCTCCCGGTTTATCCAGATTTTAATAAAAATGTTTTGGACAATTTCCTCAGCCTGGGTCTTAGAGCGGGTTAGTTTCATAGAATAATCATAAACCATCGCCTGATAATTCTCAAATAATTCAGTGAAAGCTTTCTGATCTCCACCAGCAATCCTGCCGAGGAGTTCTCTTTCCGACGAATTTAAAGGAGATTTATCGTTATACATCTAGATCCGGTTAGATTAAAGTTAATATTAACCGCATCAATATTATGTATTTATTTTCAAAATTCACTTACCCTGATCTACAAACAGGGATAATCAGTACTTATACTTATTACGTTCAAAAAACGGGCAGTTACAGCTAAATATCAGTAACCGCCCGGGAAGCGCTAATAAACTACACTCGGAAGTATTGGTGTCACAAATCTTTCCACAACATGAACCGTTCCATTGGTAGCCAGAATATCTGATGTCCGCACATTATTATTGTTGTCGTTGATCAAAATCGGATAATCCTGAGTATTTCCGTTTGATCCGTTCGATACTCTTAAAAACATCTTCGAGTCAGGATTAGCAGCAAATCCGTCCAAAGTAATGCCCGCAGGCAATGCATTCCAATATCCTTTTGGAGACAGCGTTTGCACCTCTACCGATTTGATCGGAGGCAAGGTATAATGGTTATATTCACCCGGGACGATCAGGTACAAAAGATAGTTTTTCACAAATTCCTTTGGATAGGCCGTCCAGTCGGCAGGAGCTTTGCCATTGACCAGAAAATTCTGAAAAACTCCGTTTGGCGCTTTTCCGGTAACACTTACAGCATCCTTATTCAGCACAATAAATGTTCTTCCAGGTTTCATATATTCCGTCGTATCAATTCCAGAATACACAATACCGGCCATCAACCGTTCAAAAGTTTTATCACCTGTAGCAGCCCTTTCTTTAATAAAAGCCCAGGCACTTTTGTTGATATGCGGATCTAAAGTATGTGGTGTACGGTTATAGTCTTTCTGTAAATCCAATCCAGCCAAAGAACAACCCGAAATAAAAACAGCTGCACATAGAAAAACTATTATTTTTCCTTTAATAAGATTTATCTTTTCCATAATAATTAATTATAAGGCTGGTTCTGAACTAGTTTTGAATTGTCCTCTAACAAGGTTTTATACAATGGCCAAAGCAAGCGCCCCATATTGCTGCCAAATCCAAGAGTCGACGGAATTTTTGTTGCATAGAAGGTTCTTCTATTAATGATTGGATCCATAATTTTATTGACATGATTGGTACGCACCAAGTCAAACCATCTTTTTCCTTCTCCAAAAAGTTCATATTGCCTTTCCTTCAAAATTGCATCTTCCAGTTTCACCGCATCCAATACCCCTCCAGTTGAAACCAGTGGATCTGTGGGCAAAATTGCGGGTAAACCGGCGCGCTGATGAATCAGATTCAGCATACTGAGCGCCTTTGTCTGGTTGCCGGTTTTGTTCAACGCTTCTGCGTACAGCAAAAACATATCTCCCAAACGGTACATCACCAGATAAACTGATAGGTCTTCAGGTTTGGTACTTGTAGGAACAGAGCTCAGGTTGTAGTACTTAAGCAATTTATCCTGATGATTGGTTCCTGTCAACGTATCAATCGTCTTGGTTACCCGCGTATCCAGCTTATTTTTTTTCCAATCCGCATGGATTAAAGAATCTACGGTTACTGGATTGTTGCTTTTCATCTTTGAAACCGGGATACAAGCGCAGCCATTATTTGCATTGTCCCAGTGAATACTCCAGATGGCCTCCTTTGTAATTGCCGGATTTAGAAAAAGATTCTTCCAGGTCGCAGTAGGTTCTAAATTTGCAGCCCCTTCACCATATGCCGCTCCAGTTGCCCCTTTAGCTGTAAATAACTTCTGAAACCACGTAACCGCATTCGCATAATCACCATTATTGCTGGTGGTTCCAGCTTTCCACATGTAAACATCAGCAAGCATGGCGGCAACTGCGCCCTCATTGATGTTCCAGATGTTTGCCGTTTGCCCTTTTTGAATGAGCTCATAGGCATTTAGAAGATCAGGAATAATGATCTTATCCATTAAAACATCTTTAGAAGTTCTTTCCAGTTTGGGCTCCTGAGCCAGATCATCATAAGGTGCTGTGCGCATAGGGGCATCTCCCCACAAGCGGATAATGTAAAAATAACACATCGCCCGCATCGCATAAGCTTGCGCCAAGCCATTATTTACAATGGTTTTGGTCGCCGTAATATCATACTTTGGAATCTCAGGGAAATATTTAATCGCGTTATTTGCTACAGCAATTGTTCTGTACAAGCCTTCCCAGTTCGATACTGAGTTTCCAGAGGTCAGCACATTAAAAGCCAGCTGACTCATAATAGAATTTGTATATCCGGACTCATCAAAATTATCAGACCTTCCTTCTCCCCAGTAATGGTACTTCCCTCCATACTTGTTCACCCCATCTCCGATCATCTCCAATTGAAAAGAGCCATACATCCCGGCTAGAGAAGCGTTAATATCTTTTACAGACTTAAAATAATCAGATACCTGCACCTGACTTAAAGGCTTTTCTTCAAGAAATTTTTTACAGCTGCCCAACGACACCAGTACTACAAGCAGCAGGGCAATTTTATTTATCTTTTTCATTCCCTTAAAAATTAACATTAATACCAAACCCTATTTCTCTTCTTCTTGGATATTTACCACCGTCTACTCCAGGAGTCAGCACATTAGAAGTAAATTCAGGATCATACCAGCTGTAGTTTGTCCAGGTGGCCAGATTGGTACCATAAACAAAGACAGTTGCCGAGCTCATCTTAATTCTGCTCATCAACTTTGGATCGAAAGTATAAGCAAGTCTGGCACTTTGCAACCTGATGAATGTTCCGTCCTCGATATACAAGCTATTGTAGCCATTCCGGATATTTCCATTATCATCCTTCTTTAAGATATTAGGATAGCTGGCAACATCCCCTTGTTTCCACCATGAATTCTGAGTCATCTCATAAGTTGGGGGAGAATAGGTTGAACTGCCCGTATTTTGCCCATTTGCAACCGAATTATAAATCTGGTTTCCTACCTGGCCGTTAAACAGTAGATTCAGTGAAAATTGTTTATATCTGAAGGTGTTGCTAAACCCAAAATAATATTTAGGCACCCCATTTCCACCAATCACAATATCTTTTTCATCAATAACACCATCATTATTGGTATCCTGCCACTCCGTATCCCCTCCGCGGAGAATATAGTCTCCGCTCTTCTTCTGATATACAGTACCTGAATACTCTTGTCCGTTTAAAGTATAGCGGCGGGCTTTCCCTAATCCTGTGGCCTGATCAATATATAAGGTAGACAAGTCAGGTGTTAATTTCGCACCCTGCTGGTTATAAGCGTTTGATGCATCATAGGAATAAACCCCAAGGTTTTTATAGACATACATATCCCCGATTTTACCGCCCTCATATACATAGAAAATATTTCCTGCCAGATAAGGCACATGGTTCGCAAGTTCTTTAACTTTTCCTTTTTGAAAAGAAATATTAAATGTTGTATTCCATGTAAAATCCTTCTTGTCAATAGGTGTTGCCCCAACAGCAAACTCCAGACCACTGTTCTCTATGGTTCCCAGATTGACTGTCGATTTTGATTTACCGGTTTCCTTAGGAATTTCATTTCCGTATAAAAGATCAGAAGTTGTCTTTTTATAGTAATCCGCTGTCAGATTCAACCTACCTTTGAAAAAGGTCAGGTCCATCCCAACATTCCCTGTATTTACGGTTTCCCATTTAATTTTAGGGTTACCCATGGTCAGACTTTCTGTAGCACTCAGCTGGCCATTGTAATAATAGTTACCAAACTCCATTACATTGAAATAACCATATGGGTTAATGGCGTCATTACCTACCTGCCCGTAACTCACCCTAAACTTTGCATCTTCCAGAAAACCTTTGGCAAAGGTCATGAATTTTTCATCTGAAAAGCGCCAGGCTGCAGAACCAGAATAAAAATTACCCCATTTATTAAGATCGCCGAATTTCGAAGATCCATCACGGCGATAATTGACCTGTGCGATATAGCGCCCTTTATAACTATAATTACCACGTATAAATGCCGCAGCACTCGCCACTGCAGAAGCAGTGGTCCTGGTCCGGAGCAAATCAATTGTTGCCGCATTAGAGGTATTGATCTCTTCAGACAAATAATTTTTCATTCCTATGGTGTACCCGTCATTCCTTGCCCTGTCGGCAGTCAATCCAAGTACTCCGGTAACCGTATGATCTTTACCAAAGGTTCTGTTGTAGTTTAAATAAGTCTGACCTTCCCAATAAAACCGTTTGTTAAATGTATTGCTTCCAGTTGCATCCCCAGTCCCGCCGCTGGTTAATGAGGCCGGAGAAAAAGTCTTATTGGTTTTATTGTCCAATTGCGCATTAAACACCCCGGTTAGCGTAAAATATTTTGACAATTGATAATCTGCTTTCGTATTATACTGGACCGTATAGTTGTTGTCAACATCACTAACCAGCAAGGCATAGGCAACCGGGTTTCGCTTAGATTCTATATAACCCGCCAATGAGCCATCTGGCCGGTAAATCGTTGTCCAGGGATTCTTCTCAAACACTTGTTTTGCGCTTGTACCAACAGGAATTTCATTTCCTGTTTGCCAGGCAAAAGCCAGGTTATTGCTCAGCTTTAACTTGTCGCTCAACTTACTTTCCACATTCAATTTAGTTTGCAAACGTTTAAGTGTACTGTTCAGCACAATGGATTTGTCATCCGTATAATTTGCACCTGCATAATAGGTAGATCCTTTTTGTCCGCCACTTACGGTTAAAGCGACAACCTTCCTGTTGGAGGTCTGGAACAATAAATCCTGGAAATCATTATCGGCATTGGTATACGGATTTAATGAATCCGGATTAGCACCATTTCCGCCACTCCTCATAGAACGATACTTACGCAATTCATCTGCACTTAAAGTATGAAGCTTATGCGCAAGCTTTCCAAAAATATTATTGTAGCTCGCATTAACAGAAGCTTTTCCTTCCTTTCCTCTCTTGGTTGTAATGATAATTACGCCGTTAGCCCCCCTTGCACCGTAGATTGCTGCTGAAGAAGCATCCTTTAGAATTTCTACGGAGGCAATATCCATTGGATTAACGAAATCTGCATTTTCACTCGTAATCCCATCAATGACATACAAAGGGCCATTACCAGCATTAATACTAGACGCGCCCCGAATCTGAATTGTACCTTGTCCGGAAGGATCTCCACCTTCTGTGGTCACCATTACCCCAGCTGCTTGTCCCTGTAAGGCCTCAAATAAAGTAACAGGCTGGCGCTCCTTGATCTGCTTATCTGTTACAGACGCAACGGCACCAGTGAGATCTCTTTTTTTAACAGCTTGCCCAAATCCGGTAACAACCACCTCATTCAAGCTGCTCATGTCCTCTTTCAGGCTCACATTGATCTCTGTTTTACCTCCAACCGGTATTTCCTGAGTCAAATAACCAATGTAAAAGAACGTAATTACTGCAGCGTTTCCATTAATATCCAGGCTATAATCGCCATTTTTCCCCGTAGAAGTACCTACTGAGGTGCCCTTAACCCGAACACTTACACCAGGAAGCGGCGCTCCCTGATCATCTTTTACAATCCCTTTTACCCTAATCGCTTTTTGAGCATACGATGGTATAGAAAATAACATCGCCAGGACCATAAGAAAAGCGGCACTGAATTGCAGGGCATTACCATGTTTCCATTTCCATGGCAAATAGAAATCCTTAGTATAAGTTTTCTTCATACTGTCTTTTTTAAAAATCAAATAATCGTTTTTTTATCGCTGAATCCCGACAGAACATACGCTGTCTGGACTGGAAATTTTAGTTAAAACAATGCCTTCCAATAAGATCAGCCGCGTTAAAGCTTATCCCATTGAGTACAGGCCTATGATTTAAGAAAAATTGTCGGTGTCGCTATTCTCGCCTGAAGACGGCAGGTCTGTTGTTCAATTTCATCGTTCGTTTGGTTAGGTTAAAAATTATATTTGGATAATGCAATTGAACAAATTATCCCGGCTGATTATTTAGTTAAATTGGCTTATTAGTATTTCATATTGGCATCTCAGCATTAACAAATCAATTATATCTTTAAAAATTAACATTATTTAAGCATTAGCGATTAAAAAAAAGCGATACATTCGCATATACAAACCACGTTACTCATGCAGGAGGAAATCCTTTTACAAATAAGCCTTAAGATCAAAGAACGCCGCAAAGAATTAGGCATTACCGTACAGGAGCTGGCAGATAAAGCAGAAGTAAGTAAAGGTCTGATCTCACAAATAGAGAACAGCAGAACCATTCCTTCTCTTATGGTACTCATGGATATTATCAAAAGTCTTGAAATTGATCTGAACAGCTTCTTCAAAGACATTAATTTTCATAAAAAAGATGCTCCGGTCCTGATCAAAAGAAGAGACCAATACCAGCAATTCGAAAAAGAACAGGCTATTGGTTTTAACTATTCCCGTATCTTGACCAAGAACATCAAATTCTCTACAGCCGACTTTGTTCTGCTGGAACTGGAAGTCAATGCACACAGACCCATGGTTAAAACTGAAGCCTATGAGTTTAAGTATATGATTGAAGGAACAGTGGAGTACCAATTCTCCAAAAAGAAAGTCATCCTGGAAAAAGGAGATTCCATGCTTTTTGATGGCAGGCTTTCACACACTCCCGTAAATATTGGAAATACTAAGGCACTCATGCTCGTGGTGTATTTTTTTGAGTAACATTTTATAAACAATGTTTATAAATACTTAACAAAAGTCTATCTTCATACTTATAACTATCACTTAGTTTTACACGATAAAAAATAATTATGAAGAATTATCTAAAAATCACCATGTTTTTGCTTTGCCTTTCCCTTACAGCAGGGGCACAATTAAAAAAAATCAAACATGTTGTACTGATTGGCTGTGACGGATTTGGAGGTTATGCCCTAAATGAAGCCAATATGCCCAATCTTAAAGCGATGATGGCCAATGGCTCCTGGACAGCGAAGGCACGCTGCGTACTCCCATCTTCCAGTGCTGTAAACTGGGCTTCTTTACTGATGGGTGCCGGCCCCACAGAACATGGCTACACCGAATGGGACAGCAAAACACCCGAGATTCCATCGGTAACAAAAACCGGTTATGACATGTTCCCCGGAATATTCAGCGTCGTCAGAGATCAAAAAAAAGACGCAAAAACCGCAATTATATATAGCTGGGGAGGAATTGCACACTTATTTGAACGTCAGGCCGTCAATATCATTGTAGACGGAAAAGATAAAGATGACTTTTGTGCAGACACCACAGCAGCCATTATCCGCAGGGAAAAACCACTGTTCACCTTCCTGCATCTCGATGAACCGGACGGCACTGGCCATAATATAGGGCACCGTACCCCAGCTTATTATAAGCAACTGGAGCTGGTAGACCAACGCATAGGAAAAATTATTAAAGCTGTAAAAGATGCGGGTATAGCTGATGAGACCATTATCCTGGTTACAGCCGATCATGGCGGAACAGGCAAGGGTCATGGTGGAAAATCACTCGATGAAGTACAAATTCCCTGGATCATATCCGGTCCTGGTGTGCGGAAAAATCATGAAATCAAAAACGTTATCATTACGTACGATACCGCAGCTACTTTGGCCTGGATCATGGGACTTACCCCGCCACAAAGCTGGAGAGGACAGCCCGTAAAAGAAGCATTTGTACATTAGGCCTCACCAAATCTTAACAATTTCATAACTTAACTTTTGTTTACAAATAATAAACAATGTTTAGTATTGCAATGTAAAAAAAGAAAGCCTTAAGAATGAACCTGCTCAGCATTATCCGCCAAAAAGTTTCCAACTGGCCTTATTGGATCATCACCGTACTGGGAGGTATAGCTGCATTTGGGTGCTATACCAGTATGTATGCTTTTAGAAAAGCTTTTGCTTCGGCCACCTTCGAACACCAGGAATTCCTGCATATAGATTATAAAGTCTGGCTCGTGGTCGCACAAATGGTTGGTTACACGCTGAGTAAATTTTATGGGATCCGTTTTATCTCAGAATCGGGAAAGAGCCATCGTGCAAAGAGTATCCTCACTCTGATTTTTCTTTCCTGGATCGCCCTTTTGGGTTTTGCTTTGATTCCTGCACCCTACAATGTTGTCTTTCTGTTGTTGAACGGATTTCCTTTAGGCATGATCTGGGGATTGGTGTTCAGCTACCTGGAAGGAAGACGAACCACTGAATTTATGGGGGCACTGATGTCCATTAGCCTGATTTTTGCTTCAGGTTTTGTAAAAACTGTAGCCCGCATACTCATGTCTGCTTTCAGCGTAAACGATCACTGGATGCCCTTTTTAACCGGATTGGTCTTCTTACTCCCTTTATTACTCTTTGTTTTCTGCCTGGAAATCATTCCTCCACCAACTAAAGAAGATCAACAGCTGCGAACCAAAAGGGTTCCAATGGATGCAAAACAAAGGAGCACATTTATCCGCACCTTCCTTCCTGGTATTGTTCTCACCATCATCACCTATGTCCTTCTAACCTGTATCCGGGATATGCGGGATAATTTTGAGGTGGAGATCTGGAATGGACTTGGTATCCACAACAACCATATCTACACACAAATAGATACAGTAATTTCTATTGTCATACTGGCTATGATGGGATTGTTGATCCTGATTAAAAACAACCTTAAAGCCTTTACCGTTATCCATATCATGATCATTGCCGGCTGTTTGCTGGTTGGTGTCAGCACATTTCTCTTTGATCGCGGACATATTGGTCCGGTAACCTGGATGGCCTTATTGGGAACAGGTCTGTATATGGGCTATATTCCCTATAATGCCATCTTTTTTGAAAGAATGATTGCTAACTTCCACTACAAAAGCAATATAGGTTTCATCATGTACGTAGCAGATTCAATCGGTTATCTAGGTAGTTTTTCGGTACTTCTGTTCAGGGAATTTGGACATACCGATATCAGCTGGGCGCATTTTTTCAAGCAATGCTTAATGGCGGTACCACTCATAGGCGGTACCTGTAGTGTACTCTCTTTGCTCTATTTCAGAAGAAAAACAACAAAAGAAACTAAAAAAAACACGACTTACACAGAACGGCTCCCTGAGCCGGAAATAAGTATCAATTAAAATCATAAACCATGACCGATCAACATTTTGACCTCATCATCATTGGCGGAGGTATACTCGGGACCTTTCACGCTTATCATGCCTTACTCGAAGGCAAAACTGTACTTCAACTGGAAAAAGATAACTATCCGGTAGGTTCAACAGTACGCAACTTTGGTCAGGTGGTCCCCTCAGGTATGGAAGCAGAATGGTTCGAATATGGAGCCAGGGGCCTGGAGATCTACCAATCCATCCAGGAAGAATACGATATATCTGTCCGTAAAAATGGAAGTGTTTATATTGCTTCTGATGACGACGAACAAACCTTAATTCACGAACTTAAGGCTCATTATGATACGCTGGGTTACACCGCCGAACTGCTCAGCAAAGAATCCGTTCTCGAAAAATACCCGGCTATAAAAGCATCTTATGCCAAAGAAGCACTTTATTTCCCACAGGAAGTTAGTGTAGAACCGGAACGGATGATTTATAGCCTGCATCGTTATATGCAATCGAAGTTCGACACTTACACCCTCCACTACAATACCCCTGTCATTGACTGTGTTTCAAAAGGGAGCGGCATTGAGGTTAAAACGAGTCGGGGAATTACCCACAATGCAGAAAAGGCCATTATCTGTAACGGCTACGAATTTAAACTGCTCTGTCCTGAATTGTTCAGCAGCAGTGGAATTGTCATCAGCAAGCTGCAAATGATGAGGAGTATCCCGATGCCAGGATTACAGTTGGAAGGCAACATACTTACCGGACTGACCATCAGAAGATACGAAAGTTTTGAGCATTATTGTCCTTCTTTCCAAAGTATAAAAACCCCGGAACACTATGAAGAACTCAAAAAATGGGGTATTCATATCTTGTTTAAAAAAGCAGCCGATAACAGCGTTATCATAGGGGACTCTCATATCTATGCGGGAGTAAACCAGTTTGATCATTTAGGTTTTGATCTGGACCAGCACGTGAATGAGCTCATGCTAAAAGAGGCAGAACGCATTGCTGATTTCAATGTCAGAGGCCTTCAAAGTACCTGGGCAGGATTTTACCCGCAACATCCAACCCACCACATTATAGAGTATGATCTGGACAATCGGATCCACATTCGTACAGCCATTGGCGGCAAAGGAATGACGGCAAGTGCGGGATATGCAGAACAAAGCATCCGGAAAATATTGGCTTAGTATTCTTAACCTTATCTGTAAAAGACACCCCAAAAGGTGTCTTTTATTTTTTTATCCTATTGGAATTAAATAAAAACATTAGGTTTACCTTAAATTACGCCTTCCGTATTGTTAATTATTACAATTAGAATATAAAAAACATTTTATGATTATTGTTCCTAAAACACGTGGTTTTATCTGCCTTACCTCACACCCAAAAGGATGCGAGCAAAATGTTAAAAATCAGATCAGCTATGTAAAATCAAAGGGTGCCATAAATGGACCTAAAAAAGTACTGGTTATTGGTGCCTCAACTGGCTTTGGACTAGCCTCCAGGATTACCAGTGCCTTTGGATCAAACGCCGCTACAATAGGTGTATTCTTCGAAAAACCATCAGCACCCGGCAAACCAGGCTCACCAGGGTGGTACAATTCTGCTGCCTTTGAACAACAAGCCCATGAAGCAGGTCTTTACGCTAAAAGCATCAACGGAGATGCCTTTTCTACAGAAATCAAACAACAAACCATAGATCTCATCAAGGCGGACCTTGGACAGATAGACCTGGTGATTTACAGTTTAGCCTCTCCCAGAAGAACTGATCCAGTTACAGGCATTACCCATAATTCAACCTTAAAACCAATCGGAGAAGCCTTTACAAACAAAACGGTCGACTTCCATACCGGTATCGTATCTGAAATCTCTATTCAGCCAGCCAACGAAGAGGAAATAGAAAATACCATTAAAGTAATGGGTGGCGAAGACTGGGAAATGTGGATAGATGCTTTAAAAGCAGAAAACCTTTTGGCTCCGGGAGCCACAACTGTTGCCTACTCTTATATTGGCCCCTTACTTACAGAACCTGTTTATCGCAAAGGCACCATTGGCCGTGCAAAAGACCATTTAGAAGCCACTGCTTTTACCATCACCGATAAATTGAAAGACCTTAATGGTAAAGCCTACGTTTCAGTAAATAAAGCACTGGTTACCCAGGCCAGTTCGGCAATTCCTGTTATTCCTTTATATATCTCATTACTGTATAAGACAATGAAGGAAAAAGGCATTCATGAAGGTTGTATTGAACAAATTCAACGTTTATTCCAGGACCGCCTCTACACCAGCAAGGAAATCCCTACTGATGAAAAGGGAAGAATCAGAATAGACGACTGGGAAATGCGCGAAGATGTGCAGCATAAAGTTGCCGACTTGTGGGAACAGGCCACTACAGAAACCCTTCCTGCCATTGGAGACCTTAAAGGTTACAGCACAGACTTCTTTAATCTTTTCGGTTTCGAAGTGCCAGGTGTAGATTATGATGCAGACGTTAACGAGGTAGTAGAAATAGCCGGAATACAGAACTAGCATCTGTATTTTAAAATATAATGGCCGCAGTTCCTGTAAAAAGAGACTGCGGCCATTGTTCTTTTCGACCAGTCCTTCCGCAAACTGTTGACATACTCCACAATTCTTAAGTGATCAAAAACAACCAAAACGCTGGTAATCAGACCCGTTCCAAAAAACAAAGGCTTCGGCATCATTATTAAACATAGTCTAATCGTAATTAACAAGATTATTAATCGAAATACTTAGAATATGAAAAAGATCATTTTATCAGCAGCATTTTTAGCTTTCGTTGGATTAACTACAGTAAAAGCAAGCGAAATTAAAACAGAAGTTAAATACACTTTACAACAAGATAGTGCTACAAAAGCACCTGTTGAACTTAAAGATCTGCCAGCTCCCGTGCAAACTACACTTCAAACAGATCCAATTAAACAATGGACACCAACTGCTGCATTTTTAGTAACCAATGCAGATAAAACTTCTTACTATGAAATCAATTTAAAGAAAGAAGATAAAACGGCCACCATCAAAATGGATAAAGACGGTAAAGCTGTTAAATAATCCCAATTGTTAACATCTACCTGATAAGAAGAGCTGGAGCGATCCGGCTTTTCTTATTAAATTAAATTAAAAAACATCATTTTTCAAACCACAGGCAGCGATCAAAACCTGCCTAATTTTATCTTGAAGGCCCAGGAAGCAAAATAAATTATAAATTTTACTGATTTTCAGTTATTTGTACCTACCTTCGCAACTCAATTTTTTAATAATAATACAATGCAAGAAGGAGTAGTAAAATTTTTCAATGAGTCAAAAGGTTTTGGTTTCATTATCCCATCTAACGGAGATAGCGAAATCTTTGTTCACTCAAGTGGCCTTTTAGGCGAAATCCGTGAAAACGACAAAGTTTCTTATAACGTAGAACAAGGTCGTAAAGGATTAAATGCAGTAAATGTTCAAGTAATCTAAAGTTCCTTATTACATATATTGTGAAAACTGCCCCCCATAAAGGGCAGTTTTTTCATTTTAGGGCTATTTTAATTCGTACCATCTGCCTCTTCTGCGATTTCCTGCTCCGGATCCAACTCTACATTTCCCTCTTTGTCTTTCTTACCCAACAGAATTGGGTACAAAAACATCAATGCACCAATGATGAGTAAAGCACCCGATGCTTCCAGAAAATAGATACTCGAATCCATTCTGTTTATGCTCATTACCTTATAAGGAATCAGCAGTAATAACCCTAAAACAATCACTATAACTGCTTTCTGGAGCTTAAGTACCTTTACCATATATCTGCTGTTAAGATTTTTTTCTTTTGATAAAACTTACAATCACAAATATCAATCCAATTACTTCAAGAAGCATACTGGCAATAATTATTGCGATACAAGCCGCAGTATTTGTATTTTTAAGTAACAAGGCAACTGGCATCAGTAACACAGCACCGGCCATGCAAATCATTCCTATTTTCAGGTGTTTTGTCATTGAGCAAAGATAAGAGGACTTGAGGCAATTATTTTCTTTTTGCAAGGAGTTTATAAACATATGAGTAAAGTTGTATAACTCCACAAATTCATTTTTAAAATGTTATATATGATCATGCAATATCTTGTTATTAAATTTTCATCCTATATAAATTAATATAGTGTGCTCATAGTTTAAGTTAACATAGGATATTAGAGTAGACAACTTTCGTCTTGGTTCGGTGCTTCTTCGCCCTTTCTGCGCCGTAACTTAGGCAAACAGGTACTTTTACCGAACAATCAGCGCTAAAAGGCCGGATCATCGAACAACCAACACCCTACTTAAAACTAAGGAAACTGCACCCTGACCGGTCACCACCCACCCTCTGCAATTTACTAAGGAAAATTCTCGTACGCTGCGGAAAGACCTCAGAGATCTGCCCGCATCTTCAGCGGACCTGATATCGTTAGTCTTGAAGAAGCTGTACAGAATTTTCCAAACAATTCATTAAAATTATGCCGCTGCCGTGAGAAAAACTTAATTTTAATATCTTAACTTTGCAACCTTAATTTTTTGGAGATACTTGATTGATGTATAGGGAATTTAAACAACTGGAACTAGCTAAACTAAGCAAAGAAATACTTGAATTTTGGAAAAAGGAGAACATCTTTGAAAAAAGCATTTCTACCCGCCCGGAGTCCAATCCGTTTACTTTTTACGAAGGCCCCCCTTCTGCCAATGGCATGCCGGGGATCCACCACGTGATGGCCCGTGCAATTAAAGATATTTTTTGCCGATACAAAACACAAAAAGGTTTCCAGGTAAAACGAAAAGCCGGCTGGGACACCCATGGATTACCTGTAGAACTTGGAACTGAAAAAGAACTCGGCATCACCAAAGAAGATATTGGCAAAACCATTTCCATAGAAGATTATAACGAAGCCTGTAAAAAAACAGTGATGCGTTATACCGATGTATGGAACGACCTGACCGAACAAATGGGCTATTGGGTAGATATGGGTGATCCATATGTGACCTACAAGTCAAAATACATGGAGTCTGTTTGGTGGCTTTTAAAACAAATCTACGATAAAGGTCTCCTTTACAAAGGTTACACCATACAACCTTACTCTCCAAAAGCCGGAACCGGACTGAGTTCTCACGAAGTTAACCAGCCAGGTGCCTACAGAGACGTTACCGACACCACTATTGTTGCACAGTTTAAATCATTGGCAGATACTCTTCCCGTGTTTTTACAGGGGTTTGGAGAAATCCACCTGATGGCCTGGACAACAACCCCCTGGACATTGCCTTCCAATACTGCATTAACCGTTGGACCGAAAATAGACTATGTACTGGTCAAAACTTTTAATCAGTATACCTTCCTTCCGGTAAATGTGATTCTGGCAAAGAATCTGGTTGGAAAACAATTCAACAAAGTATACTTTGAAAGTACCTCAGCAGAAGATTTCAATAATTTTACCGCAGGTGATAAAAAAATCCCTTACCAGATTTTAACGGAGTGCAAAGGTACAGACCTGGTAGGCATCAGATATGAACAGCTTTTACCCTATACCCTTCCTTACCAAAACCCTGAAAATGCATTCCGTGTCATCTCGGGCGACTTTGTAACCACAGAAGATGGAACCGGTATTGTACACACTGCCCCTACTTTTGGCGCAGATGATGCTAAAGTGGCAAAAGAAGCCAGTCCGGAAGTTCCACCAATGCTGGTCCTGGATGAAAACGGAACTCCGGTACCCCTGGTAGATTTGCAGGGTAAATTTACCTCACATCTGGGAGATCTTGCCGGTAAATACGTAAAGAATGAGTACTACAACGCTGGTGAAGCCCCGGAAAAATCTGTGGACGTAGAAATCGCTATCCGTTTAAAAGAAGAAAATAAAGCCTTTAAGGTAGAGAAATATGTGCACAGTTATCCACACAGCTGGAGAACTGATGAGCCACTCTTATATTACCCTCTGGATTCCTGGTTCATTAAAGTAACGGACGTAAAAGACCGGATGTTTGATCTGAATGAAACCATTAACTGGAAACCAAAATCTACTGGTGAAGGCCGTTTTGGAAACTGGTTAAAAAATGCCAATGACTGGAATCTTTCACGTTCCAGATACTGGGGAATTCCTTTGCCGATCTGGAGAACAGAAGACAAAAAAGAAGAGATGATCATTGGCTCTGTTGAAGAGCTGTACCAGGCGATAGAAAAATCTATTGAGGCAGGTCTGCAAAAAGAAAATCCATTCAAAGGATTTGAGATCGGCAATATGTCTGAAGAGAACTATGACCTGGTCGATTTGCATAAAAATGTGGTAGATGAGATCGTTTTGCTTTCTCCATCAGGCAAAGCAATGAAACGCGAATCCGATCTGATCGACGTTTGGTTTGACAGTGGTGCCATGCCTTACGCACAATGGCATTATCCATTTGAACATAAAGATAAGATTGACGGCAATAAGGATTTCCCTGCAGATTTTATTGCTGAAGGTGTAGATCAGACCCGTGGA
>NZ_DATMRL010000059.1:0-5638 GCF_035566355.1 Pedobacter sp.
ATTAAATAAGTGATTTTGGAATCTTATAACGATCTTACAGATAGTCAATTAGCAGGTTTGCTGAAATTGGGAGATACTGCTGCCTATGCCGAGATCTACGATAGGTATTGGGTGGTTTTATATCGCTATACTAGAAAAATCCTATTAAATGAAGATGAAGCGGAAGATGTGGTCCAGGACATCTTTGTCATGCTATGGAGTAAGTCTTTAGACTTGGACATCAGGGTGTCTCTTTCTTCTTTTCTTTATGCTTCTGTTAGAAACCGGATACTGAAGCATTTTGAACGAAGCAAAGTCCGTAATAATTATCTCAATTCACTGGAAAAATTCATTGATGAAGGTAAATGTATTACGGACCATTTGGTAAGAGAGCATGAACTGGCAACCAGAATTGAGGCAGAACTTGCTCAGTTGCCGGCGAAAATGAGGGAAGTATTTGAATTAAGCCGTAAAGCACACCTTTCCTATAAAGAAATCTCAGAAAAATTAGAAATATCGGAACTTACTGTTAAAAAGCAGGTAAGTAATGCAACAAAGGTATTGAGGATCAGACTTGCAGATACCTTTAGCTTCTTTTTTACATTTTTTTAGTTTTTTTCTCGTTGCTTCTACTACTTTGAACGGAGCTGCGGTTCTTTACCATATACCGGCATGATGACTATTGTTCATGATGCTGGCCATATGAAAAGAAGGTTGTATAAATGGAGCATAAAAGAGCCGATAAATTATTAAATAAATACTTGAAAGGAGAAGCTTCTGCAGAGGAGAAAGCTCTTGTGGAAACCTGGTTTTTGGAAGAGACTCAGGAGAAAGCAAAGGAGTTTGCTGAGCCTGACTATGATAGAGTGAAGCGTAAATTATGGGAAAATATTCAGCAAAAAAATAACCGGCCAAAACCAGTTAAACCCCTGTGGCCACGAATTGCAGCTGTTGCCGTAATTTTATTGGTTACGGGAATTGGGATTTATATGATCAGCAACAGATCTTCTGTCAAAGCACCATCCTCCGCTTTTTATGCTAAAAATGATGTTTCTCCGGGATCTAATAAGGCCATTTTAACGTTGAGCGATGGCTCGAAGATTTCGCTTACAGATGCGGGAAATGGAAAAGTAGCTGATCAGGCAGGAATTTCAATTACAAAAATAGGTGGTCGATTGGTTTATGAATTGAAAGATCCTGTCATGAAATCAGTTTCAGGTCAGACTAAAATCTTAAATAGTATTTCAACGCCTAAAGGTGGACAGTACCAGATTAATTTGCCAGATGGCACTAAAGTATGGTTAAATTCTGCATCATCTCTGAAATTTCCTGCAAGTTTTAAAGGACTTCAGGAACGTAAAGTGGAGTTGGAAGGCGAGGCCTATTTTGAGGTTTTTAAAGATAAAAAGAACCCATTTAAAGTACTCAGCAAGCACCAGGTTGTAGAGGTATTTGGAACACATTTCAATATCAATTCTTATGCGGATGAGCAAAGCACCAAAACAACTCTTCTGGAAGGTTCTGTTCGTGTATCCGCTGTGATGATGACGAATGCGAAGTTAGAAAAACAGTCAACGCACTTTCTTAAGCCTGGTCAGCAATCTACGTTAAACAATACTTCACCGGAAAAGATGCATATAGAGGCCGCTAGTCTGGACCAGGTGATGGCCTGGAAAAATGGATATTTCCATTTTGATAATGATAACTTGTATACGGTAATGCGTCAATTATCAAGATGGTACGATGTTGACGTTGTTTACCAAATCAAAAGTTCAGATGATGAGTTTATAGGAGATATTCCACGATCGGTGAATTTATCTGAAGTACTGAAGATCCTGGAATATAGTGGTGCTCATTTTAGAATTGAAGGAAAGAAAATAATTGTAACCAAATAGAATAGCTAAATAACAGAGTTTTAATTTAAACCATTTGTGTATGAACAAATAACTATCTAACCAAATCGTATTCGGTAAAGAATAACCGGACCCTGGTTGCAACAGGATCCGGTAGGATTCCATCCGGATAAATCAGAATGGAAAAAAGTCCAGGAAGATCTCAAAAAATACCTTGTTAAATAATTTATGAATTAACCCAAACATTCAAAAGTATGAATTTAAATTTATGCAGGAAAGCCTCTTTTAAGAGGAGGCTCTTCTCATCTAAGATTTTATTGGCAATGAAACTTACAATTGTCCTGTTAATTATCGGATGTCTCCAGGTTTCGGCCGAAGGATATGCTCAGAAAATCACGATTTCAAAGAAGAACAGCACATTTAGCAGCCTTTTTGAGACGATCAAAAAGCAGAGTGGCTACAGTTTCTTTTATAATAATAAATCTGTAAAAGAGGCGGGGAAGGTTAGTGTGAACCTTAAAGATGCCAGCATGGAAGAAGCTTTAACAGCAATTCTTAAGGGGCAGCCATTCACGTATGTGATCATGGATAAGATGGTGGTGATCAAAAAGGAAATTCCGGTAGTTAGCAGACCTATGGAATTTTTTATCAATCTAATCAATGTACACGGTATGATAACTGATACTGAAGGTATCCCTTTGCCGGGGGCTTCAATTCAGGTCAAAGAGACGAAAGAAGGAACAACTTCCAGTTCGACAGGCCAGTTTTCAATAAATGCAAAGGTAGGGGATGTATTGGTCGTAAAGTATATTGGTTATGTGACAAAAGAAATCACAGTAACAGCTTCAGGTGCTGCAATGACCATTGTACTGGAAGCAATTAAACAGAACCTGGATGAGGTAGTGGTTACCGCTTTAGGCGTTAAACGGGCAGAAAAATCTTTAGGATATGCTGTGCAGCGGGTTTCTGGAAGTGCGGTTCAGACAGTTAAGGGCGTTGATCTGGGGACTTCACTAACGGGAAGGGTAGCAGGATTGGTGGTAAAGAATTCTACGGAATTTAATGCAAAACCAACATTAGAACTTCGTGGTGAAACAGCAATACTGGTTGTGGATGGTGTGGATTATGATAATTTAAGCCTTAGAGATATTCCAACAGATGATATTGAAAGTATAGATGTACTAAAAGGCCCAACGGCTTCAGCTTTATATGGCGCAAGAGCCAAGGGTGGGGTATATTTAATCACGACTAAGAAAGGCGCTGCCGGTAAGGGATTCTCTGTTGATGTAAATAGCAATACGATGTTGCAATTGGGCTACCTGGCACAGCCAAAGGTTCAAAGTTCTTATGGACGTGGGCAAAATGGTAAAATTGATAATGATTACGTTTGGGGACCCAGACTAAATGCTGGAAATACCGCAAGGGACTGGAACCCGGTAACCAAGCAGTTTGAAGACAACAGACCACTGTTATCTGTGGGCAAAGACAATCTTAAAAACTTTATGAGTACCGGCATTGTGGCAAACAATAATGTTACCATAGCGCAAACGGGCGAGAATGGAAGTTTTAAAATAGGTCTGAACCATATTTACAATAAGGGACAGTTTCCTAATCAGCAATTGAATATGATGAACGTAACTACTGGTGGGGAGATTCGGATCAACGATAAGTTTAAAATTGAAAGCCATATGGGAATCAGTCGTCGTTCTGCGCCACAAATATGGGGTAGCGGATATGGGAACCAAGGCTACTTATACCAGTTGGTGATGTGGACGGGGCCTGAATATGATATCAGAGACTACAAAGATTACTGGGTGGTTCCAAATAAAACACAAAACTGGATGTACACCAACTGGTATGATAATCCTTATCTGATCGCGAATGAGAAATTGAATGGAATACAAGAGAATACGATGAACGCCAGTGTTATCGCTAATTATGCCTTTACACCAGATCTGAACTTAATGCTCCGAATTGGTTACGATAACTATAATAACAAAAATACCATGCGGAACCCGACTTCTAATATATTTTCTACACGTGGCGGATGGAATGCAAAGGGAATGTATAGTATTACCGATTCGAAGGGTTACAGTACAAGTAACGACTTGATTTTAACTTATAAAAAGAAAATTGATAAGTTCTCATTTGAAGGATTGGCGGGTGGTAACTTCTTTCATAAGGAAGACGAAACCTTTAGCGGAACGACAAAAAACGGGTTGATTTCTCCTACTTTCTTTTCTCTTTTGGGTTCGGTAGAGCCTGTTACAGTAGGGCAGAGTTTTACACCCAAGGAAACAAGTAGTTTATATGGAAGGGCATCTTTAGGATGGAACGATGCTGTCTTTTTAGATTTCACGGGTAGAAATGACTGGCTGTCTACTCAGCCAAAGTCAACGAGGTCCTATTTTTATCCTTCTCTTGGCTCAAGTGTGGTCATTTCTGAATTGGTAAAATTGCCTGAAGTTATTGATCTTTTTAAGGTTCGGGGATCTTTTGCCGTATTTAAAACTCCTGCTGGTATTTTTGCAACCAACCGTGCATACGGTACAACTACTGCAGCTTGGAATGGATTAAATTCTGCTAGTTATCCTTCTTCTTTACTTGGTAATGGAGATATTCTGCCGAGTTCTCAACGCACCTGGGAAATAGGAACGGCAGGTTATTTGTTTAAAAAACGACTTCATTTTGATGTCGCTTACTTTAATAAATACTACTACAATCAGCAAACTCAGGCTACTATTCCTTCTTCCTCTGGATTTTCAAGTACATTGGTCAATACAGCCGAAACTTACACCAGAAGAGGCTTAGAGATTTCTATAGATGGAACTGTTCTTAAAAGCAAAGATTTTGAATGGACTTCAATGATTAACTGGTCGAATCAACATAGATATTACGATAATCTGGACCCTGTTTATTCTGCAGATAACCCTTGGGTTAAGAAAGGACAACGTCTGGATACTTATACGGCCTCTTACTGGTTAAGGGATCCGGAAGGAAATGTGATTCATTCCAGCGGTTATCCTGTAGAAAGTGATTATGTGAAAAAGTATGGTTATGGAGAACCAGATTTTAGCTTTGGATTTATCAATAACTTCAATTACAAGAACTGGACCCTCGGCGTCAACATTGATGGCCGTATCGGAGGTTTAATGTACAATTATTTGTATGATAAAATGTGGGACAGCGGCACCAATCCTGAATCTGATAATCAATACCGATATGATCAGGTGGTGAATGGTTTAAATAATTATGTAGGTAAAGGTGTCAAAGTGGTTTCTGGAAGTGTTAGCTATGATAAATATGGCAATATAACCAGTGACACCAGAAAATATGCAACCAATGATGTACAGGTGGGTTATCAGGACTATGCTCAAAGTTTTAGGGGTGGTGATATGGGTATTCAGAAGGAAACTTTTATTAAACTGCGCGAAGTATCGCTCGGGTACAATTTTCCTTCAAAATTTGTGAATAAGCTTGGCTTAAAAAGAGCTTCATTTTCTATTACAGGGCAAAATCTATACCTCTGGACCAAATTCAAGTTTTCTGACCCCGACGTAGATACAGAAAACCTGAACTCGCCTTCGCAACGTATGCTTGGCTTTAACATCAGAGTAGGACTTTAATCGTGATTAATATAAACTTTATGAAGACTAAATTTTTAAAATATACACTGTTATTGTTTGCATTGACAATTGCAGCAAATGGTTGTAAGAAATACGATGACATCAATACAAATCCAAATACAACCACACAGGTGAATTCTGCGATGCTCGCCACCACCATGATACTGAATATTACACGAA
>NZ_DATMRL010000060.1:0-14727 GCF_035566355.1 Pedobacter sp.
TTTCCTCCATAAGAATAGGTCAAATTAGCAATCACACTGAATCGCTTATAATTGATCATATGCGTCATACCTCCATAAAATTTCGGTGTAGCATCACCAATGGCTGTTCTGTTCAGGAGCATCGGCGCCAGCGCATTTTCACCATAGACCATGCCATAAGTCTGATAATATGGCGAACCAAGGCCTAAAGTATTTGATATTGGCGGGAACAAGGTATACACGGATCCTATAGGACTGGATGGATAAGTATAAAGATTAATATCCTGCTGGTTTCTAAGTACCCCAAGATAATAAGCACCATAAAACTGCCCTATACTTCCTCCCGGCACCAATGCATTGTTTCCGATCATCTCTCCAACTATTGCCGGATCGTCACTGCCAAGACTTGTTGCACTTGGTAAAAGCCTATTTAATTTCTCTACCTTAGAGCGATTAGCGGACACATTAACAGCCATAGTCCATCCAAAATTTTTAGCTTTGATGAGATCACCACGCAATTCAATTTCAAGCCCCTTGTTAGAAATATCTGCTTTGTTAATTAAAGCCGATGAAAAACCCGAGCTGAGTGGAACAGCACTAGACATCAGCAGCCCCTTGGTATATTTATGATAATACCCAATTGAGGCACCTAACCGCCCATTTAAAATGGCCACATCGAGTCCTATATCTTTTTGTAAAGTGTTCTCCCATTTGATCCTGTCATTACCCAATTGTGAAGGTACCAGAGCATTTGAACCAGCATAGGCAACTGGTGTATACAGAGTGTAAAAAAGATTGTTCCCAATATTCTGTGTTCCGGTATAGCCCGCACTTGCCCTTAACTTAAGTTCATCCAGCCAGCTTACATCTTTAAGGAATGATTCTTCTTTGATTTTCCAGGCTACGCCTGCTGATGGAAAATATCCGACACGATTTGCTGGTGGAAATTTAGATGATGCATCAGATCTCGCAGTTATGGTTAAGAGATACCGGTCTTTGAGGCTATAATTAGCCCTCATGTAGAAACTCAGCAATCCGGCGTACGACTCTCCTGCGGTAGGCCTCAGGTAAACCGCAGCGGAAGAAAGTCCGTTCAGATAAACATCATCCGGATAGGTTTGCCCGCTGGCAGCGAATTGACGGGATTTTGTTTTTTGCCAGGAAGTACCGGCTAGTATAGTCAGGTGATTGTCTGCGTTCAGCTGTTTATCCCAGGTTAATGTATTCTCAAAAAAGAAATCATTATTTTGGCTTTGTGCCTGACTTCCTATTCCCGTATCACCAGGAACGCCGCCAAGATTATTGTTAATTACAGATACTGTTGATGGTTCATAGGTTAATTGATGACTTCCTGAATAGTTAACAGATGCGGTACTCCTGAATTTAAGCTCTTTTAAGATGTCATATTCGAGCGCCAGGGAACCAAGCAATAGGTTTCCATCAGACAGATTTTTACCTTGCATAAGCGCCATTGGGTTTGTAATGCCCGAAGAAGTTGCGTTTGTACCCGGAAATACGGCATTAGGGAATACAGAAAGTGTTCCGTCAGCATTATACGGCGACCAGGTTGGGGGCGCTAAAACGGCTGCTGAATATACTCCATTTGTGATGCTGTTCTTTGTAAAGCCAAGATCTAAATTAGCGATTACACGAAGCTTATCTGACAGTTCGTTTGTCAGGTTTATTTTTCCCGCAATACGTGAAAAGCTAGTACCCTCCAACGTTCCAAGTTGTTTGTTATACGAAAGGGACATGTAATAACTCGAAGCGGCACCTCCGCCACGTAAGCTTAGGTCGGCATTTTGAGTCTGACCAGTGCGGGTCACCATGTCCAACCAGTTGGTATTGGCAGTGCCCAAAAGATCTGGGTTAGCCAGGTAAGCCGATGCTGATGCGTCAAGAGGCAAACCTTTCTCTGTTAGTCGATTGTTGAGGTTCTGCGAACCTTTTATAAATACCTTTTTATATTCCTCTGCATTCAATACTTTTTCCCGTATTGCTGTGGAAACAGCATAATAGTAATTTGCTTCCAATAAGGGTTTTTCGTTTTTCTTGCCCTTTTTTGTCGTGATGATCACTACACCATTGGCAGCCCTGGAGCCATAAATAGCGGTGGCAGATGCATCTTTGAGAATATCAATCGATTCGATATCATTTAAATTAAGACCGGCTAAAGTATTGAGGCCACGCCCAAAGGAAGAACCAATGGTATTATTTACACCGGCATCTCGGCTGGAGCCTAAGCCTGCCACGGGATTGGAAACCTCTCCCCCTGCTCCAATGTAATTGTTAGAAACATTAACCTGTACACCATCAATGATATACAAAGGATCGTTCCCACCAAGGAGTGAGGTTCCACCTCTAATTCTAATCCTGGCTACTCCACCCGGCGAGCCGTCCGACTGTGTCACTTGTACCCCAGGTGCTTTTCCGGCCAATGCCTGATCAATAGTTACCAGAGGGGTATTGTTAATTTCGTTTATATTTACTGACGACACAGAACCCGTTAAATCCTTACGTTTCACAGCTCCATATCCAACCATAACAACCTCATTTAAAGTTGTAGATGTAGGCTTCATTGTGATGGTAAACCGATCTTTGCTGATTTCTGTAACCTTTACATATTGGCGTTCATAACCGACGAATGAGCATATTAGTACGGCGGATCTATCTATCTTTGTTAATTTAAAATAGCCCGATGCATCGGTAATGGTTTTCTGTTCGCTCCCCTGGATCTGGACGACTACGCCAGGAAATGGTTTTCCCGTTTCATCATTTATCCAACCCTGCACATCCATTGTCTCTCTAACAGAAGACGCAGGTTTAACTTTTAGAATGATGGTTTTGTCTATAATCTGGAAACTGATGGGTTGATTGTCAAAAATCCGCTTTAAAGTCAGTTCAAGCGGAGCACTTTGAATATCCAGGTTAACAGGTCGTGAGTTTTCCAAAAGGGTATTATTATACATAAAAACCATTCCTGATTGGTTTTCAACATCTTCCAGAACTTTTTTTAAAGCTTTATGATCAGCCTTTATGCGAATCTGTCCAAAAGACGATCCCGAAACCTGGAAGCAGGCAGCAAAGACGACTAGCATTATCAATTCAAGTCTCATGACGATCCATTTTAAGTGGTTGCTGTCTGGTAAACGAGCAGCAAAATTTCCATTCTCCTTTTTATTTAAAAAGGAGAGTCTTTGTAAAAAATACATATTTTTGTGTGGTTTGGTTTAATTGCTTATTAGACTTAGGTTAAAGTAGACCGGATCTGCCGGTAAGTGTCTGACCACACTTGCCGGCTTAATTCTACGCAAGGATTTGGTTTGTAATTATTTCTTCATGTGTTGTCCTCCTGTTTTTTAATTAATGAACTATCAGAATTTTTTGTGTGCCTTCTTCCCGCATTGAGAACTGAATGTCGTTTGCCCTTAAAATGTTTAGTAAAGCAGAAAGCTTAGAATGTCTTGATATCCCACCGGTAAATAAATCCTTCCTTTGCGGGCCTTCATATTCGACTTTTATATTGTACCATCTGGCAATCTGACGCATCAGCTGAGGCAAACTGGTATCCTGAAATTCAATCATCCCGTTTTTCCATGCAAGCGCTGATCTTATATTTGCATTTGCTACTTCAAGATCATTTCTTCCATCTGAACTGGCTTGCTGACCAGGTTTAATCACGGCTTGTTTAGCCGCCGAACTTACCCTCACAACACCCTCAAGGAGCGTAGTTACCGTTTTCGTATCATCATCATAGGCATTTATATTAAAGTGGGTACCAAGTACCTGTACAACCTGTTTTGCTGTAACTACTTTAAATGGACGGCTTGTATCGTGAGCCACCTCAAAATAGGCTTCTCCATGTAAAGAAACGACACGCTCTTTACTATCAAACCGTTCAGGATAACTTAAACTCGATGCAGCATTCATCCAAACATGAGTTCCATCAGACAGGACAACTTCATATTCGCCTCCAGCGGGAATGCTGAGTAGGTTCATTTTAGTGCTCCCTGAAATCCCCGCTTCGGCTTGTGCGTTATAGACTAAAGTCTCCTCACTGGTTTTACCAACCGACATACCAGTTAATTGCGACAGTTGACTTGGCGTTGTCTTTGCCAGGTCTATTTTTTGACCGTTAGACAGAGTGAGGAATGCCTTTGAAGTTCCGGCATTGGCATCTGGGGTTTTCAGATAAACATTATGCTGCTGTGGGGAATTTTGGGAAGAAGATCTATAAAATAAGTACCCGAGACCAAGTATCAGAAAAACTGAGGCTGCTGCTGCATATACCCAGATATAATTAGCCTTAGATTTATGTTCCATACGATACCCCTGGTTATTCAAAGCTGTCTCTATGCCTCCAAAAATACGTTTTCCAACTTCTTCTTGCTCTTTTCCTTCTACCTCGGTATCATCTGTCAATTGTCCGTACCACTTCAGAAAGTCCTTTCTTTCAGCTTCTGAAAGCGTTCCTTCTTTATATTTATGGGCGAGTAACTCTACATATTCTTCTGAAAAATGCTCCATCCTACTGCTGATTTATTTGTTAGACAGCAAATAACGTTATACCCCTTTATAGATTTATTTATTTTTTTAAAAAAGTGTAACAATGGTCATTCGGGTATCAACGCATATCCTCAGCCTCCTTTGATTTTTCAAGTAACTCTGTAATTTCAAGTGAAGCCTTTGGTGAAAATATGTAAATTTATAAATCACCATTCCTCCTCATAAGATTAACAGCTAAGACCCTCAACGTATCCATATGGAATCCATAACTATAAAAAGATCAACTCAACCCTACAGAAGCCTTGTGTGGTTATTTGTGACATTGATACCAGTTGCCTTGTTTTCCTATGCGATGTTTAGAGCCCGTAGAAACAATGATGGTATTGTATTTGGTGTTATTGCATTGGTTTTTCTACTTCCTGCGGTGGTTGACTTTATTGCAAATAAATTGATTCGGTTAAAAGCAGCAATCATAATATCAGAGCATGGGCTAATATTGTCCTCCAGTAGAGGCTTATATGACAGCTTTGCCTTTCTGCAAATATTTCAACGCCAACGCAAAAAGGTAATTCAATGGCAGAATATTACAGGATTTAAATTGTTGGTTCATTATAAGTATCTCACTTCTTATCCAAACGAAGGTGAATCCACAGCTTCAACAACCTATTCTGTAGCCCAACATCAGCTCTGTGTTGAAAATAAAACAGGGAATGAACGTGTTATTTTTTCGGTCCATAATTTAGACAGAACTCCTGATGAAATTCTAATGCTTTGTAATAAATTTTTAGAAAAACATAGGAATAAGAGCTGAGATCTCATTAGCTGGGCCGTGTAAAATAGTATAAAGAGCCTGCCTGGTACAATACTCAAAAGAATACAAATAGCAATACCAGTTATTGTCAATGAAGTTTTTTCATTATCTTGATAATGAAAACCTAAGAAATTGTAAAAAACATCTATTAAACACCGAAACTATGAACAAAAAAACAACAGCATTTTCAGCGATAGCATTAAATCTATTTGTGTTGCTCTTATCAGCATGTAACAGCAACTCGGTAAAAATTGTGGAAGCCTTGGAATCGGGATATGAATATGAAGGCAAACAAATAGAACTGGTAGGAGAATTTAATGCCCCGTTCTTTACTTTTACGTCCAGCAAATCAACAGTAATCCCTATGGCTTTTGTAGTAAAATCGCATGCTATGAGTAGCGAAAAGCATAGTATATCTGATGTAATATTGAATCTTGGAACGGGTAAAAATACGGTATTGTTAGATATGGCACCAGACCAAAAACAATACACACTAAAGAACTTTTTTGTATTTGACAACAGTGGGCAAAAATACAATCTGGACGAACATCCACAATTTAAAATAACGGGTACTGTTAACTACAATGAGCTAAAAAAGCCCGAAGGAGAGCGTGACAATAAGAATTTTTCGTTTAGGCTTACGGACGTTACTATTGATAAAAATTAAGAAAAAAAGAGATTAAAATGAACGTTAAATTAGGAGGAGACCCATCGCTATTTGGCTGGTTTATTATAGCGATAGCTGTTATTATGTCCATAGGTATTTATATAGCTTATAGAAAACGCCAGCTCATTAAATGGAAATATGTATTAGCAGTAATTATTATGCTCGTGATTGGTATAAAGTGGATAATAGAAAATTAGTTCCCTCAATTTGATAAGGAAAGAACTTTTATTCTTTCAGCTGCATGCTTGTTTTGCGGATCCAGCCGTTAGCCTCCTTCATTTCGGGAATGTAATAGCCTGCAACTTCATCTATAAATTGATCTGGATTTCCCTGTAATAAATTAGTCAGCACTATTATAGACAGATCGTCTTTTAAGTAAACAAACAAAGCCGATCTTCCGCCGCCTACAGGACCCACTGCAGGATGTTTATCCCGGGTTACGGTTGGCCAGCCAAGCGCATAGCCGTTTGTTAATCGATTGAATCCACCAATTTTTCCGTTGGCAAGTATAGCTGGGGTCCACAATAAATCTATACTGGATTGCTCCTTAAGTAGTTTACCACTTTTTAAGGCAATAATCCAGTTTGCCATATCTGTTGCTGTAGATTGAATGCCGGCAGCCGTTCTAAAAAAAACCGGAAATTGCATATACGCATGGCCAGGTGTATTGTTTTTCACAAAGCCATCCCCCATTTGTCTGGTCAACGTATACGCGCCCGCATAATTGGGGATCACATCATAGGAATCTCCAAAGCGGGTTAGCTTCATTCCTGCCACTTTAAACTGTTTCTCTTCAATAAAGCGGGTAAAATGCATGCCGCTAAGTTTAGTAATAATCTGGCCAACAAGAACATATCCGGTTTGATTATAACTAAACTTTTCCCCTGGTTTAAACTCAACAGGGAGCGATTTAACCTTTTTCATGGCTTCCTGTTCATCGTTATGTCCCATTACCTGCTCCTCCTCGTCCAATACATCGGGCAAGCCTGAAGTATGGGTCAGTACTTGTTGTAAAGTAATGTTCTTCCAGCTATCGGGCAGACTATCCAAGTAAAGCGACAACCGGTCTGTTATCTTCAGTTTGCGCTCTTCTGCCAGTTGCATCACCGCAATACCAACAAAAGCCTTCGTAATAGAATTTATAGAAAATATAGTCTTGTCGTTTGCTTTTATATTGTACTCCAGGTTGGCCGTTCCAAAAGTGGCGTTTTTTATAATTTTATTACCACGCACAATGGCAATTTGCAGGGCGGGAATATGACGCTTTTGCATTACGCTTTTTAAAAACGTATCCAGGCTGTCTGAGGTAGACATTTGTTGTGCTTTAGCAAAAGAAACAAGTAAACCAAACTGGATAAAAAAAACTGATGCAAAAATTTTAAATTTCATTTCGCGGAAAGTATTAATATGTATTTTGGATTCTAAGTTATGTGTTTGGCTACAACAATCTGTTGTATTTTACAGCTTAATATGTTTTATTTATGATTTATATTACGAATGTGCTGAGATAATAAAATGTTCAGATATTATGAAAAGTAAAATCAATGAAATGCTGTTAACCTATGGACTGAGTGAAGAATGCAGTATTTTGCCTATGTTGGATAGTTTTAATGATGAGGAAGAGATCAGGAAATATTGTTGGCGGGTATTGAACACTTATTCCGATCTGAAAAAAGAAGACTGGATTATTGGAATTGAAGGGGGAGATTTTATTTATAGTTTTGACGGTAACTATATTTTTATCACAGATGATATTTGGAATTTTAATTTGATTGCAAAACAACCAGTCCTGCAATTGCTTGTGGACAAGATAAAAGCTTTGAAATATTGATTTAAAAAAAATGGAAAAGTAAAAGAATAATAAACAAATGATAGTTACAAAAAGAGTACAGTCAAATTTCACCAGTATACTTCGCGCTAAAATCTATTTTTTTCTAAAAAAAAGCTTATGGATGTATTTAACAGCTGCATTCCTTCTCGGCTATGCCGCTCCTGTCTCCTCATTTGGCATTTTTCTTTCCTCGCTAATTTACTTTGCTTTCCTATTCATTATTTTAGTTCCGCTATATTATTTCAGCACAAAAAGAATTGCGAAGAAAAATGATTTTGATGCGGATATAGAATTCAATGACCAGAATATTATCATAAGACATCGAAACAGGGAGATGGTGGAAACAAAAGAATGGGTTTGGGTAAAGAAGTTAGATATCAATAGCCAGGGCGTTTTTCTTGTTGTGGATAACCCACATCGCTTTCTGATTTCATTTAGTAAAAATGAGCTGTCTGAAAACGAATTACAGTTTTTTGAAAAAAAGAATAGAAATATTTAATTCTAATATTAGTACTTCATCAATTGCTGAAAGCTCCGGTAAAAACTTACTGAAAAATAATCCCATAGTTGTCTTTTGTACGTTACTTTTGTAGAGAATAATGATTAGTTGTTTCTTACCTACATGAACCATAAATTTTCAGACAGCAATCAAATTGGTGTTGTCTCTACTTTTTCTGAACTTTTAAACACCTCCTTTCTTGGCCCTATGAATTCCGTTTGTTGGTACAGAGACTTGGCTGGAGATTTTAAGGAAATTGTGTCTAAACTTCAATTAGAGCAAAATATCACTGAGGTGTACCCCGAAACTCTTTTAGCGCTCAGGCTATCTGAAAAGGGACATATTGCTAGGGAAGTTATTTTAAGTGATTTGAGATTGTTGACTGATTTTGGGGCCTCTCCTTCGCTCAATCTGATCAAAAATTACCATCGGGATGAGGAACTGGATTTCATTTCAACGGATGTATATTCTTATCATGTGGACCGGTCCCCTGTCGCAACAGATACTTTTTTATGTACTTATTACGGTGCTGCAAGTGATATCCTGCCCAATGATCAGGTTAAACAGAAAATTTTGATTCCACAAATCCGGGAAAAGCTGAAGGAATTACACGAGGGTTCAGAAGCAGAGTTTGAAGCCTTTTTGAGTGAACATTATTTCGATCTGCATTATCAACCTAAACCGGGTGCTAAAGCAACAAATTTAGGATTAGGCCATCTTTGGAAATTAGCGGTAGATCATCCAAGGCAAAAAGTATTACCTTGCGTTCACAGGGCTCCGGTAGAAAATGATGGGGAGTATCGACTACTTTTGATCTGTTAAATACTTTTTATATAGGGTTGTAAACCATTATATTGGCCAAGCAGAATTATTGGAGAAATTAAAAGAAGAACCTATATTTAGCCTATTGTTTTACTAAAAACGAATCCTGATTATATTAAACAGTTAAAGTTTAATCTATATGAAGACAAAATTGATTTCATTTTGGCAAAAATATGGTCCTCACATAGAGTTTTTATGGATTATAGTTTTACTTATCGGAAACACCTACATGAAACACTCCATCGCTTTTAAAGGCATTGCAGTTGCTGGATGGATGATCTGTTTAGTGCTTTACATTATATCGGAGCAAAACTTTCGAACCATACGGTTCTGGTTTTTCCTGATATTTGGCTTGTTACTGGCCATTAATCAGACCGTTCAATTTATCAGTATGATGAATTAAGGATCGATATTTAATGGATCATCATTAACATAACACACTCACAATAAAAAAATTATGTGCTTTATATCTTAATTTTACCGAATGTAATATCAAGAAGCATTGTTTCAGCATGTTTTTTTAAGGTATAGAGTTTGTCTACCAAGATAAAAAACATCACCAAGGCTAAAAATAAGATATTATGACTAATGAAAATCCCACCCATTAAAAACAAAAGAATTAAAATTATTTCAGGTAAGAGAGAAACAAAATAGATTAATTTCAATGAGAAATTAATCTCCGATCTCGTTATTTCCAATTTACCTCTCTTTATTTTTTTATATGACTCTGAACGGGATACAATTTCCCAATCATTGCCTCCTAATCTAAAATCGATGACGTTATCCAAAACTTCAATTTCTAAATAATTTGAGTCTTTAAAAACCTCGATCGCTCTTTTGCGTATTACTTCAAATTCTGTATTTACTATCTTTTGTAATTGAAATTTCATATTATTCGGGTGTAATTATCCCTAAATTGGTTAGTTTTCGGGCTACTTGTAAAACAAAAAAAGCCACCTAGTTTATTTTGCATCTCATTTCCAACTATAAAAAGTCACTATTGAGCTTAAATATTTATAAACTCCAAAATCCGGGAATATTGTCTTTTTTTATAAAATCTATAAATCCTAAAATTTAAATAATAAAAACCAATTCATATATTCCAAAATAGTTGCCTTTGAACTTATCTTTTGTAAAGATTGCTCAACTAAGTGTTTTACTATACTCCACTTTCCTAATAAATAAAAACAAGGTAGAAATTTTTGCTGTGATTCTAATTGAGGTATCCGTCTCCTTTTTAATTAATTGAACATAAATATATACCGATTGCATTGGATAACCACTATGCATAAATGGACGAAAAGGAAATCCCTTCCATTTAAAATCACCCGTTTTAAAAAGCCCAACAAATCTAGTTCCCTCTATTTTATATCCAATTTTTGAAAAATAGGGCTTAATAATCTTTCTAATGGCCCGGCCAACTATCCATTTATATATTAAATAATTACTTATGAATAGTATCAATAATAACCCTATTATAACCGTAATAGTTAAAACTATCTCCATTTTCTACCTGTACTTTTTTTCTGAAATTAATTTGGCTAATAATGGCATATATTTCCACTAAAACAAAAAATAATTATAGTTCTTCATTATTTTTTCAAAATAGAGAACAAGCAAATTCATAGAATAATCATTAAATAAGATTAAACCGATCAATATTAGACACTATTAATGCACATCTAATTGGTTACTTTTTTATGAAATAAGTATTAACGTTTATGATAGCCATTGTGATAATATTTTTCCTGAGTCCGTATATAATCATGCCATGGCTCATATCTTTTCTTTTCAAAAAAAACAAGATTCAACCAGCTTTCCTCACCTATTTATTTACAGCAATTCTTACTATAGCTTACACCATATTCCTGCAAGTATTACCGATGATGCATACCACAAAAGAAGGCGATTACAATTGTGTTCCACCTATTATAATCATCATTGTACCACTCCTTCCAATTAGCTTATTCATGCAGTTTCTCTTTAACAAAAGAAAGTGATCCCTGGCTTCTTCTCATAATATCGCAACAAATCATCAGAGCGCCGACCAACAGCCTTTTCGATAACGTTGTGTATTCCTCTTCCCCAAGATTCAATATAGTCTGCAAGAAAGAAAATCGTGGTTATTTCTTTACTTAAAAAAGCTATTTTAGACCAATCGTTTTGTACGGATTATGGAGAAAATGAAACCAGTACTTCCCTTTTACACAGAGATCAATGATTTTCTGGCCTCAATTCCCTGGCCTTGCAGAACAGACAATCCCGATTTTTACTGTCTAAGGTTAAAACCGCTGGATGAGCCGCAGATCTCAGTATACAGGCCGCCGTTTAAACGTTCCTTCTATTTTTTTGCATTGCTGTTCAATTCCGGAAAGGTGAATGTCAGTTATGGTGAAGAAATCGTAGAAGATCCGGCTTCCTATCTGGTGTTCCACTCACCTAACCTGATCTATAGTTTCTCGCACAGTAATGAGCTGGAGGGCTATATTATCTATTTTAAACCTGAAGCTTTTTCTTTTTTCAGGCCGGGGTTCCACGAGCAATTTACACTGTTTGACCGGCTCCGCACCAATTTGTTAAGATTCAATCATGCCACTTTTAGTCAATTGGCTCCGCATTTTGAAGCTGTTTTTTCCGCTTATGAACAGTCTGACAGAGATGCTCATCTGGAGGCGCGGCTGAAGCTACTTGGATTGCTCTGCCATCTGGAAGAATTTACCCTGGAAAGGAACCAAAAAGCGCTGCCTGCTGGCAGGCAGCAGCTATTGATGCGGGATTTCATCCAGCTGATCGAAAGCAACTATATCCATAAGCGCAGTGTTAAGGAATATGCAGATCTGCTTTCCGTTACAGCCAATTACCTTTCTCAGTCTGTAAAACAGATTTCTGGACGCAATGCGTTGAGTTTTATTACGGAACGGGTCATTAGTGAAGCTAAATCACTTATACGTTATACCGATATGGAGATCTCCTGGATTGCCTACCAGCTGGATTTTTCTGACCCTACAAATTTTGGAAAGTTCTTTAAAAAAAATGTGGGGGTTTCACCTTCTGCGTTTCGCAGACAGCACAAGTAATTAAATTGACCAGTAAATCCAAGATTTTAACCGATCCTTTTTGCCCAAATCTGCTTTTATTTGCATTAAACGTTTAGATATGAATAACACAAAGTACGATCCGGCCATAGATACCTATATTGCTAAGGCAGAAGAATTTGCCAGGCCTATCCTTGAACATTGGCGCACGCTCGTCCATCAAAATTGCCCGGATGTGGAAGAGGCTATAAAATGGGGTATTCCTCATTTTGATTATAAGGGAGACCATATGTGCGTGATGGCAGCGCATAAGGCACACTGCTCTTTTACCTTCTTGAAAGGCCAGCTAATGACCGATCCGCGATTAAAAGCAGCGAAAGACCTCAAGCCTGTTAAACGGCTGCTGGGCAAAATTACGCGGTTTAGTGAACTGCTCCCTGATCAGGAATTTATTGCCATGATTAAAGAAGCAGTACAGCTAAATGAAAAGGGTGTAAAGGTCCAAAGGGAAAAACCTACAGAAGAAAAGCCGAAGGTATTGGAAACGCCAGACTATTTTCAGGATGAGTTGGAAGGGAACCCAAAGGCAAAAGAGGTTTTTGAAAGCAAGTCAAATTCATTCCGCAAGGAATACATCATCTGGATCAGTGACGCCAAAACGGATGCTACCCGGCAAAAAAGGATAGCCGAGGCTTTGGAATGGATTTCAGAAGGCAAGGGCCGCTTTTGGAAGCACCAGAAATAACTCAAGTGGGTAGTCAAGTTATAAACTGAATAAAAAATTATCAACGTATCTTATATAAAAAAGCTGCCCCTATTATTTAGAAGCAGCTTTTAAACAGTCCATAAGATGAGCTAGACCAGACTTACTTGATTAAGGTTTATCAATTTTAAAAAGTTGTTCTAATTTTTCTTCCAGGCCCGCACCTCTCAGGTCTTTAGCTACAATTTTACCTTGAGGGTCAATTAAGAAATTAGAAGGAATACTAAAAATACCATATTGCAGGGCCGCGGCATTATCCGTTCCTTTTAAATCAGATACGTGCAACCAGGGCATATGGTCCTCCTCTATCGCTTTTTTCCAATTTTCAGCTTTTTCGTCCAGTGATACGGCCAGAATTGTAAGCCCCTTTTCGTGAAACTTGTTATAAGCCTTCAATAGATTTGGATTTTCCTGACGGCAAGGCACGCACCAACTGGCCCAGAAATCCAAAAGCACATATTTCCCTCTTAAATCTGCAAGTGAAATATTTTTACCATTTACATCTTGCTGATCAAATATCGGAGCCAAGCTTCCAATAGATGTATTTTTATAGATGATAACCTGTTTTTCCAACCGCTTACCTGCTATAGACTCCTTTAAAGAAGATTCCAATCCACCAAACAGCCTATTTAAGGTATCATAGTCTATCCGAGCAGAAAATTCCTGCAATTTATCTATACTCAGATAGCTCCTGGGATGATCGGCAATAAAAGAAATCGTTTCCTTTATCATCTGATCTCCATTTTTAATTCCCTCAATCCGTAGATTATAGGCTTCAAATTCACTTTGTGTTGCAGAACCTTTTATACTGAGCCGCGCCATAGAGTCTACTCTACCAGTCATTTCAATATCCGCATTTTCCAGATAAAAACGTACAGGCCGTTGTTTCTTTAAAAAAATCACGGCAAGCGAAGGATCGACTACATGTCCTTTAAATTTAAACTTACCCTCCTTTACCAATACAGAATCTATTTTAACAGAATCCCCTTGCTGCCAGTTGAGATAGATATAAGCATTACTCAATCCTTTGATTTCACCACGTACAGTAAATTCCCTCTGTGGCTGTACACCGCAAAAGAACACCACATTGACAAATGCAGCCACCGCAATAATTATTGTTTTTCTTGGATTCATTTTATTGTTTATTTGATTTTAGGGCCATATCAATCATAGCCGATAATTCTGTTATTAATTCTTCCTCATTTCCTGAAAAGCCTGCTTTTCTTGATCTTACGTGCCCTTTTCCATCTATAACCAGCTTATAGGGTATCCCACCTTCAGCTTTACAACCTGAATAGGCCTTGTATAGATTCATATCGTCTGTCTTTTCATCCATCAATACTGTAAACGGATAGGCATTTTTAGACATAAAAGCACTGGCATTTTTTATAGCATCTCCCTGTTCCATGGTGCAAATGAAGAGAAACTGTACCGATGAGTTGTTCCGGTATTGTTCCATTACTTTCTGCATAGCAGGGAAAGATGCAATACAGGGCTTACACCACGTTGCCCAGAAATCAAGCACAATCACCTTTCCACTGCCCGCTCCCATCCCAATACTTACCGTATTGCCTTTAAGATCTTTAAGTGTTAAAGGATTTAAAGGTTCATCAACCTGGTTTTCCTGTACATTTTTAAGAATATCGGCCTTATTTATGTTATTCTTTTGAGAACTGATTTTAGGCGATTCAGATGTCATTTTATGAGCCGCACCTTCTGCCTGCCTGTTTTTTGTCTTCACATAATTACCGTTAGGAAATTTCTCCATAAGCAGACGGTCCAGAGAGTCGGCCTGCCTTTTTCCTCCAAAATAG
>NZ_DATMRL010000061.1:0-5436 GCF_035566355.1 Pedobacter sp.
TCATAATCCCCCCCTTTACAAAAGCAATTTATATCTTTTCGAAGTACTGTCCTTTCAATTGATACTTTATTTTGCTTTTAGTAACTCTTCCATCTGCATCGATCAGCGGAATAAGTATAATCTTATTTGTCCGGTCATACATCAATTTCATGTAATCCATAGGGTTAACCCCATCCTTTCTATCCCTATTCGAAGAGCTAGAAAGATCAACTTCATAACCGAGCGTATTCTTAATCCCACTTTTAGTTTTAATCAGCCTGGCATTTGGATTAAACTTTCCATTTTCAATAGAGAATACCTTCATCTGGTAATAGTATAGAGCACTGCTTCCCACACTGATGCTAAGGCTCAGGTAATATCGTTTACCACCAACTGTAAGATCATTAATTTCAAAATAGCTACATCCATTATCTTCTTCGGCCACAGGATTTATCATTGAATACACTTTCCCGCCAACACTATATTGGTAAACATTTCTAAAATATTGCATAGTTCCGCCTTCCAGTGTATTCCAAGTATAGATTCTAAAAAGGCCATCACCAGAAGTAACGATATCCAATCCAACCTTTGTTCTGTCAAATTGATGGCGTAAAGTTTTCGGATTCTTAGCTGTGAAATTCAAAATCAGCTCTTCCAATCCCTTATTATATTTGGCAAGCGAATCATATGACTTTTCGTCTTGACTATGGCTCCAATTTGCTCGTTGCTGCGATAACTGGTTTAACTTATTCTCCAGTAATTTCAGATCCTGACCATAAACAGGTATTTTCAGCAACATAAATAATAACAAGATATAATTTTTCATAGGTCAGCTAATTTATGCGATAGTAATATAATTGCCTAATAATACCCTTGTTATTTCTATAGTTATTTAATAAATGGAATAAAACCTGTCAATTTTAGAAGACAACTCATCACAGTATACCCTGATGATTCGTAGAATCAAAGCTTTACAAATCGCCTTAAAATTAATAGAGCGTGAGTTGCAGACCAGAGCTAAAACAGTTGCGTTAACTGAAGAGGGAAAAGAATCAATAAAAAAGGCAGTAATTGTAGTAGAAAAATTTGATAGTGATTTTTTTTCATTGTTAAGAATCAAAGCTAAAAAGCTTAATAATAATTTATTAACTCTATTGAAAAATAAACTAAAATAGTACATATCACTTGATGGTTTTGTGGCTGGACCAAACAGAGAAATTAACCGAATCACCCTGTAGACAGGCATTAACAAAAAAATTACGCAGATAAAAACACTGATAATCAAAGCTTTTGTGTTTCATTCTTAAAACCAGGCACCTTTCCTATTTTGGAAAAATTAAAAGGCACTATTATTGAGCTGGCTTCATTACACACAAATAAACAATTATGAAAAAAATAGTTTTAATCTGCCTTGCAGTCATGGCCTTAGGCTGCAAAAGTATGTCCTATCAGGACTCTTCAATTAAGATCGGCATGTCAGAAAACGATTTCAAACGAGCTAACCACTCAGCGGAATTGATGTTGGTCGATAATAATGGGATGGTTATCTATCGCGTTACCTCCAAAGCAATTATCCCAAAAAATGAACCTTATTCATTCTATTATTTTTACCAGGGCAAATTGACCCGTTTTATCAAATCTGATCGCATAGACGATTATAAGTTTATCATGTAACAACCGCAAAGCAGCCTCTCCTATACGGACGAGGTTGCTTTGGTATACTTTACTCTGTTAACAGATCAGTGGAGCCATTCTTCTGCTGCCTTAAGTATCAAATCTGTATCAGAGTCAGACTTTACCATAACATCAGGGATAATTCTTTTCCAATATATTTTCTTATTGGTATCACTTACAAATCCGGTAGCCAGCAACAAAGTAGCTCCATCAGAAAGCCAGAACATCGAGTTTGAAGTCACATATCCACCACTCGGCTCGCCAAACAATCTGGTATTATTTGCTCCGATAAAAGAAATTGCTGTCATCTCTCCGCTACTGCAGGTTCGGTTACCAATCAAAACCGCTATCTTATTTTTGCTGTCTTTTAATTTGTAGTAAGAGTTTACCCTAACATTTGTACCTTTCTCTATCCCTTCCCGACCCTCCTTATAATACCACCGCTGGCGCTTTTCCCGATTTCTTTCTCCGCTGATAAAATAGCCTAAATCGCCTTCTCTGAGCAAAGGACCCAGGCCAGCAATCATAGGATGCATATTACCACCTGTATTTGTTCTTAAATCTACAATCCATCCCTTGATATCGTTTTCTTCATCAAGTTTTTTGATTTGATTCTGGATCGTTGTCGCAAATTCTAAGATCGATGGATAATGTGCAGATGAAAAGCCTGGCACCATGATATAGCCAATACCGTTTTCCAGCAATTTTGATATCGGCTTTTCCGGACTTGCCCCCGTAACGCTGGTTTGAGTTTGAGTTTTGTTTTGAATAAAGGAGTGGTTATCTCCCACTTTTCTAAGCTCTCTTATCATATAGTCTGTCAGCACACGGGTATCACTTATCGTTTGAAGTCCGTTAGAAAGTGCTGCAATATCTCTATTGATCCTTTTCCAATCCAATGAGTCTTTGTAAATGGAGTTCTTCTTAATAACTCCATTGAATTCATCTATATATTTTACCACCTCAGTAGAAGGCTGTATGCTCATAGTCTGTGCCTCTTCAAGATGAAAATCATCGAACCAGACCAATCCATTACCCATAAGGAAACCACCCACAACTAATTTTTTTGCCCCCTCAAGTACGGTTATGGGCAGTGTATATTTTTTCCAGTCAGTTGTTCCATGAACCACTGTATGCTGTGTATCAAAACTTTCAAATCCTATTACTTTATCTTTCTCATCCCATACCTGACACCAAACACCTATTTTTGCCATCACATCAGCCGTTTTGATATAGCAGGAGATTAATTTCCTCTGTACCCTGCTTCCTTCCACTGCGATCTCTTGCGAAAAAGACTGAAACTGTCCGTCATCAATTTTATCACCAGATACCTTTAATGAAAAATTGCCTTCAAATTTTATCTTATTATCAAGATTCATCTTAAATCCAGGCTTTCCTTTAAAGGACCAACCGGCCAGTGAATCAGGGTATGCAGTATTTCTAGATTCAAAGCCTCCATTTTTCATCTGGCTGTATCCTAAAAAACCTGTCAGCATAAACAGAGAAAGAAGTACAATTTTGGACATAGATAAAGTGCTTAAATTGAGTGTTTTAACATCTAAGATAACGCAATTATTTTTCCAATCAAATCCAATTGTATTTGGTTTCGAATATATAAAGGATACAACTGTAGTAGCCTTATATACTTCAAAAAAAATGTCCTGGTTGAAAAAACCAGGACATTTCTAATTTAATCGTTCTTAACAGAATGATTATTGATAATTATAGTTATTCCAATAATATGGCAGAGCCTTAACCGATCCCGGAACCCAGAAAATTGGACTGGTATAGTTGTTTTCTGCTCTTACTTTCAAGAAATTATCTGCATTTGTACTGAGTTCTATTGCAGGATAAAGAATACGCTCCGCCATAGGTTTCATCACCTTACCATTCAATGTCATCGGTTCTAATTTTGGATGGTGAGTTCTTCTTAATTCTGTAAATAGCTCGTAAGGCTGCATTAAATTCAAGTGAATATACTTTTGCTGCATTAAAATTTCCATTTTATCATCTGCGCTGGCCGCTGCTTCAAATTTAGCCTTAACCAAATTCGCATAAGTGCTAACAATAGCACCTGAGGGTTTAGCAGGGCGCATTATTGGATTTCCTGTCGCATAAGTACTCAAAGAATTAATGTAATACCAAAAATCTGTAGAATGTGTAATCGCATCTACAATATGGGCACTTGGTGTTTTACCCGTACTTCCCAAACCTTTCAAGGAAACTTCAGCCAATATCAAATCTACTTCTGCCATTGAAAACATATAGTTCGGGAATTCATTCCTGGAGTAGGTCGCATGATTATACATGGATTTTGCGTTTTGAGACAATGAACTTGCCAGATTATCTGCATAAGGATAATACTTTTCTCCTGCGTTGTAAGCAGGAGTTTGGCCATCAGCATCGTAACTTACTCCTCTATAGTCATTATTATTATTGAATTTGGTTGGCATGGCAATTACCGGTAAGCGTGGATCGTCAACACCTGGTTCATAAGCCGTTGTTCCATAATTCATACGCTTCATAATGATATTTGGAATGAAAGTAACGAAATTACGTTCATACACCCCTCTTAACCACGTTCCCCCACCAGGAACATCATTTTTAGATGTCAAGGCTATGGTAAAATCTGTTTGTGGCAAAGGTTTGGTCAATACATCTGCAATCTGTGCCCTTGCATAAGCTTCATCTACGCCAGAAATGCGAAGTGCATATTTTAAGCGCAAAGCATTGGCATACTGTACCCACTTGTTTACATCTCCATGGAAAGCCAAATCCTGATTTAAGAAAGTTGTCTTTCCATTCGCCGACATTTGGCTGTATTGACCTGGCAATTCGTCAGCGGCCTTTTTTAATCCCTCTATAACGGCATGATAAATAGATAGCGGATCATCATATTTAGGGAAGTAAACCGCATTAGCACCTTGAAATGCTTCTGAATAAGGGATGCTATTGAACAAATCTACATTCTTCGCAACCGCCCAATCCGTCATAATAATAGAAAGATCCAGATAAATTTTGCTGTCGATAAGTTCCTGACCCGATATATTTTTCAACAGATCCTGCATTACAGGTAGTCCTTTATGCCCTGTATACATGTCACCAAATAAACTGGTGCTGGTAGTAGCATCAAAACCATTTCCACCAACTACATCATCATAGGTACTAAAGAAATCATATCGCTGCGTAATATAACGTTGCGCAATCTGGCAATAGCCTGGTATCCCAAAGCCATCTCCGATCATGTAATACCACTCCCCGTAATCCTGATAATAGAATTTTTGTTTGGTCAGCATATCTAAAAA
Organism: Pedobacter sp.; assembly: GCF_035566355.1. Lineage (GTDB taxonomy): Bacteria > Bacteroidota > Bacteroidia > Sphingobacteriales > Sphingobacteriaceae > Pedobacter. The sequence continues at coordinate 4,959 of NZ_DATMRL010000061.1, forward strand.
TAATCCAGGTACTTTGGTTGATGGAGCTGGATCATAACTATCCGGGTTTTTGAATTGATCGTCTATACTTTTCTTACAAGATGTACCTAAAAAGATCAGGCACATGATGGTTATTATATTTAATGTTTTCATGAATGTCTATTTTAAATTAGAAACTTGCCTTTATGCCTAAATTATATGATCTCACTGAAGGATAGAATGAATATTCAGCATATTCTCCTCCACCCAGTGCAGCTTCTGCATCTACGTTTGGAAGTGTTTTGTATAAATAAAACAAGTTCCTGGCTGATGCATTGATGGATAGTTTTTGTAGTTTAAGTTTCTTACTGAATTTTTGAGGTAAGGTATATTCAGCTGAAATTTCCCTTACTTTGATATAGTTGTTCTTAAATAGTCTATCTGGGGTATACGTTCCTCCGGCATCGTTGATATAGGTAGAATAATAATCTACTGCAGCAATAATCTGGCTATTCTTCAC
>NZ_DATMRL010000062.1:0-5534 GCF_035566355.1 Pedobacter sp.
CGTAAATATACTGTCGCCATGATGAATATGATCCTGAAGGGAGAAATGGAACCATTGATGAACCAGGGAAATACAGACTGGTCTGTGATAGAAGCCAGAGTTAAACCTTATGGAGCACCAGGAGAAGAAATCCTGCTAAGGGCCAAAACGGTTGGATTCTATAACCAGCAGGACTGGGCAAATTATGTTCCTGCTGCCAAAGCATATCTGGAGAAATTTGGAGCCAATATTCCTGAACAAGAAAGAAGTATGTTTCAGGGCGCTATTGATCAGCACAAATAGGCGATTATGAATTGTTAGTTTTTTATGAATGATAAGTTAGATAAGGTATATACCGGCAGTGGATGCTGCCGGTTATACAAATTAAATTAAAATGATGAAAGACATTGGAAATAAAATAAGAATGCTTAGGGTAAATTCGAGAAAGAAACAGCGGCACCTGGCTGAGGCACTTGGAATATCCATTCCAGCTTATTCTAAAATAGAAACAGGTATCACCGATATTAATACTTCACGACTAATAGAAATAGCTAATTATTTCAAAGTTCGTCCGGCGCTATTTTTTGAGGATACAGAAGAAACAAAGAAAATGGAAGAGGATAGAAGACTGCGTGATGCACAATTCAGGAAAATGGAAACCATGGTCAATGAATTGCAGGAAAAATTAATTGTCACGCTCCAGGAAAATAACCTGCTGTATAAAAAAGTTGCAAATTAACCACAACACAACCAGGCCCCAACCGAAAAAGCCGCCTAACCAACGGCTTTTTCACTTTTAATACCTGGATATATTCTCACTGATCAGATCACTATTCGAAGGTTGTATAACCGTCTATACAAAAAGTGTGTAATTACCTGTACAATATTTACAATATGGTTCACAATTGTTTGAAATTCAATTTTTTAAGCGAATTAGTGTTTAGATTTAAGTATTGATTTTTAATCGGTGTAACTACTAATGTCAACAGGAGGTTTATGTTATGAAATCAAACTATATCTGGTGTTCGCTGTTGTTAATTTTATTAACCAGCTGTGCGAGACAAAGAAATCTGGTCTACTTCAGCGATTTAAAAACGCAAAGTGATAACATCAGCACAATCGTAAATGATGGTGAACCCAAGATTTTAAAGAATGATGTATTAAGTATCGACGTAAACAGTACGAGCCCGGAATCGAATGTTATGTTTGCTGCAAACCCAACTTCGGTTAATATGAATGGGTTTTATGAAAAGCAGGGCTACAGAGTTAACGCGAGTGGCCGGATCAAATTTCCGGTACTTGGTGAAGTTAAAGTAGAGGGACTCACCATTGCACAAGCCCAAAGTCTGGTTGAACAAGAACTTAACCGGTACGTGGTCAACTCCATTGTCAATATAAAATTCATGAACTTCAGAGTAACAGTTATTGGAGAAGTTAACCACCCTTCAACTTTTACTATTCCCAACGAAAAGATCAATTTACTCGAAGCTTTGGGACTTGCGGGCGATATGACACCTTATGGTAAAAGAGAAAATGTATTGCTCATCCGGGAAATTGATGGGAAGCGTACTATGGTGAGGGTCAATCTCAATCATCAGGATGTGCTGAACTCCCCATATTTTTATTTAAAACAAAATGATATTCTCTATATAGAGCCCGACAAAGCCAAATCAGTGGAATACAGTCATAGCAGCCGGTCTATGCCACTTATTGTGGCCACCATATCTGCAATTGCCGTATTGGCTACTGCATTTTTACACAGATAAGTTTTTTGATATAAAATTTAAAGACCATGGCCTTGAATCAACTCTTTACCAGGTGCATTAAATACTGGTACATTTTTCTGATCTCAGTAATTATATGTATTGGAGTTGCTTATGCTTATATTCAAACTACAGTACCTTTTTATAAAGTGAGCAGTATTCTGCTGATCCAGGATGATGCCAAAGGAGACGGCTTGTTAAAAGGTACTGCCTTTAGCGACCTGAACATGTTCAGGACATCTAAAACAGTTGAAAATGAAATGGAGGTACTGAGGTCAAAAGACTTAATATACAAAGTTTTATATGATTTGGGTTTAGAGGTAAAGTATAGCTATCAACTGCCCTTTAAGAAAAAGGAACTCTATGGTAAAACACTGCCCGTTCAGGTTGTTGTACTTAGGTTAAATGAGCCAGCCTTTCTGAAAAAACTTTCTGTGCAAAGCATCGCGGATGACAAGTTTGTCCTTAGAGACAGCAGCAGTAAAGTTGTGTACCGTTATAACCAGGTTATTAGCAGACCGGAATACAGTATAAAGATCATGAAAGGAGAGGCCTTCAATACCATGAATAAGCCGGTGGACATTCGTTTCGTCAATCTTCGTAAAGCCGCTGAAGCCTACAGCTTAAATGCACTAACGGTTTTACCTGTGGTTAAAGATGCAAATACAATTGTTCTGAGTTTACTGGATGCAGTCCCTGCAAGAGGTGTCGACATTCTGACCAGGCTGATAGACACTTACAATCAGGAAAACGTGATGAATAAAAACATCATGGCATTAAATACCATAAAATTCATAGACGGTAAACTGGGAAATTTAACTAAAGACCTGACAGGTGTAGAACAAGACGTAGAAAACTATAAAAGAAACAACCGCGTTACAGAACTGAACAGCGATGCTCAGATGAACCTGCAGTCTTCAGGAGAATATGGACAGCAGCTGGCCTCAAGCGAAGTTCAGGTTTCATTGGTACAGTCGATTATTGGCTATTTAAACGGAGGCGATCATAAATTTGATCTGGTACCCACCACGCTCGGATTAAAAGACCCGACTTTAATGAGCCTGACCGACAAATACAACAACCTCCAGATAGAAAGAGAAAGGTTACTTAAAACAGTCAGAGTAAATAACCCATTGGTTGTTAATATTTCCGACCAGCTCACCGGCCTTAAAGGAAAAATTCTGGAAAATCTGGGGGTCATTAAACGAGGGCTGGATCTGGAAAGGTCAAGTCTGAGAAATAAGACTGCGCAATTCGAATCCAGACTCCACCAAACACCAGTTATTGAAAGGGGATTGATTGAAAGGAGCAGGGAGCAAAGCGTTAAGAATACGCTTTATCACTACCTTCTGCAAAAAAGAGAAGAAACCGAACTTTCGCTCTCTGCAACCATCCCTACATCACAAGTTATTGATAAACCGGCCTATAATTCCACACCGGCTAAACCAAAAGTTCAATTGATTTACATGATCAGCATTTTATGCGGACTCTTGCTGCCTGTTTCCTTTGTTTATGCCAGAACGCAGTTGAACAATAAAGTAAGAGATTTGTCTGATGTAGAATACGGCACCGGGCATGCCTTAATCCTGGGCGAGCTTAGCCATAATGGTCGAAAAGACCCCTTACTGGTTCATAGCGATCAGAGCACAACTATGGCCGAATTGTTCAGGTACATCAGAACCAGCCTCAATTTTATTGACAAAACCAACAGCAACCAGGTCTTACTTGTTACATCCAGTACTAAAGGAGAAGGAAAGACCTTTTTTACGACTAATCTCGGCCTTACACTCACCCTGTCTGGCAAGAAAGTTGTATTACTCGAATTTGATCTGCGTAAACCGGACCTGCTGAATAATTTAGAACTCAAAGCTACTACCGGCCTTTCAGAATACTTAAGCTCTTCAGAAATCAGACTGGAAGATATTCTAATGGAGGTTCCATCTTCTCCGAATTTATACGCCATCGGGTGCGGAAAAATCCCTTCCAATCCAGCAGAATTACTTATGGGGCCTAAAGTACCCGAGTTGTTTGCCGAATTAAGAAAACGTTTTGATTATATCGTTGTAGATACATCCCCTGTAGGCCATGTCGCCGACGCCTTCAGTCTGTCACCATTTGCCGACGCGAGTATTTATATGGTAAGATATAATTTTACACAAAAGGCCGATCTTGGAATTTTCAAGGACATCTGCGAGCATAAAAAATTAAAAAAACCATTACTGGTATTTAATGATGCCAGAAAAGAAAACAAGAACATGTACAGATATGGCAGATATGCCTATACTGCATAATTATAACCAGATACCCGGGAATAACCATCCCAATTCAAGGTAGTCCTTCGGGATTTACGAAAGAGAAAACATCATCTTTTTAAAATTAAAATTTTCATGTAAGTGAGGTGGCGAAGCCGTGTAAGCAGAACAGATCTTTCTTAACCTAAATTATATTATGGAAAATTTAAATTCTATCAACAAACTCATGAATGAACGAAAATGGTTTGTGGTTTATACCAGGCCGCGGTGGGAGAAAAAGATTGAAAAGGAATTGCAGATGGCAGGAATTACGGCATATTGTCCAGTGAGAAAAGTCAAAAATCAATGGGCAGACAGAGTGAAGGAAGTAGAGCTACCCTTATTTAGTTCTTATGTTTTTGTCAAAATTAACGCTAAAGAAGACCTGAAGGTGAGAACCACAACAGGGGTTATGAATTTTGTCTATTATATGGGAAAACCCGCCCAGATCAGAGATGTGGTCATTGATGAAATAAAATGCTTTCTGGAATTGTTTCCAAGTTTGGAAGCAGTCAGTTTACAGCAGCTTAGTGCAGGTGACCGCGTTATTATTAAAGAAGGTGTAATGACACAGAAGCAGGGAGAAATCCTGCAGGTAAGAGGCAAAAATGTTCTGGTCGTTATAGACTGTTTGCATTGTGCGCTGATTACAAAAGTACCCGTATCCAATCTAGAACTGATTAATTAGATACCGATAACCATGATAAAGGAACCAGAAACAGATCAGGTAAAAATAGGCATCATCGGACTGGGCTACGTTGGCCTTCCCCTTGCGGTAGAATTTGCCAAAAAATATAAGGTTTTTGGTTTCGATACCAGTGTGGAACGGATTGCAAATTTGAAAATAGGTTTTGATCAAACCAGAGAAGTAGAGGAGCATATCCTGCAGTCGGTTCTCACCAATGACTGTACCACCCTAAAAGGATTGTTTTGTACAAACGAGCCTGAGATGCTTCGTAAATGTAGCAGATACATTGTAACAGTACCGACCCCGGTCGACAAAAACAAACATCCGGATCTGAGACCGTTAATGGCCGCCAGTAAAATGGTGGGAAGTGTATTGAAAAGAGGGGATATCGTGATCTACGAGTCTACGGTATACCCGGGAGTAACCGAAGATGAATGCGTGCCTGTACTGGAAAAGTATTCCGGTTTGAGGTTCAATAAAGATTTTTTTGCCGGATATTCACCCGAAAGAATTAATCCGGGAGATAAGGAGCACACCGTAAGCCAGATTTTAAAGGTCACTTCCGGTTCTACACCGGAAGCAGCTGAAAAGGTAGATGAACTTTACCATTCTGTAATTGCAGCAGGTACGTTTAAGGCTTCTTCCATACGGGTAGCCGAAGCCGCAAAAGTTATAGAAAATGCACAGCGGGATATCAATATCGCTTTTATTAATGAACTTGCTATGATCTTTAACCGTCTTGGGATAGATACGGGAGAAGTATTGAAAGCTGCCGGAACAAAATGGAATTTTATTCAATTCAAACCAGGGCTT
>NZ_DATMRL010000063.1:0-5408 GCF_035566355.1 Pedobacter sp.
TTAGTATATTACCGAAACTGGTTGGCGTTGCGGAACCATTATAAACCAGCTCACCTCTGTTTGTTGAATTGAGAATTGCTCCGTAATTTGTACTCGGTATACCATTTAGATAGCCTTGAGGATTTCCTCTATTATCCAGTCCAATGTATTTTAAGCTAAATACAGAATAAAAGGGAAAGCCTTCCAAGGGGTTTAAATAGTTTTCTGTAATCACATTTAAATTGGATCCATTAGTGACCTTATAAGAGGTCACTTTACTGGTTACATGATTATACATGAAGGCGGTGTTCCATTTTATAACGCCCGTGAGGTTCTGGCTGCTGATTTGGAGATCCATCCCCTTGGTTAAGGTATTCGCTGAGTTTCCCCTATATACAGATATCCCGGTTTGTGGTGCAACACTGGTATTTCCAACTAAGTCCATACCATTTTTTTGCCAAATATCTAAACTTCCAATGATCCGGCCATTTTTTGTCATAAAGTCTAACCCAAAATTCATGTTTCTCACTTTTTCCCAGCGAAGGGAAGGATTTGGAGGGTTGACGACAATTGCATAGGGTGCCCCGTAAGTATTTGTATACATAGAGCCAGCCTGGGTGGTTAAATATGCAGACAAGTTATTGTCTACATTACCGGTATAACCATAGGTAGCTCTTAATTTTAAATAAGGTAGCCAATCTATGGCATAAAAACTTTCCTTGTTCAATACCCAGGACAATCCCGAACTCCAAAGCGGAACGCCTTTTTGGTTGGTGCTTACTCCAAATAAATTGGATTCATCCTGCCTTGCGCTTAAGGATACTATATATTTGTCGGCATAAGTATAAGCACCATTGAAATAATAGGAAAAGAAACGATTATCAGTTCCAGATGAAGTGTTGTTAAAGGGAATTTTTCTGGCAGACCCACCATAGAAAAGCGGATAGTCTTCTGTAAAATTCAAACTGGAATTCAGATTCGCACCAGTTTGCGCGTTATAGCCATAAAATATATTTTGGCTATCGCTTATATTCAATTCCCTAATCTCCACACCTGCAATGGCATTCAGCGCATGTTTTCCAAATTTCACTTCTTCATCAATCTGAAGCCTTCCACTCTGAGATTTACTTTTGGTAGGCATACTTAAATAAATATCTCCAATAGGTATAGGTCGAGTTAGCTTTCCAGTTACCGGATCAATTTGAGTATAAGTATTGATTAGATCCCTAGTAAAGTATGAACTCTGCTCATAAACTCTACTTAAATCAGATTTTCCTTTTTCATAGTTGTATACAGCAGAAAGTTTTAATCCTGCAACCACCTTGTAGCTTAAAGCCAGGTTAATCCTGTAATTATCTACGTTGGTTGTGGTGGTATTATACCTGTTTTGCAATTCTTCCAGGGGTTTATACAGCCAATTGAGTAATTTCCCATTACCCGCCGTCTGGGCATAAGACAAATTCATATTATTTGCGACTGTAATAGGGTTGCCATTGTTGTCAGCAACCTGATCATATGGATTGTTAGGAAAAAAAGATGGAATCGTCTTGTTGTTACTACCGGTATACCTTAGGTTAGAAGAAAGCTCTAATTTGTCTTTGAAAAAGTAAAAACTATGACTTGAATTTAAGGTGATTCGGTTATAACTATTTCCAACCATACTGCCCAGGTTATGATCGTATCCGGCCGAAAGTGCATATTTCTGGTGTTTACCTCCCCCAGTTAAACTGGCTTGATATTGCTGTGCGATACTGGTCTGGTAAAAATACTTTAACAGTTGGTCCCTGACGTCAATATTTCGCAAAGCATTCAATTTCACTTCGTAATCTGGAGCAGATGGATTTCGAAACAACTCTACAGCGGGTGGAAGTGCAGCATAACCATTGCCAATGGCTGCATCATAAGCACCTTGTTTGTACAAAAATTGTTGTACATCTATCACTTCTGAAGAATTGAGTTGTGGTGGATTATAAAGGTTCGGTTTTTGACCAAAGGTCACATTCGCATTGAAGCCAATCTTCGGGGCGGTATTCAGGCTTCCTTTTTTGGTCGTAATCACAATTACACCATTTCCGGAACGTGCGCCCCAAGCAGACGCTGCAGCTGCATCTTTCAATATAGTTATAGTTTCTATATCATTCGGGTTGATGTTGTTTATGTCCCCATCGTAAGGAAAGTTGTCCAGAACAATCAGTGGATCGGCATTGCCAAATAAGGTGGAACGGCCATGAATCTCTATAGCACTCTGCCCAACCTGCCTTGTTACTGGTGAAGTAAAAATTAAGCCGCTGGTTACACCATCCAGACGGTCAAGGATACCCGTAGAAACAGAACGGTCCAATAGATCTTTGTCTATCCGAACAAAAGAACCAGTGGCTCTTTCTTTAGGCAAAGTCTGGTAACCTGTAGATACAATCTGAACTTCATCGAGGTTTCCGCTGATCATCATCAGTTTTAAGGTACCTACATCTGTTTGCGCACGGATTTCTCTGGATTGATAACCAAGATAGGAAACCACCAACGCAGCATCAGGCCGAACGCCTTCTAAAGTAAACCTGCCCAGACTGTCTGTATGCACGTACTTGTTCTTGTTTTTAACTTTTATGGTAGCTGCCCAAAGTGGTTTGTTGTTTTCATCCCGCACTACACCGCTGACATTAATTTCCCGGAATGGACTCATGATCCTATCCAGAAAAGAAACTTCCTTTTGGGTAATGACTATGGTTTTATCGGTAATGGTGAAGCTGAGTGAAGGATTAGTCAAGGCTTTGCTCATGACCTCATTTAAAGAGGCGCCATGGAAGTTCACGCTGATACTTTTTTCCGCGTTGAGCTTTTCTTCATTCCAGATCACATTAAACCCGGTTTGTTTTTTAATCTCTTTGAAAAGCTGAGCAAGGGTTACTTCTTTTTTAACGTAGGTTATTTTCTGGGCAAAAGCAGATACACCGGTTAACAATAACAAAGTAAAAACAATAGAAGTAAGTATGCGCATGTATCAACAAAATAGGAAAAGACCTATTTTTCCAATAGGCCCATTTTTTGTTGCAAATTACATAATTTTGATGATTCTGCTAAACAGGAATAAAGATTTTATTGTACATAAACTTTTCTTCCCTCCATTTTGAATTTAACATCGCCGGTCAGCTCCAGCATGCGCAGTACTTTGGAAATGTCTTTGTATTTAGAGATGGTACCGCCAAATAACTGACTTCCCGTTTGTTGGTTCTGATAGATAACATCTACATCATACCATCTCGACAATTGTTTCATGATTCGCTCCAATGGTTCGTTTCTAAAAGAAAATTCACCATTTTTCCAAGCAATGACACCATCCGGATCAACAGACCTCACTTTAATCAGGGAGCCTGAGTTGACAGCCTGTTGTCCGGGTTTAAGTGCAACCATATTAACCAACACGCTTCCTTCTGTTAAAGTTGTTTGCGTACTGGTATCATCTGGATAACTACTAATATTGAAATGCGTACCCAGTACTTTTACCACCTGGGTTTTGCTTTGCACCAAAAAGGGATGCATTTTATCTTTTGCTACCTCGAAGTAGGCCTCGCCCTTCAACTCAATTCTACGTTCTTTACGTCCGGCGAAAGAAACGGGGTAGGTTAAAGTTGAAGCAGCGTTGAGCCATACTTTCGTGCCGTCTGGCAACGAGAGCTTATATTGTCCACCACGGGGTGTAATCATGGTGTTTACATTTTTTGTTTCTGATTCCTGGTTCCGGGCCCCGTTGGTGTACGGGGCCGGGTCAGGTCGAGAGGTGTAGATAATTTCTCCACCTTCGGACTTGATTACTTTCATGGTAGATTGTAGGGCCAGCACACCATTCTTCGCTTCATTTAAACTAATTTTATCGCCATTGCTTAAAATAAGCGTGGCTTTATCAGTTCCGGGAAGAATGTTGTTGGCAAACCTATTGTCCGAAGGTTCTTTAGTGAAAAAATATATACAAATGCCAAGTATAGTGACCACTGATGCTGCTGCAAGTACAATGCGCATAGGCAGCCTGGTGGTTTTAACTGTAGTTGTTGGTTGAGTTTGGAGAAGAATAGATGACCACATTTCATCGTGAGTATCTCTAAGAAGCGTTTCTGATAAACCTGAAGGTTGATCTTCATGCAAATGATGCAGCCAATAGCGCACTTGCTGATTTTCCTGCGGGGAGTCTGTCCCTGCCTGAAATCTTTCTAATACTTCTTTTGACTGTTGTTCGTTCATCTTTTTCTAATTATCTATATCAAGATAATCACAACAAAGACACTTCAAAAAATGTAATCGGGTACAAGAAAGTGAAAAAAATTTCAAATATTTTGTTTATCACTGATAATCAATCATTTAATTTCATACAAAACAAAGATTTACTGCCTTTACCAAGTTCACTTTCCATACCAATCCTCCTACCATGACAAGCTAAGCCAAAATTTATTGTGTCTCTTCGATATAACCTTAAGTTCCAGAATTCCTTAAACAATACAACAAAATTTTTGTTCCTAGCCTACATTAACCTATTTAAAAACATAAACATTTAGAAAATGGATTCGATTAACAAAAACCAACCCGAAGACAACTTTAAAAACCTGGCCGGACAAGAAGGTATCGATAAAATAAAGGAACTTGCAAAACAAGCAGGCTCCTGTTTCTTTTGTACAAAGAACGATAAGGAAGGGCTTTTCACCACCCGGCCAATGTCTGCAGATCACATTGACGACGACGGAAACTTCTGGTTCCTAAGTGCAGAGGATAGCGAGAAAAATGCAGACATCAACAAAGATCCCCACGTGCAATTACTCCTGCAGGGCTCCGAATACAGTGATTTTTTGACGCTGTATGGAAAGGTAACCATTACAAAAGATAAAGATTCCATAGACAAACTTTGGAACCCACTATTGAAAACATGGTTCACAGAAGGTAAAGAAGACCCAAGAATAACAGTATTGAAGTTCAGTCCTGTAAAAGGTTACTATTGGGACACCAAACATGGCATGGCAGTCGCATTGGTAAAACGAGTTATCGGAGCCGTTAAAGGCGAAACCTACGACGACTCTATAGAAGGCACCATCAAACCTTAAGTACCCAACCCGGTTACTACCCAGGAAAATATGTTTTCTGGTTAAGCCTCATAATCTGTAAGATTCAGCTAGATCAGTAAAACATATTTTCAAATTACTCAAAACCAATAAACATAGGCATTGTTCATCTTACAAACAACATCCTATGAACGCACTAAGTATAAAACTCCTTGACCGGGCAAAATCACTGCTCACGGAACCAACAGGAAAAGAAAACATCGATCAGGGCGAAAGAGTCGTTTCCCTGCTCGCAGGAGGATGGCTTCTTTTTGAAAGCCTGAAAAACATGAAAAAGCACCCTCTTATCGGCCTCCAGGTGGCCGCAGCAAGTGGACTCCTGCTCTA
>NZ_DATMRL010000064.1:0-16379 GCF_035566355.1 Pedobacter sp.
GAAAGTCTGGGCCTCTATATGGAAGCGACTGCCAACACCTATTCCGTAACACCCGGCGCTCACCTGCAGGTGCAGGTTGAAGTGATCAACAGGTCCAAGGTACCGGTTCAGCTCCGTAAGATTTCCTTTCCCTTTCGCGAATCAGATTCCAGTCTGAATGCTTCTCTGGAAAATTCACAAGGTAAAAAATTCAAAGCCAGTGTAACCGTCCCATTAAATACCGATTTTTCACAGCCCTATTGGTTAAAGCAAAAAGACTCCCTGAGTCTGTTCTTCATCAACAACCAAAAAGATGTAGGCCTTCCTGAAAACAATCCGGAAGCAAAGGTCAGTTTGACCTTTGGCATCGGCAGTCAAACCTTTTCCTACACCCTACCCGTTCTTTACAAACATAACGATCCGGTCAATGGAGAACTTTACCAACCCCTCTCCGTTACTCCTCCTGTATTTGCCAATATTGCCGAAAATGTCTACATGTTCAGCGGACAGGAGCCTAAACAAATCACTATTTTTATCAAAGCCGGTAAAGCCAATATAAAAGGAAACGTAGCTTTAAAACTCCCACAAGGCTGGCGTTCGGAACCCGCATCCATTCCTTTCCAGATCGATACTGACCAGGCCGAACAAACGGCAAACTTTAACCTCTATCCACCCGCAAATGCCAGTGAAGCCGAAATACAGGCCATTGTAAACCTCGACGGAAAAGACTACAGCAAGGGCATCAATGTGATCAATTACAACCACATCCCGGTACAAGTCCTTTTCCCCGGTGCAACGGCCAAAGTGGTCAAACTGGACCTGATCAAGAAAGGTTCAAAAATAGGCTATCTGATGGGGGCAGGCGATGAAGTTCCACGCAGCCTTCAGCAAATAGGCTATGAGGTAACGTTGCTCAAAGATGCCGACATCAATACTGAAAACCTGGCCAGATTTGATGCGGTAATTACCGGTGTAAGAGCTTATAATACCCTCGACAGGATAGGTTTCTATCATGGAAAACTGATGGAATACGTAAAAAACGGAGGCAATCTGATTGTGCAATACAACACTTACAGTGATGTAAAAACCAATCCCGGACCCTATCCACTAAAACTTTCTACAGACCGTGTTACCGTAGAAGGTGCAGAAGTGAGGTTCCTGCTGCCAGATCATGCTGTCCTCAATACGCCAAACAAAATCACTTCCAGGGATTTTGAAGGTTGGGTGCAGGAAAGGGGCCTCTATTTCCCCAGCCAATGGAGCAAAGAATATGAAGCTGTACTTTCGGCCAACGATCCTGGAGAAAAGCCTCTGGATGGAAGTCTGCTGGTGGCCAAATACGGAAAAGGAAATTTTGTTTATACTGGTCTTTCTATGTTCAGAGAACTGCCGGCCGGGGTTCCCGGAGCCTACCGCTTATTCAGTAATATGATCTCCCTGGGAAAATAATTATCCTTCTTCTAAAAAATTATCTTAAATTCAGCCCTCAACAACAGCACCAGTCTTCCTGGTGCTGTTGTTTTAAACCAAATAGCGATTAACCAGCGCAAACAATGAAAAAAATCTTCAGCAACCTTACCTTTCAAGTCATCTTCGCCATCCTTTTAGGCATCATAGCCGGTGCCTGCTTTCCATCTTTTGCGCCTGCGGCCCGTACCATCAGCAAAACGTTCATCAATATGATCAGCATGCTGATTGCACCCATCATTTTCTTTACAATTGTATTGGGTATTGCGAGGATGGGCGACATGAAAAAAGTTGGCCGTGTAGGCGGCAAAGCGTTGCTGTATTTTGAAATCATGACCACCCTTGCTCTTTTTATTGGGCTACTGGTTGCTAACGTCCTGAAACCTGGAGCAGGTGTTACCCCGGTACATGAAAAGATCAAAGATGCCGCACCACTGGCCACAGACAACATCAACTGGCTGGAGTTTGTTACCCATATCGTTCCGCACAATATTGTCGAATCCTTTGCCAAGGGAGAAATCCTGCAAATCTTGTTTTTTGCCATTCTCTTTGGTTTCGGCATGAGTAAAATGGGCGAGTCCGGCGCTTCAGTACTGCATGGATTTGAAAAAATCTCACAGGTACTCTTCAACATGATGAAGTTCGTGATGAAACTGGCACCCATCGGAGCCTTTGGTGGAATGGCCTTTACCGTGGGTAATTATGGCCTCCATACCCTGCTCCCTATGGCCAAAATCATGCTTACCGTCTACCTCACCTGTATTCTGTTCATTTTTGTCATCCTCAACCTGGTCTGTTATCGTTATAAATTCAGTTTATGGGCTTATCTCAAATACATACGTCAGGAGATTCTGGTGGTCCTGGGTACCTCTTCCTCTGAATCAGCATTGCCAAGCATGATGCAAAAGATGGAAAAGTTCGGCTGTTCCAAATCCGTAGTTGGCCTGGTCATTCCTACCGGTTATTCTTTCAACCTGGATGGCACTTCCATTTACCTGTCTGCGGCCCTGATCTTTCTTACTCAGGTATTCAATATTGAACTCAGTATCTGGCAGCAGCTCACCGCCATGGGTATATTAATGGTCACTTCCAAAGGAGCTGCAGGAGTTACAGGAAGTGGGTTTATTGTATTAAGCACAACATTGGTTTCTTTAAAGATCATGCCCGTTGAGAATGTAGCCATCCTTTTAGGCGTAGACCGTTTTATGTCAGAAGCCCGTTCCATCACCAATCTCATCGGTAATGGTATTGCAACCATAGTGATTGCCAAAAGCGAGAATGAATTTGATGAACAAAAGTATCAACAAATCTTAACCCCTTCCACTACCGAAGACATCGAATAAAAGCGCTCCGGAAAAACATAGGTCACAATTATAGATTACAGCAAAGTCCTGTACACCAGAGGATCCAGTTGATAGACATCTTTATACAAATGAATCAAACCACTCTGATCTGCCCATGCCGTAAAATAGGTAATCCAGATTGGAACTGGCTTAGGTAGCCCGATAAATTTAGCTTTAGGATAGCCGCTGCTCATGGCCCGTTTGATCTGTTCGTATTTATCATTCTGTCCAAACAGTGCCAACACAAGCTCCAGCGGTTTTTCAACCCGTACGCAGCCATGACTAATGGCCCGCATCTCCTTTTTAAAAGGAGATTGCAGCGGTGTATCATGCAGATAAACACTGCTTTCATTTTTAAAGAGGAATTTAATCCGACCCAGGGCATTCTGTTCTCCTGGTTGCTGTTTAAAAGAATATTCATCCGGGTCTGCCATACTCCAGTCAATCGACTCCGGGTCTCCGATCAGTTTACCTTTCTTATATACATTAATATTGTTATTGGCCAGGTAATAGCGGTCCTCAGCCGCATTTTTAGTCGTCTCATTTCTGGCGATACTTTGCGGAATATTCCATACCGGATTAACCTGCACCGAATAAATCATACTATTCAGCTGTGGGGTTTCCTTCTCGCCTTTCTCCCCTACACAAACCTTCATCTGCAGGATCGATTTACCCTGATTTAAAACATCAAGATTAAAAGCGGCTATGTTCACCCGAACCAAAGTTTGCCCGGAAGGCTGGTTCTTCCATCTCAACCGTTCCAGGTTAACCACAAGTGCCATGCAAACTTCCTCCTTGCTTTTCATGGCTGTTCGGGCTTCCGCATTTAAAGCCCTCTGCAGAGCCAGGTACTGCCGGTTCTTAGGTTGTATACTATCCAGGTATTTCCTCAGAGACTGTACTTGCAATATATGAGAAATAGCTGCACTATCCGGCCTTAAGGTCAGCGTACTGTAATGAGGACAAATCTTTGCAGGATCAGCCAGACCATATTGCAATACCGAACTGTACTTAATCAAGGCACTTGCTACCGATAATTCCAGTTCCATACTGTTCCTGTAGCCCTCTTTACCAGATACAGCTCCCTGTTCCAAATACTGATCGTACTGTTTTTGGATAGCCGTTAAACCAAACAATTCCGGATTTAGCCCATGCCTACCCGCCTGCGACAAATACCCTAGAAAGCCTTCAATAGAATGATCAGAAAGGAACCTGGAAATCAATACAGGTTGATAATTTTCCCTCTCATAAAAACGACGGATCAGCTCCGGATAAACCAGATCATCAACATTATGTTTAAATACCTTACTAAATTCAGACTGAAAATCAACGTCCCTTTTGTTCAACTGGGCAGCAGGCACAGGCACCACATCAGCTCTAACCTCGGATCCTGCTTTAACCAGGGGCCGTTTTACCGTACAAGACCATTGAAAGACAAGACAAAAAAACACCACAAACAAAACACCCTTTACGGAAAGCATGGTTAGCATATGTTCCCTTGACTTCATAATAAACAGCTGAACTTATCAAACAAACACACTGACCCACAAATAGTTTCAAAACAAACTATAAAAAAAGAAATCTACTCCCAACGTTCTGCACCCTAGCCTCTGCGTCCTACTCTCAACCCCCTGCTCTTAAACCTCTACTCCCTGCCTTAACCTCTGCTCCCTGCACTCAACTCTATTCTCTGCTCTCTATTCTTTGCCCTCTACTTTATTCTCTGCTCTCTTCTCTACTCTCTACTCTGCTCTCTACCCTCTTCTCTACTCTGCTCCCTGCACGGTCACCTCCCTCCTCTGCAATTTGCTACGGAAAATTCTCGTACGCTGCGGAAAGACCTCAGAGATCTGTCCGCTTCTTCAGCGGACCTGATATCGTTAGTCTTGAAGCAGCTGTACAGAATTTTCCAAAAAATTCACCTCCAAAAGCATCATGTAAAAAAAAGGGATATCCGAATCCACGGATACCCCTTTCCCTATTCACACTAAAATTAATCTACTTAATTAAAGTACCGTAAAAGAAGGAAGCCGGATTCGCAGTCGTATAAAAACCGCCATAAGAAGCCCCTCCACCAGGATTAGAAACCCAATCCACTTTAAATGTATTGTTACTGAAGTAATCTTTTAACGACGTCAAACCACCACCAACAACACCCGCATTACCATCCGAAGCCAGATATACAAAAGAAAACGTTCCACTTGCATCTCTTGAATAGCTATAGGTCATATTGGCCTGGAAATTTGAATTCGATGTATTGTGGTAATAGAACCTCAAACTCATCGTATTATCCAGGTTGATGATTACCCTGACAGCATCCAGTGTTCTGCCCGCATTCCCCACAGCCGCTAAACCAGTTTTGGCCGCACTATATTTCGCATTAAAATCTGAAGACAAGTTCGCAGCTACAGTATTCGGATTGTACTCCATTTGTGAATAATCCTTCCCAGCCGGCATAAACAAGGTCCTTAGTGGAATAATAGGCGTTACGGAATTCTGTAAATCAATACGGGTAGTACCAGACATCGCATAATAGATTTTGCCTGCCGGATCATATAACAGCTCATTAAAACTAAAATTCCCATATTTCAAATAGGCGCTGAGGGTAATTTTATTGATGCCATAAGCAAAATTTACCGTTTGAAGCTGACTGACTTCTTTACTGTCCAGGTAATTTAACTTCACTGTTTTCGCAACCGGATCAATCAAAACGGCCCCTTTAGTCCCATCCGAAAACAACAAATAAGGGTTTTTATTGAGCTGTAAGTAAGCTGTATTCGCCTGAGTCATCGTTTTAAGTCCACCCTCCAACAGGGCTTTTGACTCTTCAGCACCCAGTTTGATCATCACCATTTTATTACTGTTAAACGTACCTTCCATTTTGATGCTATCGCCCGCTACAGAAGCAAAGGCAAATTCAAAATCAGAAGACAAACCAGATGCAGAAGCACCACCGCTTACCGAAGCATCGGGATCTGCAGCCAAATGGATATAATTGTAAGTGTCAAAGATCAGTGTAGGGCGTTGCAACGCCTTCAAACGGTAAGTACTTTCCTGCAAGGTTGTCGCCGTGCTTGCATTAAAATCAGACAGCATTTTAACTTTTCCATCAGCACCAAACAGAAAGTAAAAAGAGAAACCTTTCCCTCCTTTAGGGTAAATCATCGCTTTCCAGCCATTGGTTGCCGAGGTAATCTGACTCTTATCTGCATCCAGGGCCTTTGCCAGCCTGGTATCAGGATCATCAAAGATCGGGTCCTGATCTTTTTTGCAACTGGTTATAAAAGCAACTACAACCAGCAGAACATATATTATTTTTTTCATTTGAATATATTTTTTAAAATGAATTAATTACCAGGAACACCAAAGAAGAAAGATGTCGGATCAGCTGTTTTAAAAAGACCGATATATTCTGATGCATAGTTCGAACTGTAAAACCACTTATAGGTAAATTTATTCTGTGTCAGATAATTTGTCAAACTGTTTACACCTGAAGCAATCACTCCAGCATTACCGTCGGTACTCGCTAGCGCAAGAGAAATATTACCACTGGCATCAGAAGTTACATTGTAAGTGAAATTGGCCACCAAGGGGCTTCCTGCCGAGTTGCGATAATTTAACCTCAATACCATCTGGTTTGCAGCAGGATAAAGAATATTGAAATTATCCAGGATACGTCCTGCATTTCCAACCAGTGCCAGACCTGTTTTTGCAGCAGCAAACACCTCTTTAAAGTCAGCAGATAAACCTGGTAAATTATCCGGATTAACGGTTAAAGCCGTATTGTTCTTTCCAAAACCAAGATAAGTTAATGGCGAAAGCGGTGCAGTCTCGTTCAGCGCAATTTGTACACGGCTTTGCAGCGCATAAATATCAATGCCCCAGGTCTGTTTAAAATAGCTCACCACCAATTGTTCTTTAGCGCGGATAGCAGCCACTGCTGTAGCAGATGTATTGGCCTTTAAAATCGCCTCATATCCTTGCTTTCCTTCGGTCAGCATGATAGAAACCATCTCGGCATAATCCTCACCAGGAGCAGCCTGGGCATACTGGCTGATGAAACCATTTGCTGCAAAAGCAGAACTGTTGTTCCAATCTGCCGTATATCCGGCCGGAGTCACCATTGCAAACTCCTTCTGATAGGTAACGGTCTGGTTCAGGATATGTGTAAATTCGTGGTGTATCGTTTTCAATACTCTCTTTGCAACGGACCGGTCTGTTTTATCAAAATTATTGACATTAAATAAAGTGACCTTAACACCACCTTCTGCTTCTCCTAAGGTAACTGTACCACCGGAGTTGTATTGTAAACTGCCCACCAGTACGTATTGCTTAGGTGCAAACCGCTTTATAAAATCCTGCCCGGTTTCAGCCGTATAAGCATCAATCCAGCAGGATTTAACCACCTCCATTAAAGGCTGTACCTTTTCGAATTTAGGTGGCGTCAAGGTTTTGGAATTGTCGTATTCCGTACCATCCCACCTGTATTTTACACTAATGTTATAAGGCTTGGTAAAATTATTATACAACCACTGGTCCAGTGCTGTTTGCTCCCAGGTATCGCCACCCAAACCAACGATATTCCGGTCTAGATTTTCGTTCTTTTTACAGCCCAGGAAGGAGGCAACAAAAAAGAGTATGATTAAAATATATTGTCTTTTCATGTTCTTGGTTCTAAAATTAACGTGGATTTTGTGCCAGACCGGCAAGTGTAACTTCTGAAGGCAACTGCCAAAGCTTGCGCTTATCGTCGGCACCCAGTTCCATTGCGTTACCATTGGCATCAAGATGTGTAACAGTCATTTTTAGTCTGAGGATATCCATCCAGCGCATCCCTTCCTCCACAAATTCGGCCCGTTTCAAATCCAGAAGAGCATACAGGTAAGCTTGTTTAACATCTTCTGTTTTGGCCGCGTAATACGTGGTGATCTTTGTCTCTGTTAAATTGCTGCTTGCAGCTACATAATTCGTCATTCTGGTACTGATCAACGTGTTCATATCTGTAAGTGCCTCCGCATACTTTCCCTGCATAATATAAGCCTCAGCCCTGTTCAAAAGCACCTCTTCAGTGGTCAGCAAAGACTGCATCAGATAACCCACTCCTGTACTTGCATTGATACTCGTACGTACAAAATGTTCATACAGTTTTGGTACAAAATAGAATGTAGAAGAATAAGAATAAGTCTTATAGGCATTCAGGCTTAAACCAACCGGAGCAAGAATACTGTTTAAACGGTTTTGGCTCAATGAATAAATAGTTCTTGCATAATTCCTGGCCGCCCATGAAGATGTTTCACAAAGCAACAGATTCCCCGGATTGGCTGCACTAGACATATTCTGTGCAATTTCAGTGGAACCGCCTGTTGGAGAACCAAAAGCCAGCCATGGGCGAACGTTAGCCGCAAAGTTATTTGCAGGAAAAGCCAGGCCTGCATATTGAACAACCTTGGCCATGTCTTTTTTAAACAGATAAAAGCGGCTGGCAAAAGCATAAGCTGCCTTATGGGTAAAATGATATGCAGGAACCCTGTATTGCTCATCCTTTAGTAATGGAATACCCGCCAGCAGGTCCTTCTCAATCTGTTCATATACATAAGTCACCGTTTTTCTTTCATAGTTTTTAAGAACAATGCTCTCTGGCGTGGTAACATACGGTATCCCCGGATCAGTTGCTGCAGTTGCCGGATCATAGCATTTAGAGAAAAAAGTAACCAGCATGAAATGCGCATAAGCACGGGCAACCAGAGCTTCTCCTTTTTGAGCACTGTAATTCTGTGGATCGCTTGCTTTAGCAATGGCATCAAGGGCCTGGTTTGCAGCTGCAATGGCAGCGTAACAGTCATTCCAGTAATTGTTCGGGGTATCTTGTCCGGTTCCCTCTACGTCTTTCCAGAAATAAGCATCCCTGTTTTCAGGTTTGTCATACCCGGTTGTACTGTTAAAAGAAGGGTTATCAGACATGGCCTCAGCCAGCATAATATAGCTTCCGCTAGGATAAGCCGTTACCAGCAACTCCGACACTTTTTCGGGGGTATTTAATTTGGTCCGCTGATCGGGAGCCTGCTCCAGATACTTTTTACATCCTGTACCCAGGGATGCTATAGAGATCAATAAATATGCAGTATATTTTTTCATTTCAAACACTTTTAAATTCCAACTTTTAAAGACAATGTAAACTGTTGCGGGATAGGCAATGCCACACCACCGGAACCAAAGAACTCCGGATCCTGGCCTTTTAATTTTTTATCCGCATAGATCAGCCAGATGTTGTTGCCCTGCAGTTTTAAAGACAGGGAGTTTACCCCGATCGTCTTTGCAAATTTCTTAGACAGATCGTAACCCACAGCTACCTGCTTAAGGCGTACAAATGAACCATCAGCAACCCTGTCTGAAGAATAGTTATAAGCCGTAAACGGATATTTACCAGACAAAGACTTGATCATCAGATAATCTGCAATTGCAGGTACATTGGTCATGTTTTCATCTCCAGGTAAAGTCCACCTGTCCAGAAATTCTCTTGGCATCGCTTTGCTGTCGTCATAACTGGTAGAGAAAACATTGTTTAACCTGATCTTGTTACCGGTTTGATAAGAAACAAAAAAGTTAAAATAAAAATCTTTATATCTAAATGTATTGGTCCAGCCACCGGTTACCGGAGGATCTACCGGGCCTTCATATTTCAGGTAATCGGTTGTGGTACTCTGAACATATACACTGGTATTGAGCTGTCCATAATCGTCTATAAAAGTAGGTACACCAACACCATTCAGTTTTTGGAAGTCGATAGAATACAAGCCTCTTACCGCTCCACCTTCTTTAGGACCGCCTTCCGGTACAATTAAATCGTAGATACGCGGCTTGCTCTTTAAGTTCGAAATCCGGTTTTTAGAGTATCCAAAAGTAAAATTTGTCGACCAGCTGAAATCTTTTGTTTTAACAGGCATCCCACCAAGTGTAATCTCTACCCCTCTGGACTTCATATCCGCATAGTTGGCATATTTGGTAAACTCCCCTCCAATACCTGAAGTCCGGAAACTTCCGATCAGGTCAAAGCCGTTTCTTCTGTAAAAATCAAAAGAGAAATTTAAACGACTTTGAAATAGTCCCAGGTCCACACCTATATTTGTTTCATATTGTTTCTCCCAGGTCAGTTCAGAATTTTCCAAACCATCCAGTTCGATCCTCGGCTCCACTTCAGACAACCGCGGTCTCAGGGTTGTACTGTTGGTCAGTACCACCGATGAATTGGTGGCGCTTCCCATACTTGCGGTTAATCCATAACCTAACCTTAATTTTAAAAAGCTGATGGTTGGAAGTTTCTTAATGAATTCTTCTTCGTCCACATTCCAGGCACCACTTATGGTCCAGGTTGGCAACCATCTCGCTTTGCTGGTTTCGCCCAAACGGTTACTTCCATCATACCGGTAGGTACCGTTAATGATGTATTTTGAGTCGTAAGAATAACTTCCGTTTGCAAAGAAGGCTGCATATCTGTCATAGAACTGATCCATTCCATAATAATTGTAATTACCTTCCAGTTGCATTTTTATAATGCGGTAATCAATGAAGGGTTTACCTCCCTTATCATATTGATAGCCATAACCATTGCTGAAGCTGTTTTGACGGTTTGCATATTTGATCTCCTGGCCAATAAATGCGCTCAGGGCATGCTTACCATAATCATGTCTCCAGTTGACCTGGTTTCTAACGTTGAAATTCAACAGATAATCATCATTTCTGTTGTAAAAACCACCCTGTGGCAATACCGTTTCTTTGTCAATGATCTCCGGATGATCGGGATCATCATACAGGAAAATATTCGCATTGGCAATGGTCGAGTTTGGCATATAGCGGTAAGCTGCAGCCATGTTGGAATATTCCGTAATCTTATGCTCGCGTGTGGTCTTTACATAACGCATGGCACCAACAGATCTGAATTCAAAATCTTTCAGGAATTTATAGTTCAGTTCCCCCTGTAATTTCATATCAATCATATCCAGATCGATATAATTGTTATCTAGCTCTTTTATAATGTTAAAAGGCGCATAATTACGGGTAAAGTACTCCAGGTTTCCATTTTCATCATATGGTCTTAAAGTGCGACTGGTGTTTAGCGCATAACTAAATGGATTGATGTCGAAATCACGGGTATATTTACCTTCAACAACATTGCTGGTGCGGCCCAATGTTCCCGGTGCCCTCTGCTGACGGAAAGCACCTGTGGCCAGGATACCAATATTCAATTTTGGTGAAAGGGTATAATTTCCACGCAGGTTCATGGTATAACGTTTGGCCTTGTCTGCAATGGTCCAGCCGTTATCATTATAATAACCCATAGAGAAATAGTGCTGCGATTTCTCAGATCCGGAGGAAATGCTCAGGGAGTGTTCCTGTACAAAAGAATTGCGGAAAAGCACATCAAACCAATCGGTGTTTGCTTTCGCATATTGCTTTAGAAATGCAGATCTTCCTTCCGGCGTATTCTCTACACCAAACTGTCCGGAAGTCGCATCAAAAGTATTGATCTGCTGGTACATTTTAGCAAATACACCACCGTTCATACCATTTACAATATTAGGTGACAAACCTCCTTTACGATAAACTTCAGCATACACAGACATCTGATCTGCTGAATTCATAATATTATAAGTATTGTAACTTGGTTTCAAAAAGCTCGAAAAGTTCCCGCTGTAATTGATCGTCGTATTTCCGGCTTTACCTTTTTTGGTGGTGATCACCACCACACCATTCATCGCTCTCGCCCCATACAAAGCCGTTGCAGACGCATCTTTCAGGATATTGAAGCTTTCAATATCATCTGCATTGATGCCTGCAACCGAAGAACCAAGTAATGTCGTCGCATCACCACTAGAAAGCTGGTCATTGGAAATGTTTACAATATCTTCCAGCACCACTCCGTCCACTACCCAAAGCGGTTTGTTCTCACCTGAAATGGAAGTTGCGCCACGGACACGTATTTTAGGTGCCGCTCCAAAGGTTCCGGAAACATTTTGTACCGACACCCCTGCCACTTTACCTTCCAGCATACGGCTCACATCGATCACTCCGTCTTGTTTGATGTCTGCACCTTTAATAGATGTTGCAGCACCGGTAAACAGTTTTTTTTCAATGTTCTGGAAACCGGTAACCACCACCTCAGTAAGGGCATTGGTATCCTCATGCATTTGAATATTAAAAGCGTTTTTTCCGGCAACAGGAATCTCCTGAGTTTTAAAACCCAGCATGCTTACCACCAAGACATCTCCATCCTTTACCCGGATAGAAAAGTCGCCCATTTCATTGGTAGAGGTGGCCAGTGTACCGCCTTTAATCCTTACTGAAACACCTGGTAAGCCAATACCATCATTAGCCGACACCACTTTCCCGGTAACAATCCGGTCTGGTGCAGCAGCTACATGTACTGCTTTAACCAGAATGTCTTTGTCTTTAATGGTAAAAGTTAAATTTCTGGGCTCAAAAATAGATTTAAGCACCTCTCCTACTTCTTTGTCTTTTACCTGTACGGTGATGGGTCCGGTGCGTTCCAGTACTTCATTACCGTAGATAAAATCGTAACCAGTTTGTTTCCTTATTTCTTTGAATAGTTCCTTCAAACTGACGTGGTCCTTAGAGAGCGTTACCCGTTGGGCAAAAGTGGTTGCTGATGCCTGCAGGGAAAGGACCAGGATTAATATTCCTGTGAGTTTCATAACCAGTATGGCAATTTTATAAGGAGCAATAGCGCTCCTTATTGAATGTGAATAATCATTCATATATTTGATTTGTAGGGTTTAAGTATTGGTTGATTGACACAATGAATAGGGTAACCCTTCAACCCTGCCGCCAAGCAGGATTTTTTGACCTTTCCGGGACGCAATCCGGAAAGGTTAATTTTTGTAGGTTAACCTGTAGAATTTTAGTAATTATTTCTTCATAATCATCTCCTTTCCTGTTTTAACAGTAATTTGTTTCGCTTCAACTTCAAATTCCAGACCGCTGGTTTCTTTCAGCATTTCCAGGATCTTGGATAATTTCTTTGTCCTGGAGATCATCCCTGTAATGTACAGCCCGGGCTTTACATCCTGGTAAACGACCTCTATATTGTACCACCTCTTTATTTGGCGCATGACCTGTTCAATGGGTGTATTATCAAACTGAAAATAACCGTTCTTCCAATCTGCAACTTCCTCCGGATCAATATTTTTCAGGCTGATATGATCTGAACTTCCACTAAACACAGCCTGCTGGCCCGGAACCAGCAGCTGAGAATTTCTTTCCAGACTTACACGTACAGAGCCTTCTGCTAAAGAAACTTCAGATCTGGGTTCATCTGCATAAGACATGATGTTAAAGTGCGTGCCCAAAACCGTAACTTCCGCTTTCCCGGCTTTAACTTTAAAAGGATGATTCTTATCCTTTGAAACCTCAAAATAGGCCTCCCCCGTTAAGGTCACATTTCTTTCAGCTCCGGTAAATACCGCAGGAAAGGATATCGATGAACTGGAATTCAGCCAAACCTGGCTGTTGTCTGGAAGAATGATCTTGTACTGACCCCCGGAAGGGGTGCTTAATGTATTTATATAAGACTTACCTGCAACATCATCTGCATTCGAGGAGGCTGCATCATACATCAGCATACCATCTGCTGTTTTCTTAATTTTGGTTCCACCCTGACTGGCCAGCAGCCCATCATTACTGGCATCAAGAATGATCTCTTTACCATTGCCCAGTTTAAGTACCGCTTTATTGCTACCAGGTTCTTTATCGCTGTGGTGTAAAACGACTGCCTTTGATGTCATTTTCAAACGCTCAGCACGTTCTTTCCAAATCAGCAGTCCTGTACCTGCAATGACTGTCCATACCGCCGCTATTTTCAGTACTTTTTTCCATAGGGGCCGGATCTTCCTTTCTTCCGGTGCAGAGACAATTCCTGTAAACATTTCATCCCAGTTTACCGTATGCACACCTGCCCCTGGCACAACGGTTTTATACCGCTGCTCCATTTCCGCCTCTAAACGACGGTTATATTCATCCAGTTCCAGGTAATTAAAAAACTCCTTTAGTTCCTCCTGGCTTACTTCTTTGTTTATATATTTTTCTAGAAGGTATTCAAACCTTTCTGTTGTTCTCTCCATCAGGACAAATCGCTGCTGTTTGTGCAGTACTATCCTATAGTTACATGAAAGCACTTAAAGGACCGCCCTAAATTGACTTTTTTTTAAAATATTTTTTTCAGAAGGACAAAAAGCACCATTAAATGGCCTTCCCGGGCTAAAAACAGACGAACATATCTTAAAACTTCAACCATAATATTTTTCACTCTGCTACGCGAAAGTCCGGTTTCTGCAGCAATATACTCGTGGCTCAGCCCTTCCTCCCTGCACATCCGGAAAATCTTCTGCTTCTGTTCGGGTAGCCTGGCGATGGCCTCATCTATTCGTTTCTTACTTTCACGAAACTCAATATCCTCTTGGGTAGAATTGCTTTCAGACTGCATATTTGCCAGAATGATCCGCTGCATTTTTTCATCTCTTATGGCATTGCCGATGTAACGCATCGTTTTGTTTCTCACCAGGGTATAAATATAGTTTCTCGGATGTTCCACGCTGGTCAGACTGTTCCGCTGCTGCCACAGGCTTAGAAAGGTTTCCTGAACAATCTCTTCGGCATCTGCTCTGGAATGGATAAAATTTTCCACAAATGTGAATACCCTGCCTTTATAGGTATCAAATACCTCTTTAAAAGCAGCTTCATCACCCATAGAAATCTTATGGAGCAATAGCTTTTCATTGATCAAATCATAAACTACCCCATGGGTTGCCATATTTATGCTTTAATTTAGTTTGTTTAGGAATAATAGTTCTTTAATTCAAGATTTCTTATGGAAATAGCAATGAATTGTTTGGTTTGGTATCGCAATTTAGTAATATTTTAAAAAAAACAAATTTTTGTTGAAATAATTTCCAAGATATAAGGAAATAAATTATAGATCTATCTTATGAAAATGGCTTTGTAAGAAAAGAAGGATAAGTTCGAAGGCTGCTTAAGCTTATCTTAAACCTGCATACATTCGGGTCCGGTTCAGGCTTGGTTCAAATTACTGATTGGCTTAATATAAACAGGGATCAAACAGGGACTAAACAGGGATTAAACAGGGACAGAACAGGGATAAAATTCCTGTTTTATCCCTATTTATTCTATATATAATATTTGTTTAGTTTTTATTTACCAATACCCACTATCCTATCAGCTATCCACCAGACATAAACCAAGCAGATAATAAAAAAGAGGAAGATTAAAAAATTAACAAAGGTTCCAAATCCTGAAAAGTTGGAATAGTAATCAAAGCCTATACCCTGATTCAAAACCCTCACCCTGTCCGGTCTCCTCCCTCCTCTGCAATTTGCTCAAAAAATTTAGCTTGTTGGTGAGGCGGCCTCAGAGATCTGAGGGCTTTTTCAGCCCTCCTGATATCGTTAGCCCCGAATCAACAAGCTAAATTTTTCAAAAATTCACCTCTTTATATTTTTATACTGTATCTTTAAATTCAACTATGACCACTCAAGAAAATAACATTCCCAGAGAAGCCCTGCGTGCCGTTGGAGCAGGCCTGCTCCTTATGTCTGTATTCACGATGATTTGGAGTTCGATTGCAAATGGTGGTTATCAAGGTCAGGACCGGCACTTGTTCCTGTACTTCTGCATCATCATCGTCCTTGTCTTTATAGTCAATAGCATCAAATTGTTTCGCCTCTCTTCAGCATTGCCATTATCTTCTTCCGAACAGCAAAATCAGGAGAAAAAAAGATCAGGAAAATGGTTTGCTATCATTTTTGGACTCGAAGGCATCAGCATTCCAATTGCGATCAACATTGCCATATATATGCATCATCCGGAACTTTCTATCCCACTTATGGCACTGGTGGTGGGTTTGCATTTTTATCCCCTGGCATGGGTATTTAGAAGAAAAATAGACTATTTTCTGGCCACCTGGAGTTGTATAATTGCTATTTCTGCCATTTATTTCAGCCTTCATCAGACCTTCTCTCAGGGGAATATATTAGCAATGGTAGGTACAGGACTAGCCCTTGCTACCATTGCTTATGGGATTTATATGATTTATAAGGGAAGAAAGATGGCCATAAAAGCGCTGCACCAGCAATCAGCCATCTAATTTTCTTACAAAGCTTCTATTTGCACAACGACACTTGTCCTGTTCAGATCAAGCAGCGGGTTAAATCCAACTTTCATTAAAAAATCACCAGAATAAACCTGCTCACCTGACAGAGCAGAAGACGCGCCCGGATATAGGTTAACCTCTTTAAGTCTGTACTTCCTTGCGGGATCCAAACCTTTCAGGCGTACAGGCAATTTACTTCCTTCATCATACCTGCTGCTCACCAGGTAATTAAAAACAACCCCCTTAGAGAGGTCATCCGACAGATATAGCATCGAAGCAACACTGCCTTCCCGGGGATTAGCCAGCCTGTATTGATTGCCCTGCCAAATGGTCGGTTTCAAACCATTATATACCTGTATCGCGTCTTTGCAAAATTTCAGATCATTCTCCGAAAGTTTACTCACCACGAT
>NZ_DATMRL010000065.1:0-3319 GCF_035566355.1 Pedobacter sp.
CGTATCAGTACAAATGGAACAATGACTTCAGCAATCCAGTACTGAATCAGGTGATTCTACCTGAGTTCCTGGATGCAGCCAAAACCATGAAGCCGGCCAATACCAACTGGTTTAATGAGATTGCCCAGACTTCGGTAATCCAGTCTTACAACCTGTCTATGGCTAATGGAAATGAAAAGGGAAACTCCCTCTTTTCTGTAAGTTATTATGACAACAAAGGTGTGATCAAAGAAACGCACAATCAGAAAATTACTGCCCGTTTCAATTCTGAATATAGCTTTTTCAATAAACGCTTAAAAATAGGCGAAACATTTACAGGTACCTATATGAAGGATGTACTGATCCCAACGGGTGATGTGACTTCTCTTTCGCAAATTGAAGAACCCGCCGTTCCTATCCACACCGTAGATGGAATAGGATGGGGAGGCCCTGCTCCAGGAATGGCCGACAGACAGAACCCGGTAAGACTAATAGAAGACAATAAACAGAACAAAAATAACTTCGGAAGAATATTGGGAAATGCTTATGCAGAAGTCAATATCGTTAAAGGCCTGAATTTTCGCACCAGTATTTCAGCAGATTACAATGGCAACTATGCCCGTACTTTAAGAAAATCCTATGTATCTGGTTTTCTATCCGATCCAACCAATCTGGTAAATCAGAACGCAAACTATGAGGGCAACTGGATATTTACCAATACATTAACCTATAATCTGAACAAAGGAAAAAGCAAGCTTGACGTGCTGGCTGGCCAGGAACAAGTGAAGTATATCAATCAGAGCTTTTATGGTACCAGACAAGGTGTTGGTTTGGAAAACATAGACTATGCCTACCTTAGCTCAGGATCAACCAATATCGATAATGGCGGCTCTGGTGCAACTTATGCATTGCTTTCTTTCTTCGGTAAAGCCAATTATTCTTATGATGATAAATACCTGGCCTCCGTTACAGTAAGGCGGGACGGGTCTTCCCGGTTTGGAACGAACCAAAGATATGGGGTCTTTCCTGCAGTTTCCCTGGGCTGGCGTTTAAGCGAAGAAGGTTTTATTAAAGACAATATTCACGCCATATCAGATTTGAAACTGAGGTTTTCTTACGGACAAACCGGTAACCAGGCTAGTCCTTATTATGCTCCTTACACCCTGTATTCCGCAATTTATGGCGTAAACCATGTTTTTGGTTATGAAACAGGTTCTGCCTATGATATCGGTGGGGCTGGAACAGGTCAGTTGCCTTCAGGCTTTACGCAGATACAACAGGGTAATGATAATCTGAAATGGGAAACGACTTCCCAATCCAACTTTGGTCTGGATTTTGGTTTGTTCAACAATACCATTACCGGATCTGCAGACTACTTTGTTAAGAATACCAAAGATATCCTGCTTACGCCGGCTTATCTGGCAGTTTTAGGCGAAGCCGGTAACCGTACAATTAATGCTGCCTCTGTTAGAAATACGGGTTTTGAGTTCCTTTTAAACTATAATGGAAGAGTTTCGCAAGATCTTTCTTTTACTTTAACAGGTAACATAGCAGCCTACAGAAGCAAGATCACCAGCCTGCCGCCAGATGCTATTGCATCATACCCGGGTAATGGTACAGATCAGACCATATTAGGTAGATCAGTAACCTCTATCTATGGCTATGTTGCTGATGGCTTGTTTACTTCTCAAAGTGAGGTCAACAATTCAGCCGTTCAGCCCGGTAAAGGCCTTGGCCGTATCCGGTATAAGGATTTGAACGGCGACGGTGTTATTGATAGTAAGGATCAGCAGTTTATCGGAACAACAGATCCAAATTTTACCTATGGTTTGAATGCCAGCATCAGCTACAAGCGATTTGACCTGGTGTTCTTTTTTCAGGGTGTGCAGGGTGTAAAGGAGTATAACACCTATAAAGGATTAACTGATTTTGCTTCTATTGCACCGGGCGCCAACTGGGGAACAAGAACATTAGATGCCTGGACACCTCAAAATCCAAATTCAACCATTCCGGCCTTAACCACTGTAGACCGCAACAATGAAGGCAGGAGTTCTACTTATTTTATAGAAAACGGATCTTATTTGAAGTTGCGGAACATACAACTGGGTTATAGCCTGAAAGATGCCTTAAGCAGTTTGCATATCAAAACTGCAAGAGTCTATGTTCAGGCCAGTAACCTGCTCACCATTAAGAGCAAATCTTATACTGCAACAGATCCGGAAAACCCTTCCAATATTTATCCAATCCCAGTGATTGGAACTATGGGTATTAATGTTTCATTTTAATTCTTACAGACATGAATAACAAAATATATATAGCAGTTCTAATGTGTGTGTGTTTAATTTCCTGTAAAAAGGCCTTAGACACAAATCCACAGGGCACAGCAGCAAGCAGCGATCTGAATACGCCCGCCAATGTAGATAAAATGGTTATTGCTGCTTATTCTGCTTTAGGCAATGATGAATATATGACTCCTTACAGCAGCATGTGGCCCTATGGCAGTATTCGCAGCGGCGATGCTTATAAAGGGGGAGATGGTCCGGGTGACGTTAGTGAATTTCATGGCTATGAGACCTTTTCGCTAAACCGTGTAGACTACGGACCTACAGATGCACTTTGGTTTCGTTTATACGTGGGTATAGGAAGAGTAAATGATGCCCTGGCTCGCGTAAATGCCATATCTGCTGCTGATTTTCCCAATAAAACCATCAGACAAGGTGAACTGAAGTTTTTAAGAGGACATTTTTATTTCCTTTTAAAAATCCTGTTTAAATATGTGCCTTATATTGACGAAACCCTTCCCAAAGAGAATTACGCGACCATTTCTAACCGGGCGTTGAGCGATGATGCTTTATGGAAAAAAATAGAAGATGATTTCAGTTTCGCTGCAGCAAACCTGCCGGCCACGCAACCTGAAATTGGAAGAGCCAATAAATTTGCTGCAAAATCTTATCTTGCCAAAGCGCTGTTGTACCATGCCTATACCCAGGATGAAAGCAATAATGTAACTTCTATCGATCAGGCCAAATTGACCCAGGTGAACAGCCTGTGCGATGAGGTGATTGCTTCTGGCTCTTATGCTTTAAGCGCCGATTTTGCCAATAACTTTTTATCCCAGTTTGAGAATGGCAAAGAATCTGTTTTTGCCATTCAGTATTCTATCAACGACGGTACGCCGCAGGGAAGGGAGGATTTTGGACATGAGCTGAACTACCCAATGAATCAGGAATATGGTTGCTGTGGTTTTCATGTGCCCAGCAATAACCTGATCAATGCTTTTAAAACAGATGATAATGGATTACCGATGCCAACAACCTATAACAACAAGGATATTGAACCT
>NZ_DATMRL010000066.1:0-2976 GCF_035566355.1 Pedobacter sp.
TTCAGTTCTCAGGAATTCGAAAAAGCCGTTATAGAAATCGGCGCTGACTTTAAATGTTATAAAGAAGACCTCAACTTATTCAGAAAAAGACAAGGACAAATTAAGAACGAAGAAAAGGCGCCAAATGCAGGAACAGGATTAGTAGCCGCACTTTTGGAGCCCCAAAAATTTATAGATACTGTATTAGCGCAAATTGAAGGCTTAAAATTCGACTACATGGTCTGTTCTGCAGCTTATCCTTATGCAACAGTTATTGCTCAGGTACTAAATATTCCCCTTGTATCTTCCTACGCAGTTTTTGCCACATTTAAAGATTTGTTCAGTAAAAAACAACCGGGCTCCGACAACGGCCCGATGGGGCTTAATGCCGAAGTACTTGCGCAATTTAAAAAAGTAAGAGCATCCCTAATGGAAAAGCACCGGGTTAACATTTCTGAAGACATCTTGTCCCTTTTCTTCAACAAAGGCAACCTGAACATTATTTATACTTCAAAATACTTCATTCCTCATCCTGAGGATTACGACGACAGCTTCATTTTTATTGGGCCGCCTGTTTTTAATAAAAAATACGATGTAGATTTTCCTTTTGAAAAACTGGAGGGCAGGAAAGTGATCTATATTTCTTTGGGTACCATATTCAGCAACCACTCCGATGAATTGAATCGATTGTTTTTAAAGAGTTTCGCAGATACCGATTATATAGTGGTCATGGCGGCCTATGACGTAGACCTTTCGCAATATCAAATCCCGGAAAACTTTATCATCAGGAATTATATTCCTCAATTGCAAATGTTAAAATACACTTCCGCAGCCATTACCCATGCGGGGATGAACAGCATTGGCGATTTGTTATATCATAAAGTACCGTTTGTCTCTATTCCATTAGGTGCGGATCAATTTTTTATGGCGAACAGAGCACAAGAACTAGGTGCCACGATTGTACTGAACTCTCAGGATCTTGATACGGAATTGCTAAAAAAATCTGTAGAAACGGTTCTGACAGATCCGGAGTATCGTAAAAACATAGAAAAAATAAGCGATTCCTTTATCCAGGCGGGTGGTTATCAAAAGGCAGTGGAGGAAATCTTCCGGTTCATCAAACCACAATCCTGAAGGTCAGGTTGACCCTCGCCCGCATTGGTCTTACGGATTTAGCAATCCGATGTTCCCATTTCGCCTGGAGGTCACCTTTCATGATCAGCAGGGAACCATTCTCCAGCTTTACAGAATATTTTAAACGGTGGTCTGCTTTATGCCGGATGTCAAAGGCCCGCACTTGGCCAAAACTTACTGAGGCAATGGTTGGATGTGTTCCAAGGGCCTTTTCATTATCGCTGTGCCAGGCCACTGAATCATTGCCATCCCTGTAATAATTAAGCAATACACTGTTAAACCTTACACCTGTAATCGCTTCTACCCTTTGCCTGATCATCAGTAAATCCCTGGTCCAGGGCACTGGGACTGTCTTTCCTGGAGAGGTATAATCATAGGTATCCGGATCAGCATACCAAACGGACAACCTGGGTGTGATGACTTGTTTATCGTACATGGTGACTACCTTCTGTTTCCATGGACATTCTGTAATAAAGTTGTTCATCAGCCTTTCGCTTTCCGCAAGGCTGAAAAGTGCCGGCCGATAATCCAGCAGATCTTTAGGCAAGCCGGGACTTTGGCCTGTTTCAGCAAAAAAACTCAGTTGCTCCATCTAAATGAGAATGATTTAGGTTGTAAAATTTCAAACGACTTTTATGATCCTCAAAAATACTAATATTTTTAGTAAAATAAAAATAAATTGGATACTCTCATCATTTAAAAGAGTTATATCCAAAGACTTGGATAATGGCAGCAAATTCCAGATTCTATAGAATTCATACCAACTAAAAAAAAATAAAAAAAATTTGCAGGGATAATAAAAATTCCTACCTTTGACTTGAGAGCGTTAATTTAATGGAACGGGACCAGGTCGCTAGACTTCGGTCCCGTTTCTTTTTTGAATCATTTTACACCTCTTTTTGCGGAACTACAATTTGCCCGTAGGTTAAATGCTCTTTCAAATGGAAATTTCTTGGCCCAATTCTTGTAAAGAATTAGCCATAGATGGATAGGAATTTCGTAACCTCTGTTTTCTGTGCAACCGCTTCTTCTCTGTCTGTTTTTTGTCTAATAGCAAACAGTCGGGTGCAACGATTTTTTCTGCATGAATCGTATATTAAGAAGGCAATTTCAATCTTCTTTCTGGTCAGTTAGAAAAGTTCATACAGGTTAAAAACGCTGAATAAAATGAACAAAACTTAACTACCTCTATTTAACTACTGATTAACAATCAAATACAATATAACTCAGACTATCGCTGATGGTCATGAATCCGTGCCGATTTTACCGAACACAGTCCCAAACTGAATGTAATGAACGAAAATCGTTGAAGTTTCTGTGATATGTTTGAAAAGCTATAAAGAATGTAAAATTTTATCTAAAAAATTATACAGACTTGCATAGCAGGAAACTAATTTATCGCTCAGCGTGCACAAAATAAAGACTCCATATGCTCTCTTAATTCCGGCACTGGTAACAGTGTTTCTAATGGTTATGGGGATCGGGAGTGTAAGCGGGCAAACAAGGACATATGCAGATAATGAATCGCATAGTGCATCTGGTTCTAGCCTTGTAGGTGAATGGTCGGTTACGAGTCCAACCAAAGCACTATTAGCCAATCTAACAACAACAGACTTTGCAAAACTACACACCTTTGCCGTAGCAAACCTTGGAGGTATAATATCCTGGGAACAGGTAAAGTTTAACGTGACAACAACAGGAAGTTCTATTCCTGCAAACACTACCGTATACTTAAAAGTTGACGGATTTTCGGGTAGCTTATTAGGACTATTGGGCGGTGGAAGCATAAAATCGGTCGCTTATCAAGGTGCGACTTCAACTGTAGATGGATCAAGTATTGCTGACGCCAACACTACAGTAACC
>NZ_DATMRL010000067.1:0-9574 GCF_035566355.1 Pedobacter sp.
GTAAAGAAACTAAACATTCCCGGCAACAAGTTTAAGGAACTCGCTTCACCGGCTTTGCATCCAGATGGAAAGACAATGTACATTACGGTTTGGGATGTTAAAGGCACCCGGAAAATAAGCCGTCTGAACCTGACGAACGGAAGCTGGTCTGAACCGGCAGAACTGGGCATACAAGTTAATGCAGATGGCTACAATTCTATGCAGCCTTTTGTAACCAAAGATGGCCAGTATCTGATCTTTGCTTCGGACAAACCAGGTGGTCGTGGTAAATATGATCTTTGGTATTCGCCCATCAGAACAGACGGCAGTTTGGGTCAGGCCATTAATATGGGACCTATTGTCAATACTGCTGAAGACGACGAAGCTCCATACTATAATTCCAATACGAAGAAACTATTATATAGCAGTAATGGAAAGGTTGGAATAGGCGGACTGGATTTTTATGAAAGCGAAGGCAATTTTGTAAGCTGGACAGAACCGCGCAACCTTGGTTTTCCATTTAACTCGTCTAAAGATGATCTTTACTTTACACCTTCAAATGATGATGATACCGAGGGTTACATCAGTTCAGACAGAGCGTCTCTTTGCTGCCTGGAAATTTTCCACCTGAAAACCAATTACCTCACAATACAAGGTACTTTACTGGACTGTAAAACAATGAAGCCTCTTCCAGGGGCTGTGGTTACCTTAACCGACTCACTGACCAAGCTCAAGTATACTACAGACAGCGAAGGAAAGTACAGGTTCAAAATCGGCTCTAACCGAAAAATAAAACTTTTGGCAGAAAAGCAAAATTACTTTGCAAAAAGTGTTGTGTATACATATGATACTTTATCCAGGGCAGATACTCTTTTCAGCCCGGAGCTTTGCCTGACACCTTTCAAGAAAGATGTTCCTATTATTCTTAAAGATGTATATTATGCTTTTGATAGTGATCAGCTGACTGATGCTTCCAAAGCCGTACTGGATCAGCTGTATACTATTATGGTAGACAATGAAACGATAGAGATAGAATTAAGCGCCCATACAGATAACATAGGAACCGCAGCCTATAACCTGGATCTTTCCAACAGAAGAGCTAAGTCTTGTGTAGACTATCTGGTGAGCAAAGGAATACCTGCAAGCAGGATGACCAGCAAAGGATATGGTTTCAGCAGGCCGATTGCACCGAATCAATTCCCGGATGGAAAAGATAACCCTGCCGGTCGCCAGCTGAACAGAAGGACTGAATTCAAAGTCACCAAACAGTAAAAACTAAATGCCCGCTCCTAAGCCTTTCCTCCTCCAGGAAAGGCTTTTTTGTTTTCCGTGTGGATTTAAAGTCATATCCCCAGAATTGGACAGTTTTAAGATAAATAGGCCGTAATTTTGTACCGACGTTAAACGATATGAAAAAATCACTGACCTCTATTCCTTTTTCCGTACTCGACCTGGCTACCGTCATTGAGGGGAAAACACCAGCAGATACTTTTAAAAATAGTCTTGATCTCGCCCAGCATGCAGAAAGTTGGGGTTACCATCGGTACTGGCTCGCAGAACATCACAATATGATCAGTGTAGCCAGTTCTGCTACTTCTGTTGTTATCGGACATATTGCGGGTGGAACAACTTCTATCCGTGTGGGTTCAGGAGGAATCATGTTGCCTAACCACTCTCCCCTCATTATTGCGGAACAGTTTGGAACACTGGAGTCCTTGTATCCCGGCAGGATTGACCTTGGCTTGGGCCGTGCACCTGGTACGGATCAGCTGACCGCCATGGCCATCCGGGGCGAGCGCTTTAATGCGGCAAACAGCTTTCCTCAGGATGTATTAAAGTTGCAGGCTTATTTCTCTTCTGAGAACAGTACGAGCAGTGTGAGGGCAATCCCCGGAGAAGGTCTGGACATTCCAATCTGGATTCTTGGATCCAGTACCGACAGTGCAAGACTTGCCGCCGCATTAGGTTTACCTTATGCTTTTGCCAGTCATTTTGCTCCGGCACAATTCCTGACTGCGATTAACTTATACCGTCAGAACTTCAAACCTTCCGAACATCTTAAAGAACCTTATGTTCTGGCTTGTGTAAATGTAATCGCAGCAGATACAGATGCAGAGGCGAACAAACTGGCTACCTCTCTTTATCAATTGTTCAGAGGGATTGTGACCGGAAAACGAAGACTTTTGCAACCACCGGTAGAAAGTATGGATGACATCTGGACGGATTATGAAGAAGAACAGGCCAGTCAAATGCTCGCTTGTACCTTCACCGGCAGTAAAGAAACTATAGCAAATGATCTGCAGCAATTTCTGGATCAAACCCAGGTAGATGAAATTATGGCCACTGCTCATATCTTTGATCACCAGGCAAGGCTCAGGTCTTATGGCTTGCTTGCTGAAGCGATGAGTGGCAAATAGCTCTGCTATCTGCTAATCAGGATCTGTGCGTTTTTCCAGTTCAGCTCTGACTACCGCGGCAATCCACTCCAGTTTTTTTTGCTCCCTGTAACTGAAAGTCCTTTTGGTCTTATCCACAATGCATACCGCACCGATATTAAAACCTTCACTGGTCGTTATTGGTGCTGCCGCATAAAAACGCAGATCCGTATAATCGGCAATCCATGGGTTCATCATTAAGAAAGGATCTTTTACTGCATCTTCAAAAACAGTAATACGATCGTTCAAAATTGCCAGTGAGCATAAACTCATACCCCGGGCAGTGATCTGCCCGTTCTCCCCTTTCTGATCTGCTTTTGTCCATACGTTATCTTTATCCACAAAATTGATCATGGCCACCGGAACCTTTAGCAAGGTTGCCGTCACCGCTGCAAGCTGATTGAAGATGACTTCAGACTGGGTTCCGAATATTTTATACTTTTTCAGGTTTTCTAATCTTTGTTCCTCATTTGGCGGAAGTATAGCTGTATTAAATATATTTTCCATCTCCTTTAGTTTAATGATCAGTTAACTATCTGAAAACAATTACCATACCTCATAAAACCATATTCCATTGCCTATCCAAAAAAAGGTCAAAGCACTGGTTCAGATCACATTTCACCTAAAGGACCTTTTATGAAATAAGAGAAACTAAGCCTTGGCTTAGGGCAATTTGAGTAGTAAATTACCCAACTCTACCCAGTTATATTTCCAGACTGGAAATCAAATTTTCAACCCGGTAAAGTATCTTTATATTTAAATTGTATTTTGGTCCTTTAATCTAAGTTATGCGCTGTTCTAAATTCACTCTCCTGCTGCTGCTGGTACTCAGTTTCGGTAAAGCTTTTTCCCAGACATTAACCGTAAGCTCTAATGCCGACAGTGGCCCGGGTACCTTAAGAGCAGCCCTTGAAAGCATTCCTTCGGCCAATACCGCCAACAGCTACGTGATCCAGTTTAACTTATCGGGATCTGCAACAGATGCCAACCGAACCATTCGGCTCAGATCGGCCTTACCCGTTATACCATCCAATGTCGTGATCGATGGAAGTTCACAGAATTGGCCCGCTTTAGGTGTATCTGGCGCAAAGATCATCCTGGAACCAGAATTTCCGGGTTCCAGTTTTTCAGGCCTTCGGATTGGCCAATATCAAACCAATAACCTTCAAACTAAAGGCGTGGAAATCTACGGGCTGTACCTGAGGAATTTTGCCACCCTTACGAGCCTCCAGAATTTAAATACAAATCAGGGTTCTGGAATTGTAGTCGACTACCGTGCAAACAACATTAAAATAGGTGCTCCGGGAAAAGGCAATGTAATTTGTGGGAATATCAATGGCATACTTATTCAAAACTCCACATATTACGAAATAAATCCCCTGACCGATATTTCTATTCAGTCTAACCTGATTGGAATCATGTATGATGGGTATACGGCCAACCCAAATATGACCGGAATCTCGGCCAGTTTGTACGATTGTGCTTTAACCGTTGGAGGGGATAATACCGGCGAAGGGAATGTGATTTCTGCCAATCAATATAACCTGAACATCAGCAGGTACAACTATTACACCAGCACCGGCCGTTTCAATATTAATATTATTGGCAATAAGATCGGTACAGATTACAGCGGAACAAAGGACTATCATGAACTTCCCCTGTTTCTCTCCTCTTCTTCTCTCGAAATTTATGGGATAAAGCTCAATGCCCAGTCTACCAATTTATTTATCAGAAATAACATCATTTCCGGCAACAGGACCTGGGGGATAGCCATTGCAAATGCAGACTTTACCCTCACAGGTAATTCCATTGGTACGGGTGTTTCAGGCACAGAAGAACTTGGAAACGGTGGAGGGGTTCGCATAGAAGATGGTGCTACCGGCAATATCGGTGGACCAACGCCAGCAGAAACCAACCGCATTGGGTACAACGGCTACGGAATAGAGAGTATCTCCTTCAAACCAGTTAAAATTACACGGAACAGTATGTTCTGCAACAGAATTTTTGGAATTGGTAAAGCTCTGAACAATTTTCAGCCCTATGTCCAAATTCTTAAAAAATCACCTTCCTCCGTTTCAGGACGAGCAACCCCAAATTCTACGATAGAACTTTTCTATACTCAAAATTGCCAGGGCTTTTGTGAAGGTAAAACTTATATTGGAACAGTACCTGCAGGAAGTGATGGCAGGTGGCAATATACGGGTACCATCAACGGAAGCGTAACGGCAACTGCAAGTTTACTCAATGCCACCACCTCTCCTTTTTCCACAACAGCCTTGCTGGAAAATGAGGCCGTAATAGAACCGGTGACCTGCAAAGCCAACGGATCCATTAATATCCCTGAGCCCCGGGAAGGGATTACTTTTACCTGGAATAAGATCATTAACAATATCAGAACACCATTGGGGCACGATCAGAAGATCACGAACCTCGACGTTGGTTCTTATGAGGTGATCATTGACGATGGCTGTAAATCCACATCACAAGTATTTGAAATCAAAGACCAGAAACTTACAATTCCGGAAATAGAACCTGTGAATCCTCAATGTGGCCAGCGTAGCTTTACATTTAAGGCCAATGTATTCAGAGGAAAAGGGGTTATCCAGTATGAATGGCACGATGCCCAGGGTAAAGTTGCTGAAGGGCAATCCGTAAATCTTCCGGAGGGCTCTTATAAGGTGGTGGTGACGGATGAGGCGGGATGCAAACAGGAATCTGTCTTCCTGACGATAAAAAGAAAACCTGCACCACTTTTCGATTTCAACACCATGGATATTACCTATGCAGCCTGTGGCAAGCAGAACGGTTCGGTAAAAAACATCAAGGTTACAGATCTTACGGGTACGGCAAGCTATCAATGGTATACTTACGATCAGAGAAAAGGCGTTATGGGTCCTGCAATTTCGGGGCAGACCAGTCTGGATCTGGAAAATGTAGCTGGCGACCTTTACTACGTCCTTGAAGTATCAGATCAGGGCACCTGCTCTCCGGCAAGAACTCAGCCTATTTATATTCCGGTCTACAATTCTGTCACCATTAGTGCCGGACAGATTACTCATGTAACCTGCAGTGGTAATAATGGTGCAATAGAGCAAGTCCTTATCGGAGAAGCCAACCGATACGAATGGTTTGATCCATCCGGACAAAGTATAGGCGGGATGAAGAATTATGATCCGGCGACTCCTCCTTCATTGAAAAACCTGAGCCCGGGCACCTACAAGCTGGTGGCCAGCAACAGTAATACCCCATGCACGAATTTCAATTCCTTTATTGTCAACCAGATCCCCAAAACCGAATTCAATTTTAATCCCTCTATTCAACCGGCTACCTGCGATCAGGACAATGGCAGCATCATATTAAGCTATAATCCTGGCTCTCAGAGACCAACCAGATATAAATGGGTAGAATCCACTCTATTTACAGAGGTCAGTGGAACGAACAGTGAGTTAAGAGACCTGAAACCAGGCAGCTACACCTTCTTTACTTACGACATTAATGGCTGCGAGACTACTTTTGGTCCTTACGTGATCAATAAAATTCCTCTGCTGGTTGTTGAGCCTTCAAGTGGCAAAGCAGTAAATGACGGTTGCAGTTTATCCAGAGGATCAGTAACTGGTATCGTTGTACATGGTGGTATTGAACCCTATAGCTTCAGCTGGAAAAACGAAGCCGGTGAGCTTGTTCAGACCACCCAGCAGCTCATTAATGTACCTGGCGGAAAATACCAGCTTACACTAAAAGACAACACCAGCTGTGGCCTGGCAACCAGTGAATGGTTTACGATAGAAAATCCTTCTTTTATAATCCCCCCACCTGTAGTTAAAGACTTGAGGACTTGCTACGCCACGGAAATCATGCTTCCTGTAATCGCACCGGAAGAAGGAACTTATCAACTCTTCTCCAATCTGGATGATGACATGCCAACGCTCGAAACCAAGAATGGAAAGTTCATTTTTAAAATTGCGAAAACTGCAGATTATTTTATCAGGCGCAAATTAGGGAGCTGTGTGAGTAACTTCACCAAAGTCCACGTGGAAGTCACCAATGATAACCTGGAAGTGATGAATACCATGACACCCAACGGAGATGGGCTAAACGATACCTGGGTAATCAAGGGCTTACCCGAACATAGTGATTACAACATTAAACTGTACACCCGCAGCGGGCAGCTGGTTTATGAATCTATAGGAAAATATACTAAACCTTTTGACGGGAATTTCAGAGGTAAGGAACTACCTGCTGGTGTGTACTATTTTAAAATAGATCTCAGAGCGGATTGTAATCCCCTTGGCGGCAGTTTAACCTTGCTAAGGTAATTTAAAACTGCCTGGTAGAACATTTGACCTGGTACCGGTTATTCAGCAAAAGGCCAATGACGATTTCATGAGTCCCGTTGTTTACAGACCGGAGTGCTGAAGTAGACACATCGTATGAATAGCTCAGGTTGATCAGGGAAGCAAAATTGACCCCTGCTAAAAAGGAAAAAGAATCGTTGTTTCTATAACTGCCGCCAATCCAGAATTTATCCTGATAAGCCAGCTTTAAATTTCCATCTATTGCCGAAGGCGCATTTAACCAGTAAGTAAGCAATACTGAGGGAATGGCTGCAATATCTTCGTCTACAAAAAATTTATAGCCGGCGGTTCCATATATCACGGGTTGCTGGTAAGCAGAGTAATTAATTTCCTTATTCACCACTTTATGCTGGTAACCTAATAATTGTTTTGCTGATCCACCCAGGAAAAATTTTGGACTGTACAACCAGAATCCGACTCCTACATCCGGACGGATCCGGTTGTTGTAATCAGCAGACAACAGCGGGTCAGAAACCTGATCTACCCTTACGTGGTCAACGTCTATATTTAAGGAAGAAAAGCCACCTGAAACGCCAAGCGCCAGATTCACTTCTGTGCTCAGCCCAAGATGATAAGCATAACTTGCACTCACATTCGTTTGCCTCAATCGCCCTGCGCGATCTGACAATGCATAAAAGCCGATACCATGATGGGGCTCTGCGGAGGTATAGGTATTGATATAACTTCTACTTAATGGATTTTCTCCATAACCAGAAAAGGAATTCACAGAACTTCTTACAAAATCATCCCCTATAGGAGAATGAACAGAAATGTAACTGGTTACCGGAGCCCCCTCCAGACCTGTCCATTGTTTCCTGTACCCCATTTTTACGTCTATATAGTTGTCTATACCGGTAATTGCCGGATTGATCAGATAGGTATTGAAAATGTACTGGGAAGACCTTGGCATCTCCTGTGCATAAGAACATAGAGCTGCAAGCAACAGAAACAGGAGGGCATTAAATATTTTCATCTTGCTAAAGTTAGCAAGTTGTATCCTCAAAAAAATACATTTCTAAAAAATATAACTTCCTTCGAGTAAATTTTTCGTTTTTTTCAATAAGACCTGCATATCAAAAGGTTTTTCAAGATAATCAGCATTGTTTAGATTTTCCCGCAGGATATAATCTTCTTTAAAACCTCCTGAGGTAAGCAGAACAGGAATATGTGCCGTAGAACTTCTCGATCGTATTTCTTTAAAGATCGCTCTCCCGTCCATGCCATCCAGGCGGATGTCCATCAGAATCAGGTCGGGTTTAAACTCTTCTATAATTTTGAATATAGGTCTTCCTGTCATTAAAGGAAAAACTTTATAGTGATGGGCTTCTAATACGGCTTGAAAAACATCCAGTACATCAGGATCATCTTCAACAATAAGGATTCGTGTCATATGAATTATGCATTTCTACAACATTAATGCCAGCCCGAAAAAAAACTCTATACTTGCACCGTAATTTTCAGAATATGATTAAAGAAGAACAAATAAAAATGATAGCTGAAACCCTTCTGCCTGGCTTTATCCCTAAGGATCGGGATGAAAAAGAGCTTACCTTTCATTTTACGGTGCCTCCGGGTCAGTCTTTCAAAGTCTTTTTTGAAAGAAAAAATAGTTCAGAATGGAATTGGAAAGGTTATGAGCCTGAAGAAAATTAAATCAGGGGGTTCTGTCTGCAATATTAACTATAATTGCATCCAGTTCTTTAGCTGAACTGGCTAAGTGCTGAAGCATCACATCATAATCACTATCCGGACCATAGTCTTTGATCAGGTCTACCAATGCCATAATCCTGGCCAATGGTGCTCTAACCATATGAGATTGTATCCAGGCAATTTCTTTAAATTTTTTATTCTGATCTTCTATCGCCCTGATATATTCTTTTCTTCTGGTAATGTCTTCCATGGCGCCTATAGCCCGGATAGGACTGCCACTTTCGTCAAAGAGCACAAAACCCCTGTCAAATACATATCTGTAACTCCCGTTACCGCACATGAAACGGTATTCATCCTGCCAGCGTTCTATTTTCTGATCAATATGTTCCTGGATTTTAAGCACTACCCTTTCCCTGTCTTCGGGGTGAATATGATCGTACCTCCAGGACATCGTTGTTGTGTGATTAATAATACTTTTATGCCCGAATATTCCCTTAATTCCTCTGTTCCAGATAATGCTTCCAGAGGTTAAGTTCCAATCCCATATGGTATCACTTGTCGCTTTGGAAACAATATTAAACCGCTCTGAGCTTTCCAACATCTTTCTTTCACTTTCAATCCGCTCTGTCAGATCTGTTACAAGCTCAAGTTCCCCTTTCTTTTCCTGAAATTCTACAGGATTACTGACAACATGTGTATACACGCGTTCGCCGTTTTTCTTTTTCAGCAATTGCGTTTCCTTATCAAGTCCGTTCAGGATCAGGTGCTCAATAGTTTTATCTCTCGGCTGTCCCTCCCTGACTTTAAGATCGTCCACAGTCAGTCCCAGAAATTCTTTACGACTATATCCGAAAAGGTGCATTGCAGCCTCGTTCACATCTAAAAAAAACCTCGTATTGATGTCAAATATCCACATTGGCAATGGAGACAGCTGGAATAGGTCGATGGTAGATGTCATTCTTAGCGTATGCGATATGTGATTTAAGATCACTGTAATGATACAAAAAATACATTTATAAAAAAAAAGTGTTATAACAAACAACCCTTTCGAAAATTCACGAAAGGGCTGCAGGATTCAATGTCTTATTCAGGACTTATTTTGTTTCTGAAGCAAGTTTTAATGCATTGTAAGTATTAACAATGCCACCAGTAACA
>NZ_DATMRL010000068.1:0-3771 GCF_035566355.1 Pedobacter sp.
TTTTTAGTCTTCTCATCGATATATAACATATAGGTCGAGCCAATCTTGTCCATTT
Source organism: Pedobacter sp. (assembly GCF_035566355.1). Lineage (GTDB taxonomy): Bacteria > Bacteroidota > Bacteroidia > Sphingobacteriales > Sphingobacteriaceae > Pedobacter. The sequence continues at coordinate 56 of NZ_DATMRL010000068.1, forward strand.
CTTTAAATGAAATCCGATTCTGTTCATTCATTTCCTGTCTGAACTCTCCTTTTGTCCTATCAAGGATATAGGATATACCACGCAGATTGGCTTTATCCTCTTTATTTTCCACTTCCATGATTTTCATTCTTTAAGTTTATAAACCCTCTTCTACTATTTGATTTCACTAATTTGGGTACACTTCTTTTGGCCATCATTTTCATCATTCCATGTTCTCCATATTTATTACTCAATTCATAAATTTTGTAAACCAAACCAGCACCGGCGGCTAATACAATAACCAGGCAGATATATTGACTTACACCAACGATATACAGTATGGCAAACAAGACAAGCAAAATGAGCATTCCACCACCTAAGTACCATATATATTGAGCTTTTAAACCTTTAAACTCAATACTTTTGTTAATTCCTTTATTGATTACATATACACTATTTGCCATAATTCTCCTTTCTTTTAGTATAAGTTTTAGGCCCTTATCCTTATTTGTTTAAATCTTTTCTCCTTAGAAATACTTTCATCTTTCAAAGCATTTACAGTTTTCCTTAAACTATCTATATGAATAATCTCAGGTTTTAGTAACATAGAGAAGGATGTCGGAACGACAGAAAGCTTAGCCATAGAATGATCATCAAATCCAACTGCACTCAATTCCATTTGCTTAGCTTGTATATTCACTGAAATCTCCAATTCCAATTTCGAAAGAGATGTTTTTAATTCTTGAAGTTCCTTCTCCTTTTCAAAAGGTTTATTAAGCAAGGTCTCCAGATTTGGTATGTTTTCTTGCAGCTCAGCAAGAGTTTTTTTATTTTTAACCATCAGATAATCAATCTTATCAATTGCATTTAAGAAATATCGCGCTGCTAGTTTAGGGTGCTCTAGATTGGGATATCCGGAATTCAAATTATATTTGATATCTCCTCCAGGACGCTGCGCATATAATAGATTGACAAATTGAAAAACTGTACGGCCATTCTCATAATCCATCTTTGCCTTTCTTTGAATGATCAAGTCAAAACCATATAATGTTCCAATTTTGGCCAGTGACTCTTTTTCTTGTCCTTCTTTCCAATGTCCAGACTGTATAATAAGATAATTACCTATTTGCTCAGGATCCGCCGACTTAAATCCAGTAAGTTGAATGGGATTTAATTTAGTGCCATCTTTATCAAACTGTAAAGCGCCTTTATATAATTTGCCATCTAAATCTAGTTCTTCCAATAGCTTAGAGGTTTTTACGAAAAGGGATTTCATTTCATCTAAATCAAACTTGGTCTTATACACTTCTCTAAAATGGGCACTTTTCAAGCTCTCGATTGCCAAAATTTTCTTTTCCACTTTAGATTTTTCCAATAGAGTTGTATCTCCCGATAAAATGGCGATATACTCAGAAAAATTCATTCCATTCTTTTCATCAATCGAACCTTCATCAATACTCCTTACACTGAGTTCAGAATTCTTCATTTGACTAATGAAAATCAATTTATTTCTTAAGAGATTAAACTTATAATTATCTAGAGATCGCTCAGTTGCATAGATAAAATTGAACACTTTATTTCCATTATGGAGTTTTGCAGCCCAATTACCCTGTCTTGCCCCTCTGCCAAACCGTTGTTCAAGTTCAGAGGGTTTCCAAGGAATATCCATATGATGGAGTGCAACAACCCTTTCCTGAACATTTAATCCAGTCCCAGCCTTTTCAGTACTTCCGATGAGAATACGTATCTCACCATTGTTCATTTTAGTAAATAGTTCGGGCTTTTTCTTTGCCGACCAATCATGAACAAAAGTGATTTCATGAGGAGGAATGTTGAAATTTTCTATAAGTTTTTGCTTTAATTCATCATATAAATTAAATCCAGGTTTTGGAGTGCCTAAATCAGAGAAGATAATTTGTGTACCTTTATAATCATTGCTTTGTTGGTAGATTTCGGCAACCTTTCGTGCACATATATTTACCTTGTTATCCGGATGATCCTCATAACTTTCATCAATTAGACGCATATCCGTAGCCATTTTTTTGGCATAATTCGTTGCTATAAGCATTCTACCCTTATCTTCTTCTTTGGTTAGCGATGCCCTTCCTATTAGCTGTGCATTCCCCGATCTTGCAAATGCCATCAAATTTTTAGTAAACTCGATTTGGTCTGGAGTGGGTTTGATATTTACTAAAATCTCTTTCAGCTCAGGCTTATCTAGTTGAATATGCTTAGCCGTTTTGTAATCCGTTACTTCGTTATAAGATAATGCCAATTCCGGAAGCTTAATAAAATTTCGGAAACGTTCTTTTGAAATAATTTCATTGGTTACAGAAAACTCAAAATCCGAAGTCTTTCTAGCAAAAACAGCAGCCCAACCATCAAAATTTTCAATTGCTTGTCTTTCTAATTCTCTTGGCGTTAGATATTTGAAGAGAAGATATAGCTCCGTTAAACTGTTTGAAATAGGAGTACCCGAAAGAAACGTAAAGCAAAGATCGGAATCAAACTTTTTTTGCAAAGTCCGCACAGCAAACAACATATTCAACGCTTTCTGGCTGCCTGTAATATTTCCGAGCCCAGAAACCCGCTCATGCCTCGTGGTAAAGGTTAGGTTTTTAAACTTATGAGATTCATCTACAAAAAGATGATCAATGCCCATGTCAATAAAATTAATTCCCAAATCCTTTTTACCTTCAATAGCATCAGTAATCTCTTTTAATTTGTTCATCAGGTTAAGCTTCCTCACCTCCATTCCTCTTAACAACCTTTTATCAATATCTCTCCCCATGTCTTTCAAAGTTTTTAGATCCTGCTTTATATTGTGAATCTCACTTTTATAAATGGATTGCATGATCTCAGGCGATTGAGGAATTTTTCCGAATTGATCATGGGTAAGAATAATACAATCCCAATTGTTATTAGTAATCTCATTAAAAATTCTTTTACGTTTAGCCGGGGTAAGATCCTCTTGTCCAGGAGCCAATAAACGAGCATTAGGATACGCCTTTCTGTAGGTATCTGCAATTTGTTCTACATTTGCTTTAAGAGCTATAATCATAGGCTTGTTTACTATGCCTAGGCGTTTCATTTCCATAGAAGCAACAATCATAGTTAGTGTTTTTCCAAGTCCAACTTCGTGATCTATAAGTGCACCTCTATTTTGAACGATGCGCCATACCGAGTTCTTTTGCGAACTATATAAATCTTGAATACCTAAAGATTTATAATCCAATTTTGGAAATTTCTGATGGTCTCCATTGTATTCCCGCAGCACATAACAGTTAAAAAGCTTATTATAATAAGTTTCCAAAAAAGCTTTTTCTTTCTCCGGTAACTCCTTTAAATAGGTGATAAACTTCCCTCTAATATTTTCTATCTTTTGGTGTGCCAGTTGAATTGCATCATTATCCGGTTTTCTACTTGTAGAACCATCTACATTCTTGACTTCATAAGTGTATAAAGGGCTCGTATTTTCTATAGCATGCTCAAACAATGTATTTCCATAAGTTTTTCTACCACTTTTAGGAGTTACAGAAAATTCACTGCTCGTTTTGACATTTTGCCCTTCGTAGCTTACCTTGAAGGCATCGACAGATCGGAAATATTTAACATTTGTATCTTTTTCAAAAAGGGATGTAGCAAACTCTGAATAGTAGCGCGATGGTATCCATCGCTCACCCAAGTTAAAATCCAAAAGTTCAAATGGAATGATTTCAGGTTGAATTTTTTGAATG
>NZ_DATMRL010000069.1:0-9389 GCF_035566355.1 Pedobacter sp.
AGTTCTGTAAGCCCCTTTTGTGCTACAGAAGAAATAAATATAGATGGAATATGTTCTGGTAACTCTTTCTTCATCTCTGCCACTAGCTCCTCGTCCAGCATATCTGCCTTAGTTACCGCCAGCAAATGAGGTTTTTGCATAAGTTCAGAGTTGTATTCCTGCAATTCTTTTTTCAGGATCTCATACTCTTCCTTAATGGAACGGGTGGTATCCGCAGGTACCATAAACAAAAGAACAGAGTTACGCTCAATATGGCGTAAAAAACGATAGCCTAAACCTTTTCCTTTAGACGCACCTTCTATAATTCCTGGTATATCTGCCATGACGAAAGATTTACCACCTCTGTAAGAAACAATCCCCAGGTTAGGCACCAATGTTGTAAAAGGGTAATCCGCAATTTCCGGTTTAGCAGCAGACAACACAGAAAGTAAGGTCGATTTACCGGCATTTGGAAAACCTACCAAACCTACATCAGCTAAAACTTTCAATTCTAACACCATCCATCTCTCAATTCCCGGCTCGCCTGGTTGCGCAAAACGCGGCGTTTGCAGTGTAGGTGTTTTAAAATGCCAGTTACCCAACCCCCCACGACCTCCCGGGGTTAAAATCTTGGTTTCACCTTCTTCGGTAATCTCAAATAAAACTTCTCCCGTTTCCGCATCTTTTGCAATCGTTCCCAGAGGAACATCCAAAATCTCGTCCTTTCCAAATTTACCAGAAGAAAGTCCGCTGGAACCGCAACCTCCGTCTTCAGCAATAATGTGTTTACGGTATTTTAAGTGTAACAAGGTCCAGAATTGCGTATTACCTCTTAGGATAATATGTCCTCCACGGCCACCATCACCACCATCTGGCCCACCCATTGCCGTCTTTTTATCGCGGTGTAAATGTGCAGAACCTGCCCCTCCTTTACCAGAACGGCAGCATATTTTAACATAATCTACAAAATTTGAACCTTGCGACATAATCTTTTTATTTGAGTCAGAATTTCTTCTGACGATTTCATTATAAATAAAAATAGCGGGAAGAACTTAAATCTGTCCCGCTATTTAAACAAATATTTTTATTAATACTGATCAATAACAGTAGACAGGTTTGCAAAGATATCATCAATTTTTCCGATACCATTTACTTTGCTCAATTTTCCCTGAGCCTCATAATAAGGCAAAACATGAATAGTTTTATTAAAATATTCTTCAATACGCTTCTGCAACTTATCAGCCTGATCATCCACTCTACCCGTTTCTTTTTGACGCTGGGCAATTCTTTTGGTTAATTCGTCCTGATCTACATCCAGAGCAATTACACCGGCAATACTACTGCCTTTACTTTCCAAAAATTCATCCAGAGCCTGTGCCTGAGGAACCGTCCGCGGAAAACCATCAAAAATGAATCCTTTTGCTTCAGGGTTCTTATCCACTTCCTCTTCCAGCATTGCAATCGTAATTTCATCCGGAACAAGTTGTCCGTCTGCAATAAGCTGACTCACTTTTTGGCCTAGCGGAGATTGATTTTTAATATGTGCCCTAAAAAGGTCACCGGTAGAGATGTGGATTAACTGATATTTATCAATTAATTTTTCAGATTGGGTGCCTTTGCCTGCACCCGGTGGGCCAAAGAGAACAAAATTCAGCATTTGGGTTGTCTTTAAAAATTTAAAAGCCTTTCTGCCATCCGCAGTTAGGCTTTTCTCAGTTTTGAGATTGCAAAGTTACGTATCCGTAACCAATTTAACAAGAATTTAATAAAAATAGGACTTAAAATAGAATGCGGTTTTACAGTCGCAGGATCTCCATGCAGGACATCGGAGATAAAGGACTGCCTTCCTTCGCTTATCTTCATACTTTCTTCGCAAAAACCTCGTACAAATATGGGTTAAAGTACTTTTTTGCGAACATGGTATGAAGAAGGTATGCAGATGACATCAGGATCTGGATAATTAGGTATATTTAGTAGATGAAATCATCCAATTGGTTATGACAACAGTAGCACTTCAAAGCACAGCAGGCAAATGGATAATGGCTTCTACCATAATGGCCTCTGCTATGGCCTTTATAGATGCTACGGCCTTAAACGTGGTCTTACCTTCTCTGCAGCAGAGCCTGCATGCATCGGGTCCTGATTTATTCTGGGTACTCAACGCATACCTGCTTATGCTTGCCGCTCTGATCCTGATTGGCGGGACAATGGGAGATCACTTTGGCCGCAAGAAAATTTTCATGGCCGGAGTCTTCATTTTTATTCTAGGCTCAGCAGCTTGTGGAATTTCCTCTTCAGCTCCTATGCTGATCATCCTCAGAGTTATACAAGGTATAGGCGGTGCTTTTATGATTCCCGGGAGCTTATCCATTATATCCTCCTCTATCCAGGAAAAGGAAAGAGGCAAAGCCATTGGAACCTGGTCTGCCGCAACTACACTAGTCACCATGGGTGGTCCTGCACTTGGGGGCGCATTGGCTGATGCTGGTTTATGGCGTTATATTTTTTTCATCAATGTACCTATCGGGATTCTTGTACTGCTTATTTTAGCCTTTAAAGTACGGGAAACAAAAGACAAGACCAGCGCCAAAAAACTCGATTTTGAAGGTGCAGTAACGATTGCTTTAGGTCTTGCCCTGCTCACTTTCGGATTTCTGCGTGTCCCAGCTGTAGGTTTCAATCATATACAGGGCTATGGCTCTATCACAACGGGTCTAATACTATTATTGATCTTTGTTTTTATAGAATATAAAAGCCCCCATCCAATGATGCCCTTGCGTCTCTTCCAAAATAGAATATTTAGCGGAACCAACCTGCTGACTTTTTTCCTTTATGCCGGACTTGGTGCAGGAATGTTATTCCTTTCTTTAAACATGGTTCAGATACAAGGCTATACCCAGCTTCAATCCGGGCTGACCTTTCTGCCATTCACTATTTTCATGGTCGTGAATGCCCGCTTTGCTGGTAGTCTGGCAGATAAATATGGTCCCCGGTTATTTCTGATTTTCGGACCTTTTCTTGCCGGGGCAGGACTATTGATGCTGTCTTTTGTAGGGCAGACCCGAGGTGCCTCAGATTACTGGATCAGTTTTTTCCCTGGAATACTTGTTTTTGGATTTGGCATGTCACTTACGGTTGCTCCACTTACCGCAGCAGTAATGGGTGCAGTAAGTGAGCAGTTTTCCGGAACCGCATCTGGTATAAACAATGCTATTTCAAGGATATCAGGCGTGTTTGCCAATGCAATTCTTGGTGCGCTTGCCGTTTTGTTCTTCACAGCAGCATTACAAAAAGAACTGATCAGTCTTCCTCTGCACCCACAACAGAAGCAGGTCATTCTCAGCCAGGCCATTAATCTGGGAGATGCTAAAGTACCAGCAGATCTCCCCCCATCAGTTAAAGAACAAATAAAAACAGTTTATCATAACAGTTTTATCAATGCCTATGGAAGGATCATGAAAGTAGCTGCAGGGCTGGCTTTTCTATCGGCATTGATGGCCTTTCTAAGCATTAAAAATAAACCAGACTAAATTTGCAAATCTTATCTGTCCGGTTCAAAATCCAGAGAAACAGAATTCATGCAAAATCTTTTCCCGGTTGGCGGAGGCCCATCATCAAAGATATGTCCAAGGTGGGATCCACATCTGGCACAAATCACTTCTGTTCTCTGCATACCATGTGAATTGTCTTCCCTATAGATCACACTTTTCTTTCCTATGGGTTCAAAAAAACTGGGCCAGCCACAAGTACTGGAAAATTTAGCATCCGATTTAAACAATACATTTCCGCACACTGCACAATAATATGTCCCTTTAGCATCCTGGTTCCAGTACTGCCCGGTAAATGGCTGTTCTGTTGCCTGTTCACGGGCAACAGCATACAATTCAGGCGACAGGATCTTTTTCCATACGGCATTGGAAACCTTTACTGGCTTGGTATCTGTATTGGAGTAATAAGGATTATTGTCGTGGCCTTTTGCAGACTTCAGATGCTGTGCATTCCCCCGTGTAAAGGAAAATAAGCACACGGTTGCTATTAAAATGAATGTTTTCATCGCCTGATCATTTATTTTTGATTTTATCTTTGAACACCTTTTTGAACTTTTCAAGTTCAGGCTGTATCACATATTTACAATAGGGTTCATTGCCGTTCTGGCTGAAGTAGTCCTGATGATAATCTTCTGCTTTATAAAACACTTTGAAAGGCACCACCTGGGTTACAATTTTATTTTTATAAACTTTTTCGGCATTGAGTTTATTAACGTAATAAATTGCTTTATCTTTCTGAGCAGCATTGTGATAGAAAATAGCAGAACGGTATTGTGTTCCCACATCATTCCCTTGTCTGTTCAGCTGTGTTGGGTCATGAGCTACAAAAAAGGCCTGCAGCAGTTCATCAAAAGAGATTACCGAAGGATTGTAAATAATATTACAAGCTTCTGCATGACCGGTTGTTCCCGTGCATACCTCTTTATAACTCGGATTGGCGACATGCCCGCCACTAAAACCAGAAATCACCTTTTCTACGCCCCTGAGCTCTTTAAATTTGGCTTCCGTACACCAAAAACAACCTGTGGCAAAAGTAGCGGTATCCAGTTTTACTTTCTGAACTGGCTGTTTCTCTTTTTTAACATTTGTTACACCAGGGCCATTGGACGATGCTGCAAATGCGGAGCAGATCGTTAAGGTGTACAAGACCATATAGCAAACTATCTTTTTCATCTTTTTAAGATTTGTTTCATTTACCCAATAAACGTAAAAAAAGAACAGTTGGGTTTTGTTTTTTGGCTTTTAGCTGATAAAAGACAATTCGCTTACAATTAAAATATTTATAAGTTAAAAAACCAAGCCTGTTATCTTTTGCGTACATGCATCCAAACGAAAAGATCTGATTATGAAAAAAATTATTTTATCCGTTGCAGCCTTAATAGTTATGGCATTGTCAACACAAGTTTACGCTCAGAAAAACCCAATGGTAGGTGGCGCAGCAATGTACTCAACCAAAGACATTGTAGACAACGCCGTGAACTCAAAGGATCACACCACATTAGTTGCAGCGGTTAAAGCAGCAGGTTTGGTAGAAACCCTGAAAGGGCCTGGTCCATTTACAGTTTTTGCACCGACCAATGAAGCTTTCGACAAATTGCCAGAGGGAACTGTAGCGACACTTGTAAAACCAGAAAACAAAGGGATGCTGACCAAAATCTTAACTTACCATGTTGTAGCTGGAAAGATGGATTCCAAAATGATTGCTAAAGCAATTAAAGAAGGAAACGGCAAAGCAGAACTCACTACTGTTGAAGGGGGTAAACTGTGGGCCTGGATGGAAGGAAAGAAATTAATGTTGAAAGATGAGAAAGGTGGAACAAGCATGGTAACCATAACAGATGTTTACCAGAAAAACGGGGTAATTCATGTAGTGGATACCGTGTTAATGCCAAATTAATCAACAGCCTAACCAGGCAGAACGACCGCCCTTACTTCTTAGTGGGGCGGTTTTTTTATTTATAGAGAAAACCTTTGCGAATCTTTTCCAGGTAAATTTCATTATTGGATCGCTTGAAGACAATGTCCTGGCATTGATTGAATTGAACAAATTCTTTTAAGGTTTGTGTAAACTTTTCAATAATGACTGATTGGAGCTTAATCGGTTCAAAATGAATATTATGGACGATCAGGACCTTTTGTTTGCGGTCAGCTTTGGCATCCATCCTTGCAATAAAGGTTTCTCCGGCGAGTACAGGTAGTGAAAAATAACCGTACAGGCGTTTGGGCGCAGGCACAAAGCATTCGATCTGGTAATCAAAATTAAAAAAATCTTTTAGCCGATGACGGAAAACATTAAGGATATCGAAGGGCGATAGAATGAAGACCTCATTGGATAACCCAACACCAATTTCCTGATCAGGGAGCATAAAGAACGGGCCTTTCAGTCCATCAACCACTACCGTTTTTATCTCGCCAGTCTGCACCATTATTTCCAGTTCCTTTTTAATCAGGTTGCCTTTCACACGACGGGCACGCCAGGCCATTTCCTTCACAGAGGCAATACCTAATGCCCCTATCGTTCGATGGATGACAAAACGGGCATATTCTTCCTCTGTGGGCAGACTTAAGTCTGTTTCCTGAGGCACTAAATTGAGCGGAAGATCGTAAACTTTCTGGAAAGCTTTGGTACGGCTGATCATCAGCTCCCCATTGAGGTAAAGCCTTTCGAGTGCAACCTTGGATGGTCGCCAATCCCACCAGCCCGAGCTCGCTTCCTGGCGGTCGTTCTCAAAGTCCCCAACCATGAGCGGCCCTTCTCTTTCCACCCGGTCCAAAATCTGTTTCATTAAATTGATTTCCGGTTTGGTGAGTGGTTTACCATCTGTTTCAAAAGCCCTTTTCACTGGTAATGAAAAGCGAAAATCGCACATGGGGAGATAACCGGCGTCGGAAGTGAAATACTCATAGATCCGGCCGTCTTCACAAAGATCAGCCAACCATTCCGTTTGATAATCTGGCACTCGCGCAGCCATGACATGGTGGTGTGCACGCTCTACAACGTAATTCGTGTCCAGCTGCACAAAACCCAGATGGTCAATCACCCGGTAAACAGCCTCGATTCCCGTCCCAAACTGTGCCTTTTGGGCAAGTCCGGCAGCGGTAAGAATGATCTTCCGTGCTTGTGATTTGGTAAGGGCAATAGACTCCATTAAAACAAAAATACTCAGAATTAAGTAGATTAACCAAATTCACCCATCGAGTTAACAAAGGTTTAGAAAAGCACTTAAACGCAAAAAGCCTTAGAGAAATCTAAGGCTTTCCGTGCACTTGTAGGGATTCGAACCCCAAACCTTCTCATCCGTAGTGAGATGCTCTATCCAATTGAGCTACAAATGCATTTCCGTTTCGTTAACGGACTGCAAAAGTAACGTTTGAAATTGAAAAACAAAACTTTTTATGAAAAAAAATTAAATAAAATAAGGGGGCCAGACCTGAAATAAAGCTAATTCAATATAAATCAGGCAGATCAATTCACACAATTAATTACTTCCATATGCTCACCTGCTGTACCCTTTCTTCGAGCTGGGATGCCAAAGAATCAATTCTCGATTTTAAAATCAATTTTCGTCCTTCAATGGTCTTCGTAAACACAAACTCACACGGTCCAACCAGCTTTGCCCATTGCTGAGCAAAAAAAGTAACCAGTGCTTTATTTCTGCCAATAAGCTCCGGAACTGCATGATAATCCTTCTGTTTTACAAAAAACAAAAAAACACTCTTCCTGATTATAATATATCTTGGATTGTTAACCGGCCTGACCATCTCCGTCAGCATATGAATAAAAGTTGACCGTTCAAAATTAGTCCCGCCCTCTAAATGGCAATATACGGTCCCAAGGTGATCCTGAGAGGATACCACTTTCAAAGCCGAAATATTTGACCGGACCACGCCCATATGGACCAGTGTATTTAACAAGGCCTGGGCAATTTGCTCCATATCCTTAGAAATATCTCTGTATTCAAAATAAAGCGTAAGCATTTTTAGCGTCCTGCGTCCAAATAAAAGAGTGCCAAGCACAACAAAAGCGCCTAAGAAAGCATAAAAATCCTGCACAGACCTGATTTCCCTGGAAGCACGGAAAAGGAATTTAAAAAAGTAATACACAAAACTGAAGCCCAGAGTTATAGCAAAATTGGCAATAGTCTTATCCAGGTACATCTTTTTTATAGCCTGATAACCTTTCTTTTGCAGGAAGGGAACCTTAATTTCCTCTACTAAATTTACTCCCCTTTGCAATGCGACTGCCCACTGAAACTTTAACAAATCTCTATTTGCAGCTTCCTTAAAAGTCCGGGTATTCTGCTCCTGGGCGGCCAACGGCAACGAAAGATCAGCAGACAAGTTTAAACGCGCTATTCCATTCTCAATTCCTCCGTCTTTTAAGGTGGAAACCCCTACAAAGCTCCGGAATCTTCTCTTCAGTACCTCAACATCTCCTCCGCCTGAAATTGAAGTTCGGTCTATACAAGCCAAATGCCAGATATGACCGGTCTTATGATCATTTCCTTTTTGCGTACGAATAGCCCTTCCGCGCATTTGATTAGAAAGAACAAAGGACCCAACAAAACTTGCTAAAATCAGGGAATTAATGGCTGGAGCATCCCAGCCTTCTCCCAGCAGGGATTTTGTTCCAATCAAAACTTCAATTTCACCCCGTTGAAAAATCCTGGTAATGATATCAACAAGTCTATTTTTTAATTGTTCCTTTTGTTCGATCAACAAATAATCGTGATCAAACGGAACCAAAGAAGCTTGTATATCGCTTATTCCAAATTCGGCACCCAATACTTCAAATACAACATAAGCAGATTTAGGAATGATCACCATCGAACCCGTCAAAACACCAATCTTTATTCCTGCAGCGTTATTCCGTCTCAATTTTTCAAAGATGGTTATCACTCCAATTTTATTGAGTTCCAGGTCATTCTCAGGCAAATTCACATAAAATTCCTTCCGGATATAATCTGTTAAAATGACCTGCCTCAGGGTATTTCCTAATTGCCCAAATTCAAAGTCAACAATCTGTTTAATCCCATCTAACTTACTCACACTAGAGCTCAGCAAACTGGTGATCTGGTTATTTCCACGGAGATTAATCTCTCTCCCTTCCAATGCACCACACCACCTCAATTTATTCTCCAGGCTTTTTCTATGATGCTCAAATGCTTTAAAAGCTCCATCCTCATTTCGGAAGTAAAAATCCAGCAGTATTTCGCACCAGCTGAAATCGAAATCGGGTAACTTATACTTCTTATTTCCTATAATTTCAAGGTAGTTATCCCCAACAACTCTACCGTTTGCATTCAAAAAGATCAAACTAGCTGAATAAAATGAAGGATTATTGTAAATCCATTCTAAATTTTCTGCTGGGCTTAACCATAATCGATGACTTTCTACCGCAGCAATTAAAACTTCATCATTACGTATTTCAGAAAAGATCCTTTCCACATCCTTTCTGAATTTTATGATACCTTCATTTTCCAATGGCGTAGGTGAAGTAAAGTAGACAAAATCCTGATGCGGGCACAGATCCCCTTCAATAACCAATTCGGGCACAGAGATCTCTACATCAACAGGGCCATTAAGTTCCAGATATCTTTCCCACTCCTGTGGAGTTACATCATAAGGTGGAGTTGCAGTCAGACCAACAATAACAGGGCTTAAGCTCTTCTTCAGGTGAATCAATGTCTGCCACCATTCGTTCCTTAAGTGATGGGCTTCATCTACCACAATTGTCTTCAGGCCTTGTCTTTTTAAACCAGCAACAATAACTTCCATGTGCAGATTAGAAATTGTCTTTCTGTCGGTTTCTGCCTCATCGAACTCCTCTTCAAGTTCAATTTCTAAAACTTTCAACCCGTT
>NZ_DATMRL010000070.1:0-6316 GCF_035566355.1 Pedobacter sp.
TATTTCTTAGTCTTTACAGCTTTTGTTTCCATGGTAAAAACGGAAGCATATTCTTCGAATTTAAACTTGCTGGCTTTTTGTGAAACAAAGTATTCCCGCAGCGGTTCTCCCAAGGTTTCATCTCCATTCTTTCTGGTATTGATCAATATCACTACGGTATTTGCCGGGTCATATTTCCTGACTATAAAGTTGCCTATTTTCTTGGCATGAAGGTCAATATTATTAACGATGGAAATGAGGTTCGGGTTTCCAAACTCAGAGGGCTGTGTTGCTGCCAATGGAGAGACGACAGGCAATTGGTGTGCAATGGAATAGGCTGCCATCGCTTTAAGCCCATCCGGGAAGACGGGGCCAATAATCAAGTTGTTTTCCAATAAACTTCCGGTATTGAACAAGCGGTTCAGCTGGTCATTGTCATCGCGGGTATCATAGACATTCACCTTGAAATTTAAGCCTGCAGCAGCCGCGGAGTCAATCCCCATTTTAAAGCCCTGATAGAAATCAATGGCCATTGCATATCGCTCTATATCGGCTTTACTTTCCGTTTTTGGCTTAAACTCATTCAATTTAAACGGCACGAGCAAAGAGATACTCGCCTGTGTAAATTTCCTGGCGGGTTTCTCCTCTTCTTTTTTGACTTCGGCAGTGACTTTATTCTTATTGGGCCGTACCTTTTTCGAACAGGAAGAAAGGTACAGCCCAAGAAGGATCAACAGGAAATATTTACTCCCACTCAATCGTAGCCGGTGGTTTTGAACTAATATCATATACTACCCTATTTATTCCTTTTACTTTGTTAATGATTTCATTAGAAATTTTAGCGAGTATATTGTATGGAAGATGGCACCAGTCTGCAGTCATTCCATCAACAGATTCTACAGCCCTGAGACAAATTACATTCTCATAAGTACGCTCATCTCCCATTACCCCAACAGATTGTACAGGTAAAAAGATGGCTCCGGCCTGCCAAACTTTATCGTATAAGCCGGCTTCTTTAAGGTTATTGATATAGATAGCGTCGGCTTCCTGAAGGATAGCTACTTTGTCGGCTGTTACTTCTCCAAGAATCCTGATGGCAAGCCCCGGACCAGGGAAAGGGTGACGGCCAATAATGAAATCTTCCAGACCTAATGAACGTCCTACTCTTCTTACTTCGTCTTTAAAGAGTGTATTCAATGGCTCTACCACTTTTAATTTCATAAAGTCTGGTAGTCCGCCAACATTATGGTGTGATTTTATAGTTGCTGAAGGACCTTTAACAGAAACGGATTCAATCACATCGGGATAAATAGTCCCTTGTGCCAGCCATTTTACATCCTGTACCAAATGCGCTTCATCGTCAAAAACCTCAATAAACACGCGCCCGATAGCTTTGCGTTTTAACTCAGGGTCTTTAACGCCTGCCAGCTGGCTTAAAAAGCGGTCTTTGGCATCTACACCTTTAATGTTCAGTCCTAAATGTTTGTATTGTTCCAGAACGGCATCATATTCTCCTTTACGAAGCAAACCATTATCAACAAAAATACAGTGCAGGTTTTTCCCTATGGCCTTGTGCAACAGGATCGCAGCAACACTGGAATCTACACCTCCGGAAAGGGCAAGTACGACCTTGTCATTTCCTAATTTTGCCTGAAGGTCCGCTATGGTTGTTTCTACAAAGGCATCCGGTGTCCATTGCTGATGACATCCACAGATATCAACCAGGAAGTTTTGAAGCAATTGCTTGCCATCCAAGCTGTGGGTTACTTCAGGGTGGAACTGAATTGCATAGGTCTGGGTATTTTTAACCTGGAAGGCAGCAACCCTTACACTGTCTGTACTGGCAATCAGTTCAAAATCTTTAGGAACAACAGTGATGGTATCTCCATGGGACATCCACACCTGAGATTCTGAGGAAATATTTTTAAACAGTGGATTTCCTTTAGCTACATAATTCAGATTTGCCCTTCCGTATTCCCTTGTAGAAGAAGCCTGAACTTCGCCTCCGGATTGCTGAGCAATGTATTGAGCGCCATAACAAACTGCCAGCACCGGGTAGTTTTTATGGAATCTGGACAGATCAATTTGAGGAGCATCTTCCTGGCGTACCGAGTAAGGACTACCGGAAAAGATAACACCTTTTACGTCTGATGAAAACTCTGGAATGTTATTGAAAGGATATATTTCGCAATAAACGTTTAATTCGCGAACTCTGCGTGCAATTAACTGTGTATATTGGGATCCAAAATCGAGAATTATGATTTTTTCTAGCATGGACACAAAGTTAGTATTTATTCACTTCTACACCGAATCTTTTTAAGAAATCAACCCCCTCATCACTCGGAAGTCCTTTATACTCGGCATAGGAGTCTTTATAGACCACTACTTTAATGCCTGAGGAGAGGATTAAACGTGCACAGGCAATGCAGGGGGATAAAGTGGTGTATAATGTTCCGCCTTCAATATTAGAACCATTTTTGGTGGCAAACAGGATGGCATTTTCTTCTGCATGCAGTGCAAGAGAACAACTGCCTCTGGAATCTCTGTCACAACCGGTTTCCGGCCATTCCTCATCACAATTGTGTGTGCCGGAAGGGGGCCCGTTATAGCCTATAGAGATGATCCGGGTATCTTTGGTTAAGACTGCGCCTACCTGGGCCCTGACGCAATGTGAACGGGCAGACAGATCTGTGGCCAGGTGCATAAATATATCTTTAAATCCTTTCTTCATAAGCTGTATTTCAATTAAACGGGACGCAAATATAGGCGAAAAAAAATCCCTCCCTTATGTATTCAGGGAGGGATTTTTTATAGTTTTATTCTTCTAGTGTCCGCCGGAAAGCTTCTTATCGAAACTGATGCCCTGCGACCTCAGGATTCCGCTGACTCTCCAGGCATAAAACGCCAGGTAAGAAAAACATATAATACCTACAATATAACTATACTGGATGCCGGTGAATTCAGATACATAACCCTGAACCCAGCTGATGATACCTCCACCCATGATCATCATGATCAGGAAACTACTGCCCTGACTGGTGTTTTTACCAAGTCCGCTTACGGCTAAAGTAAAGATACATGGCCATAAAGTACTGCAGAACAATCCTACACTGGTAAATGCGTATACGCTCACCATACCTTTGGTAAACATACCGATCAACAGGGCTGTAATGCCAATGAAAGAGAATATAAGAAGCATCCTGGCCGGATTTCCTTTACTGGCCATATCTGCAATGATCAATACCAGAATAATTAATCCGTAAACATAGAACGGCGCAAGGTCATGATGAAACATTGCATTCACCCCTAAGAAAATCGCAAAAGCTAAATAAGGTGCAATAAACCTCAATATTTTCTGGGTTCCTACATTATCCGTAAAAGCTTCTACTGCGCCGGTCCATCTACCGATCATCATACTTGCCCAATACAGGGATACATAGGGTGCAATATCTTTAATTGCAAATCCAAGATCTCTTTCCATATAAGCAGGAAGATTACTGGCGGTTGATACCTCAACACCTACATAAACGAAGATTGCAACCATACCCAATACCAGTTGAGGGTATTTTAAAGCTGAGCCCTTCATGCTTGAATCCTCTACTTTTGCCTCAACCAAAGTTGGCCTGTCGGGCAAAGAAGATAGTTTCAGGAATATGGCCACCGCAATAAAAGCAACACCTAAGATCAGATAAGGCACTTTAACGCTTTCAATACTTACGTTTTCGCTTGCGCTGGACAGGGAACCAAAAATAGCAAAACTCACAATCAGAGGGCCTATGGTTGTACCAAAATTATTGATCCCTCCGGCAAGCGTTAAACGCTGTGAACCTGTTGTAATTGGCCCTAAAGCGATCGCTAGCGGATTGGCAACTGTTTGCTGCAGGGAGAACCCAAGGGCAACAATGAACAGACCAGACAACATCAGCGGAAATGATCCTAAATTCGCGGCAGGATAGAACAATAAAGTTCCTACAGCAGAAATAACCAGACCTAATGCCAATGAATTTTTGTAACCGATCTTATTGACAAGATCTTGTTTCATAAGAACCGAAACTGCATTATAAATTAATGAGCCCACGGTATACGCAATGTAAAAGGCTAATGACACCCATTGACTTTGGCTTTGGGTAAGGTCAAAGGCTTTTTTGAAAACGGGAATTAAAATGTCATTACTGGCGGCTACAAAGCCCCAAAAAAAGAATACCGTGACGAGGGGTATGAACTGCCCCCATTTGGTCTGTGTTTGTTGTTCCATGTTTATGGTTAGTGAAAAGTTTTAAGCGCTAAACTTAAATAAAAATTGTTGTATACCAAAGTGTATTGTTTACACGCTAAAACTAGTAAAAAAAATAGGAGTATTTAAGGTATAAAATTGCATATTGCATAAAAATACGTTTAGGTTAGATGTTTGAAGCAATATTACAAGGGATAGGTGCAGGGATTTTGTTTTCGTTTTTAACGGGGCCTGTATTCTTCTCCATGATTAAAACAAGTATTGAGAAGGGATTTAAAGCGGGATTTTCTTTAGCCATTGGCGTTATACTAAGTGACATCGTATTCATCAGCGCCACCATTTTCAGTTCACAATTTGTAAACTACAATTCAAAATACAATCAGTATATAGGTATTATTGGCGGGCTCTTCCTATTGGGTATTGGTCTGTATTATCTGATTAAGAAAGTAAAGGTCAATTATGAAATTGATGAAAAGATCAAAATCCGGAAACGGGGTTATATTATTAAAGGTTTCCTGATGTGCCTGCTGTCGCCAACCACCCTAATGTTCTGGATCATGGTTGGCGGAATTGTTTCCGTACAACTGCATTATGATATGAATGAGAAGATTGTCTTCTTTATTATTGCGATGGCAACACAGCTTTCCATGGATTCGATAAAGACCTATTATGCTGCAAAACTAAGGTACAAGATCAAAGAAAAGTCTATCCAAACCCTAAACCGCATTGCCGGAGGGGTGATCATTATCTTTGCCATCAGGTTGTTTGTTGAAGTGATCCTGAAATATTACAGATAAAAAAAGCCCTTGCCTGAAATCAGACAAGGGCTTTAATTTTTATCTATTAAAATTGCTTAGTAAGCTCTCTGGTTACTTCCTTCTTTCCAGTTTACAAATGCTTTGTTTACGACTTTGTTTCCTCCCGGGGTTGGGTAATTTCCAGAGAAATACCAGTCACCAGTATGGTTTGGACAAGCGACATGCAAGTTATCAAGGGTTTGATAAATCACCTCTACTTCAGCAACTGTGTCCTTTGGTGTAATGATCTTTGTGATCTGCGCTGAAATCTCTTCCTGTGTAAAAGGACGATAGATATCCTTCACATGATTTACAATCTGTTCTTTAGGCAACAGTAATGAAGCTTTACATTTCTCATAAACTTCATCAATAATATGTTTTAAACCTCTCTCATGTAACAGCTGTATGGCCGCTTCAAAAGCAACGAACTGCCCCATCTTAGACATATCAATACCATAGCAATCCGGATAACGGATCTGTGGCGCAGAAGAAACAATAATGATCTTCTTAGGGTGAAGCCTGTCGATGATCTTGATAATACTCTGTTTAAGCGTAGTTCCTCTTACAATAGAATCATCTACGGCTACCAGCGTATCTGTATGATTTTTGATTACCCCATAAGTGGTATCGTATACGTGTGCCACCATATCCTGGCGGTCGGCATCCTGTGTAATAAATGTTCTTAACTTGACATCTTTGATGGCCAGTTTTTCTACCCTTGGGCTCAAAGACAACAGTTCATCCAGTTCCTGGTCATTCATCAGTTCCTTGCGTCCCAGCAAAGCATCTTTCTGCAGCTGACGGATATGTCCATGAATTCCCTCCACCATTCCATAAAAGGAAACTTCGGCTGTATTAGGGATAAAAGAAAATACAGTATTTTTAAGGTCCCCATCTACCGCTTTTAAGATTTGTTTGCAAAGCAGGCTTCCAAGGTGTTTTCTCTCTTTATAGATATCGGCATCTGATCCTCTTGAAAAATAAATCCTTTCAAAAGAACAGGCTCTTTTTTCCAGGGGCTCCCTGAACATTTCCTGAGTTACCGTTCCGTCCTTTTTTACAATCAGTGCATGTCCAGGCTCAATTTCTTTAACATCTTTCAGTGCAATGTTAAAAGCTGTTTGAATTGCCGGGCGCTCTGAAGCTGCAACCACAATTTCATCATCAACATAGTAAAATGCAGGACGGATACCAGCCGGATCACGCATAAAGAAAGCATCTCCATTTCCAACTATTCCTGAAATGGCGTATCCCCCATCCCAGGTTTTCGCAGAGCGGCGAAGTATATTGGCAATGTTTAATCCGT
>NZ_DATMRL010000071.1:0-5339 GCF_035566355.1 Pedobacter sp.
ATTTTTGGGTGAATGGTTTCATTTCCATCCAGTTTAAGTGCCTGGGCTTCTTTCTTAGGTACCAATTCCCCGTAAGGCACATATCTGTGATGTGGTCTTGAGGGAAAATTACAGAGACCATCGGTGGTGAAGCTGTAGATCCTGATGGGTAAGTCCCTTGCTTTACTTTTTCCAGGCCCAATGGTTTCATACTCCATGCTCATGGCATTGTGAGTAAAGATTTTCAGTTTGATGGTGGTTCTCCTGTTCACTACACTGTCTTGTTTACTGAGCTTTTCGTCAGCATTGAGCAACTGGGTTTTACCATAACCTTTGGCCGTGATCCTGGAGGCATCTACATTTTTTGAGATCAGGTACTCCACAGCCGCCTTCGCTCTTTTTTCAGATAAGGCCATATTGTATTCAGGTGTGCCAAACCGATCCGTATGCGAGCCTAATTCTACCGGTATAAAAGCGATTTTCATCAGAATTTCCGCGATCTTATCGAGCTTCTTTTTATCTTCATTACGGACCTTATAGGAATTAAACTCATAATTAATCTTCTCGTCCAGGTAGAACTCTGAGTCTATGGAACCTTTCAATTTGATCTTTCCTTCATCAAAAATAGGGATTGGAGGATTTCCAATATCCGAAATCTCTATTTTAGTGAATTTACAATGGTCCGGTTGTTTCAGATTTTCGGCTGGCGGGCCAACTTTTGCAACGGTAAGGTTAAGCGGGGTGGCAACGGCAGATGTGCTCACTTTATTCTTTAACCGCAGATAGCGCCCGTGGTATTCTTGTTTAAAGCTGTCTTTAACCAGTACACCACTTTGATTGTCGGTAATTTTCACATACAGCTCCTGCACATCAGGTCCGTATTTTAAATTTGCATACCAATTATAAGTATTTCTGATCTGAAGATTGATCTCTCCATTTTCGACCAGCACATTGCTAAAAACGTCTACATCCTTATCTTTAAGCGGCGCTTGTCTTTTATAGACTTTTATCGTTAAACGGTGACCGTTTAATCCTTCAGTTTGCACGTTTAAATGCACATCATCGCCGAAATTGATGGGAGTTTTTCCTAAATTTTCTCCTTTATATGATTTACTCCAGGTACTTTTTACAATCAATGGGTCACAGATACCCCGCACCAGCAGACCGGTTTTCACATTCAGATCGATAGTACCTGTTAAACTGGCTTCCAGATAATACATGGGCACATTTCCACATAGTTTTTTTGGAACAGATAACGCACGAAGAGAGGGTGCTCCTGTTTTGGAAATCATCAGGATCTTGGTTCTTTTTGCATCTTCATACAGCCAGGTTACACTGTTCTTTTGTGCCTCTGTGGTTCCCGGGTACCATTCTACAACTTCGAAAGCATGGGCAACGTTCGGTGTTAAAACGATCACATTTGCATTGCTAGCCTTTTTGTAATAATATTCTCCGGCAACTAAATCTATTCTTTTCGGTCCTTTTGGCATACTATTCAAAGATTATACCTTCAATACTTATCGGTTCTTCTGTTAATTCTCTGGGATCTACTGCAGGATTTAAGGTTTTGCTCACCTTAGGTTCTGCACTTTTAAAATTCTGGCTCCCCGGTTCTGCAATCTGACCGTGTTTCACAATTTTTATGCAGCCTGCTCCCCCTATTGGACAGGTTGCTTTGCTGTCCTCCAGCAAAATCTTGCCGCCATTGGTGAGCGTAGTGTGCTCATAAAACCCTTTCCATTCCGTAACCACTGCATTACAGGGTTTGTTTCTTTGCATGGAACAAGATCCAAAGCAGTTTTTCTGGAAAGTCTGGCCAATATCTTTATTACTGGCAATATATTTAGTGCTGCCATCTTTATCATTGGCGTATTCCCGCTTATGCGTCTTCACTTTTAAAGTGTCCGGGCTTGTACCGTAATTACACATACACATTGCTCCGTCTACAACTAAATGTTTCTCTGCCATATCTTTGCTCCTTTACCGGGTTAATCCCATAAAAATTTAAAAGGATTTGTAATCTTCTTTTCCTTGGGCTCGTGGTTTCCATCCAGGAATACCATGCCTTTACGGACACTCTCCTGTAACATTTCCTGCTGGTCCTCTTCTTCCAGCCATTCAAATATTTTCAGTTCCGTTTCTTGGACCTCTCCCAGCTCCAGCCTCCACCTGCCAACCAGAGATCGTATAGACCTGGTTTCTTTTTCCAGAACCAATCTTATGCTATAATCTCCAGTTACCGGAATGGCTTCCGGATTCATCAGTCGCTCTATAGGAAAGCTTTGTTCTTCCTTCAAATCTCCTGCTGTTCGTTCGTCATCAGCCTCTCCTGTGTACTGAATCTCAATATGGCCGGCTGCATTTAACAGCGGATTCACCTCTGCAGTGCCTTTAAATCTAACCGGGGCGCAACGTCCGCCAATAGGAAAGCTTGAACGGGTCTCCAGAATGAAATTCTCCCCATAAGCCCTGTAAACCGGAGAAAAAAACACCGCACAGAACAGTTCATCTCTAAAAATCAGGTCTATTTTTTCCTTCGAAGAAAGACTTAGTTCCATGAGCTGCAGATATTTTTCAGTGGTTTCTCCTTTAAAATATTCTTCTACACTGCTCCGGGTATCTTTCCACCTGGACAGAATCTCCTGATAGTTAAATACCCCCATATAACTTCCATCAAAACCAATTTCCAGTTGCAGAGGGTAAAATACCTTTCCGCATTCATAGGCCAGCTGATCTGCCACCAGATCTGGTGCGATATCATTTACATATACCGGGGACGTCCTTTCCAGTTTAAAGACCCTGGAACGGTCTATAATTGTTTTCACATAGGTTACATCCAGATCAAACTTTACCGCATCTTCTTTACTTCCTGAAGTATAGGTATACACCACACCATAACTGCGTTTAAAATGTGGTGGTTTTAACTGCAGTTTCAAAGCATTATGATCTGTAAACTCTACCTGTTCCATAGCTATTTGTAAAAACTCTGTACTTTAACCTGCTGAAATGGGGTCTCTTTATCTTTGATCTTCAAATGAACCTTTGCATCCTTTTTTGATTTATCCAATACCACGACCAAATGGGCTTCTTCACCTTGCGGAATCTTAGAAAACACGGAAAAAGCCTCCTGTTCATCAAATTTGAGTTCTGTGCGCAGTTCTCTGTTCCGGTCATCCAGCCAATAGACGCTGAGTTCCTCTATCACTGCATTTGGCTTAACGCTCAGGTGCTGAAGTGCCTCCCCAAATACAAAATCTCTTTCCTTATTAAAATAATCCAGATCTATTCTTAACACTTTAGCCGTCGTCTGGATTTCCGGTTTCCAGTTGTACCTTTTCCTTAAACTTTCCCAGTAACCAAAAGGGATCTTGCCTGCCGCTATTTGTTCCTTTACTGAATCCGGAAGTTTTTTAACAATCACATCGACATAGGCTCCGATACCATCCTCCATAGAGGGATAAATCTTCTTCCAATCCAGGTTTTCTATAGGCTTAGCTTTGAAAAAGCCCACTTCAACTTGTTTACTTCTTGATCCGGTGAGCCAGACAACCAAGTCGCCTCCCGGCGCCATCCCAACTTTAACACTGTGGTAGTTTCCCCTGCCTCCTTCTTCAGAATCATCAGGATAACCTGCCGCAAATAAAGAATCTATTTTTTTGGTATCCAGTTCAAATTTTCCTCCATAGTTTTTCTTCTCCGTAAAGGAAAGCCAACTGATTTCCAGTGTATGTGGAACTTCTTTCATCTGCTCCCCTGCAATATTCACCGATCCGCTTTCGCCCCATCCATAATTGATTGCCCGGCCATCAGGAATATAAATACTCCCCTTTTCTCCATAGAGAAGAGCACCCTTGTAAATCTGTGCAGGGTAATTTGCTGGCGCGCATTCTGTTGGTATCCAATCGTATTTTTTCATTTTTTCCTGACAAGAGCTTAAAGTGAAGGAACTGACTATAATAAGTAACGTGAATAATTGTTTCATGGGCTTAAGTTGATCTGGGGTTAAAAACCATTCTTTCTCTTTCTCCCTTGTCATTGATACGAGGTTCTTTACCCACACCATCCCAGCTGGAAGAGAAGTGGAGATACCTGTTTCTAAGTTCCATCAGCATATTGTGGTCCCGCACTTGTGCATTGTATTTATCTACCGGGTAGGCTCCAACATCAACCATATTTTTTAAAGACTGCAGTTGACCTCGGCTGTTGAACACTAATGGAGGTGCTGTTTTAAGGATGGCGTAATTCTTTATCCTGGTATAGACATCAGTTAAAAGCAATTTCGAATTGCTCAAGGGTGCTGTAGGAATCTTATAAGCGGTATTGAGCAGATCTTCTACAAACTGGCAGGGATCAGTGCCCATTTCGAACATCAGGTGCAAGGGGATCAAACTGTATTTGTTACTCAGTACCCTGTTGCCCGTCAGTTTATAGGAATTTTGAATCTTCATCTGACTTCCCGTATACCATCCCTGTTCAATCAGTCGGTCCCGCTCTGCAGCCACCAGTTTATCCCTGTTGATCGGGGATAACATTTCTTCGGCAAGAGAAACCTCTTCATTGACATTATCCCTGTAACTGCCCCCAATGTCTGAATGCACGCCCGGAAGGGAGAGTTCAGTACCAGTGCTTACAGAAGTCAGTTCAAATTTTTCCCGGGTTTCATCTGCAGCCGTCAGATGTACAATCTTAGAAGCTCTGTTAATGGCATTTAAGTCCAGTTCCACCAGGTCATTACTGTGTTTAACGCCATAAGCGGACACGGTATCATACAAACCTGCAAAGCGAATCCGTACAAAGGCTATTTTTAATTTACTTTTGTCTGCCTGTTCTCCAAAATGACCTCTGGCAGGTTTATCATCCTCACTTGGAAGGGTGATTTCATGCACAAAATTTCTGGCCGCAGCGGCTCCGCGGCTAAAGCCAAAAACATCTACAGTTAAGGTACCCACATCTTTCTTGGTATTGGCTTTGATGGTTTTAACGAGTTCTTCACAACATTTTTTAACCTTACCCCTGATACCCGTAGAGCCTTCTCCGGTACCCATATCTTTTAAGCTGTCGTAATCATCATTCGTCGTGCCAATCCCTTCTATATAAATAGAAAAATAAAGGCTTTCCTTTTTGTACATCTTTTCCAGGTGATCTACATTGGTCCGGTCATTTTCATAACTGGTATTGTCTTGCCAGAAAGAGGGTTTGGCATGTGCGGTATAAATGGGAGAATTACTTTCTCTCCTGTTTATGTTGGTACGGTTGTTTCCTGTTCCATCAAAAAATAAACCGACAACAATATTGACCACATCTTCTTTAGTGGTCATTTTCTCTGGTTCTCCATAAACAATGCCGTCTTTGGAATTCTC
>NZ_DATMRL010000072.1:0-7721 GCF_035566355.1 Pedobacter sp.
AAGAAGAGCAGTGTTGTCTTTATCTTCTTTTTTATAGGTGCTTAGTTCCGTATTTAAGGCATCTAGTTGGGCAAGGTAGCGTGCTACGGGTTCATTCCATGTTTTGTAAGCCGTGGTATTGAATAGCTTTTGAAAGAAGAAAATTAAAGGCTTATGTTGGTTATGCAGGTTTAAAGATTGTTGAAGGCTTTCTATTTCTTGTATTTTTTCACTTAAAATGTCCTTGTATTTTAATTGCTTTTGAAGCAGTTTATCTATTGTCTCCTGGGCAAGCTTGATTTTGCTGCTAAGTACTTTCTTTTCTTTCAAATTTGCCAATTGCGCCGGCAAAAGGGCGTGAAACGTGGATGCTTCTTTTTGAAATTTATTGAAGGATTTTAAGAGGTCTTTTAGTTCTGTTCTGGCTTGATTGTATTTTTGTACGTTTACAGCAGTCTGATCATTAGATTCATCTTTATAAACACTCCAGATAAGTTGCTCGAATCCAACTGGGCTTTCTTTATCGCCCGACTTCCAAAAATTCTTCTTGAAGTTTTGCCGGTTTTCTGAATTGCCTAGTGTGGCTCCAAGTATGCTCCATGCTTCTTCATTGACTAAACGTTCTCCGCAGCTGGCAAAATAATCTGCGCCTTCAAATTCCTCCTGATCAATTTTACTCCGAGCTGGTAGTGCCTGAGTGATATTTTGAACGGCAACATTGTTATTGCTGGAAACGACGATGCCGGTATCATAGAAGACTTCTTTCAGGGGAAGATAGTAGCCACCGAATACGTCTTCTATTTTATTGAATTTTTTGCCAAATAGCTGATGGTATTCAACATTGATGAGTTTTGTAGCCCTTAGTACAACTACTTCTGCAATAATATCTAAAAGCAGTGTTGTTTTTCCGGTACCCGGAGGGCCATTAATTCCTCTTATTCCGCCTTCGTTTTTGAGCTCGGCTACAGCTGTATTTACAGCGCCTACTTGTCCTGTATACAGCCCCCAGGAAATGTTGGCTGGCCAGCGGCCTGCGGGTAAGATTGCCGGATCCAGTGTTTTAACCAGTTCATCAATATTGCTGATGAGGTCTTTGCGTTTCTTCTCCTGGACATCAGCGGCTAAATATTCTTTTAAGGAGTTTCCATATTTCCTGGGGTCTTTGTTGATGAGGGTATTCAAATCGTCTAAACAAAAGCTATTTAAGAAACTTGTGTCTGGAACGGAGTCTCGCTGCACTTCTTTGGCTGCGTATAAGATGATCACTTCGTCGCTCCACCAGGCCTTTGTGATGGCTTGCAATTCCAGGCGTTCCTTTTCTAATTGCTGCTGGCTTACGGAATCTCCTTTGCGGATAATATGGAGTTCATCTGCAGGTGGAATTTGGAACCTGAGCTCATAATCTGCCTGTG
The DNA here is from genome assembly GCF_035566355.1 of Pedobacter sp. GTDB lineage: Bacteria > Bacteroidota > Bacteroidia > Sphingobacteriales > Sphingobacteriaceae > Pedobacter. The sequence goes on from NZ_DATMRL010000072.1 coordinate 1,392, forward strand.
CCTGATTGAGCTTTTCGGCAACATTGGATACGGATTCATTGTTATGCAGGCAATTTAGCCCATGGATAAAGGAAGATTGGATATAGCTTCTTTCATCGGGACGTCCATTTTCATCGAGAATCAGCGCGGAAAAGCAGGTAAAACCGCTTACAGGTTCTTTCCATTCTTCTTCTGTATCTTTATTAGATAGCTCTTTTTCAATAACTTCGATGACTTTACTTTTTGGAACCCTGCCAAAATACAGGGTGTAACGCCAGGTTTTATAAGCTGAGGAGCTTGGTCGTTCCTCATTCCATGGAAGGGTATCAGCAAGATGGAGCACTTCCTTCTCCCGAAGATCGGGCAGGTTGAAGATTTCTACATCTCTCCAAAAGCTTAGTATTTTGCGCGGGTTCAAGGCTAATTTTTATAGGTAGTGATTTGTAAGTATCACAAAATAAGGAAAAAATGATATTTTTATCTCCAACTATCAAGATCAGTATATCTAATAATCTAGCACCTTCCTGTGATTTACGTGTGAGATTCATATCTTCCTTTCCCGGATCGACTCCCCACTTGGCTGATTATGACAATAATGCAAAGCAAATAGTTATGTAAAGTAAAACCACGCGTATTTTATCTTTTTTTTTATTATTGTAAAATAAGATAAATACGCGATCAAGCCTAACGGCCTTGTTTTAGTTAGAAAAGCTGACATCTGTCTAGCATTCGTGGTGATCTACGGACGGTGGAGAATGTATCTTAGAGCAAAACCAATATTTCAATGAATGTGATTCAGTGTTGAGTAAAATAATTTCAATTATGAAAAAGATCCTTTTCAGTATAGTATTGATATCAATATCTACATCTGTTGCCTTTCAATCGAAGGCTCAAACGAAAAAAAACGATAATTGCGATCCGTTTGATGCTGTCGTAAACAACCATGATCAGATCTTTCCATCTTCAGGTATTCCTTCAGCTATCGAATTGGTTTTAAAGTATTGTAAAGCAGTAGATACTAATTTTTATAAGTTACAAAATGAATGGCAAAACAAAACCGATGGTTCTTTCCGTGACTTTGACAATAAAAAATTATATGGCATCACTTTCTCTCAAAAATTTGTTTTGCCCCGGGATGCAAGCTTCCCGATAGACAGCCTTTTTCAAACTATTGAAAAAGAATTACGGTCCGGTAAAAAGGTAATTATCGCATTGCAGCTGGAGACGGGCTGGCCTATTTTTGTCGTTCATAAACAAACTCCGAATGGAGAATTTGTTTCATACAGCAAACTTGGAAGCCATACATTAATCATTAGAAATACAAAAGAAATTGTGAAAAGGTCCAACGGTACGGAGATCATGACTTACAGCACTTCGCCTGGTTTGTAGCGAGCTTTCTTTATTGTTCTTAATCATCAAAAATAATTCAAATTATGAAAAAGATACTTTTTAGTTCGATCGTACTCCTATCCACATCTTTTATTTTTCAATTGAAGGCTCAGGCACAAAAGATCGATAGTTGTGATTTTTTTGAAACTGTAGTAAATAACCACGATCAGCTTTTTCAATTGTCTTGCATTCCATCTGCTGTCGAAATGGTACTAAAGTACTATAAAGTTGTAGATCTCGATTTTTACGACTTACAAAATAAATGGAAAAACAAAAATGATGGTTCCTTTCGTGACTTTGACAATAAAGAATTATACGGCATCACTTTCTCTCAAAAATTTGTTTTGCCCCGGGATGCAAGCTTCCCGATAGACAGCCTTTTTCAAACTATTGAAAAAGAATTGAGGTCTAAGAAAAAAGTTATCATTTCACTTCCTGCGGACAAGGGCTGGCATATGTTTGTCATCTGCAAACAAACTCCAGACGGAGACTTTGTTTCCTATAGCAAACTTGGAAGCCATACTTTGATACTTAGAAACACAAAAGAAATCGTAAAAAAGTCTAATGGCACGGAGATTATGACTTACAGCATTCGTCCTTGATCACAATTGATCGGAATGCATCATGCTTTGCGGTCTGAATGACGATTTTGTATGGCTTCCATTAATGCATTATAGCAAATCTGTTGCTCCTGGGCAGATAACAATAAGATGATCTTATGGGTTTCATTTGACGTTCGCGCCGTGATAACGCCGCCGCCAAATGGGTTTCGATAGGATCCCACTTCAAGAATATCCCGGAGCGCAACGGATGCCGTATTTTCTGAAAGAATAGTTCCACCTCTTACTCCACTCCTAAGGTAGCTTACCTGATGATTATCCAGCTCAAACTGCACTTTTTTGTAGCCGTCTTTTAGTATAAAGTAGCCCCAAATAAACATAGCAATGGCCAATACTGGTGCTAAGAATGTTATTGTGGCCATCTTATCCCAATGTTTATAAAAACCGGATGGCAATTCCTGATATAAAATAACAAAACCACGCATGCAGAGGTAAAAACCCAAGGCAAAAAGCACTCCAAAAAACAGGTACCGCCAGAATGCGATATAGGCCACTAAAGTGCCGTCAGGTTTTCGCTCCAGGTTACCACTACGACCAGAAATACCGGGACTGATCTCTACGGGACGCTTTACCTTTTTGTTGATCAGGTAGATGATAAAAACAAGTATGGCAGTCACTGTAAAGGTGATGATGATCCGCTCAAGGGGCGGCAGACGTTCGTACGATTCCCAAAGATTCATAGGCGTTATTTATTTTTCAGCATAATGTTTGGCCTCTTCAATCCAATTTTGTTGAGCATTTAGAACTTTATCAGGCTTTATGCCCATGTTATCTATTGCCAAGCCATGATCGATTCTTCGACTTCTGGAGGTAGCCCAATAAAGCATGTAAGGCATACAGCTAAAATCCGCCCCTCTTATATTGGCATAATCCAGTACGCCTTTAGTGTGCTCGCCCATCAAAACTACTTTACTACTTTGTTTAGCTAAGAGAAGAAATTCTTCAGTTGTGCTTCCACAGTTTCTATTCATCAAAATAATGATTTTTTTCGGGTAAGGTTTAACGCTGTCTAATGTGATGTTTTGGTCCTCAGCGAAGGATACCCTTTTCCCTTTACTTTGTTCCATTTTATGAACAACATCATTTATAAATATCTTCTGATCAGGAGGTATACCATTGGTTGTCGCTATTGCACTCCATCCTGCAATATTGTCATCGGTAGCTAACACATCGGCACCAATGAGTTTAAGTGGTTTTGTATAAAGATAGGGTGTAATCGACCGGTAAGAAAAATCTGCACCGCCCCCATTATTCCTTAGATCAAGAATCAGGTTGGGCATTGTACTCAAGTTGAATTGATTTGCGCTAATTAGCGAATCTATGTTTCTGGCATTTGTCTGATTAAATGTGCCAATCTTCAAGTATAAGATTTTTGTTGAAAGCACTTGGCTGGCAACAGTTGCACCAGAAACAAATTCTGTAGGAGCTGGCTTGCTCCCTTCTCGTCTGAATGCGCCTAAAGCATCATCTTTGATCGGTAAGGATACGTTTTCAGGGATATAGTATTTATCGTACAGGATACCTTTAAGGGAATCTTTTCCGCTTTTAAGTTCTAATATGACCTGACCAGGTACCCATTTACCTGATTTGGATGAAATAACGATACCAGCATAATCCCGAAAGGAGTTTCTATTTTTAATGATAGCGATTTTAGCAGTAGAATCTCCATTGTCATAAATCCCGGTAATTCCCTTTGAGCTTTTAAGAGCCGCCAACTCCGTTACGGATAAATTAACCCGCTCAATTCCCTGAATTCGTTTGTCTAGCCAAACCTTTTCTTTCTCTCCCGAAATTCTATTACGGCCCACTTGAATATGCCCGTCTTTAAAAAAACCTAACCACTCGTTGATCAGGGAAACACAGTAAGCTGGCTTATTTATAAATTTTGATCTTTCAAGCGCCGTCTTTGTATGTTTATAATAGGTGACCTGTGTTTTAGTGTTTACTTTATCTTTAAATCCTGCGTAATTTTTTTCAATTTTATCTTTTACGTAACTGAATTCCTGAGTACAGTTACAGGTCTGTCCAAAAGAATAATAGGAAATTGAAAAGATGAGCATGACAATTAGTAGCGTTGATTTCATCGGCGAAACGGCATATGAGTTATAATTTACGCATTTAAAGTAATCAATTAAATACACTTTATTTATCCTTGAAGGTAACTATTAATCAGGGAATGTGGTAAAGGCTGGGGAGTTGAAAAAATTGACGATCTTTAACCTAATGAGCTACGATGTTTTCTTCCAAAAAATAAAAACGTACACGGAACTCTCGCCTGAGGCTGAGGCCGCCTGGGCGGCTTTGCTCCGCGAAAACTCTTATAACAAGGGTGATTATTTTGTTACCGAAGGCCAGACGCCTAAAAAGGTGGCCTTCATTGTTAATGGCTTAATGTATCAATACTACGCCGCCGAAAACGGCGACATGGTGGTTAAATATTTCTTCCCGGAGAACCGGATTGCCGGTTCTATGACCGCAACGCTTACACAATCGCCGAGTAATTTTACTATAAAAGTTCTGGAGGATACCCAGGTACTCGAATATAATTTCCTGGAATTTAAAAAACTGGTGAGCATTTATCCTGATATCTCCGCTTTTTATACCCGCTATATCGAGCAGCATTGGATCATCGAAAAGGAGCCTTATGAAGTATCGCTCCGGTATGAATCAGCGAAAACCAATTACGATAAGTTTCTCCGCAATTATCCTGGTTTGGTGAAAAGGTTAAAGAAACAACATATTGCTGCCTATCTGGGCATTACCCCTACGCAGCTCAGCCGGATATTTTTTGCGAATAAGTGAAGATTTTTTGGTTTTCTCAACATATGTAAATTTTTTTCGAAAAGGCTTACCTCAACTTTGTGTATCAATAAACACAAAAAAAATTAAATCATGGCAACTAAAATTTTCATCAACCTGCCTGTTAAAGATCTGGAACGGTCAAAGGCATTTTTCAACGGACTTGGCTACAGCTTCAATCCACAATTTACAGACGATAATGCGGCCTGCATGGTTATCAGTGAGCATATTTATGTGATGATGCTGGTAGAAAGCTATTTTAAAACCTTCACCAAAAAAGAGATCAGTGATGCGCACCAGGCCACTGAGGTATTGCTGGCGCTTGACGCGGAGTCGCGTGAGGAAGTGCAGCAGACGATAGCAAAAGCAACTGAACTTGGGGGTTCCGTTTATGCTGAACCGCAAGACCACGGCTGGATGTACCAGCATAGCTTTGCAGACCCAGACGGACATCAATGGGAAATTGTGTATATGGATGCAGCGAATATGCCGAATTGTGGTTAAGACCGAATCCGGTTGGGCTAAAAGCAAAAGGCCACTCCAGGTAGAGTGGCCTTTTTTCATTTCCATTATTTGACAACCTGCTATTTTACGATGTTATACCTATTGCTTTTAAATGGCGCGGCCGGTATACCGCTGCCGATCATATATCCGTCTGATAAATTGAAGGTATTTTCATAAAAAATGCAACTATTAAAAAATCGGGAATCACTAAAATCTACGATCAGGGCGCTTTTTTAAAACCCTCCCATTTAACCACCCAGGAACCATCTTTCGGCCAACCGGGTTCAGGGCTATTTTTATCTCCATCCCAACCGGCAGTCATAAAGGCGATCGCATATAACAAGCCACCGTTTGTGGGGATGTAGGGAAATGGATTACCTCCGCCAACAAAGCCATGCTTGTCAAAGCCGAATTTTTTTGAAGGGTGAAAAAGCATATCGACAGCCTGTTCCTTATGCCCAAGGCGGGCAGCAGTCATGGCCATCATTGGAAAGTCCCATCCCCAGCCGGTATCATATTTCCAAACCGCCTGGATTTTTTGATAGGTTTTTTCCATGATCTGCCGGTCTGCCCCATTACCGGGCAGCACCCCAAATATTCCGGCCATGGCGGGATGCTCAAAATTGAATTTGGTCCACATGTTATCCACACCTTCCCATTGCTCGTAAAGACTGTCTTTTACAGGTATCGGTGCTAAATTTTTAAGCACTTTTTCCCATTCTGGCTTTGGCAGCAGTTTCAGTTTCTTTTTCCATTGCTGTGCGGTTTGCAGGCCGTAGCGCCAGTAAGCCAATTCAAAGGCTGGGTTCTGTGTGCTTAGCCCCTCATTGTTTTCCGGAACTGCTTTTATAGGCGGGCCTAAAACATATTGTTTGCGGGCCGTATCCAAAAAGGCATAGGAAGCTAAAAAATCTGCTGTTTTTTCAATGATCTTATCCCATTTTTTTAGCGTTTGCAAACCAGGATGTGCCCTATAATCAAGTTCGGCAAAAAAGATGGGATGTGGCTGTTGCCAGATCAACCATGCATGTATGTTATC
>NZ_DATMRL010000073.1:0-5977 GCF_035566355.1 Pedobacter sp.
ATATTAACTGGTCCGGAAGGAACAGGTACACCATCTATTATATACAATGGGTCGCTGCCGCTGGTCAGACTATTCCTTCCTCTAATATCTAGTTTAAAGCCTGCGCCCGACAATCCGGAAATTTGAGTGATGTCCATTCCCGAAACTCGTCCAACAAGTGCAGACAGTACGTTGGATACTGGTTCATTCTCAAAATCTTTGCCGCTAACGGTTGTAACATTACCTGTATTGAGCCTTTTGGTTGTGGTACCATAGGCAATTACCTGTACTTCGTCTAGCTTGGAATTATTTAATTCTAATTTAATGATGGTCAGGTCAGCATTTGCTTTGACCTCTTTAGTCAGGTATCCAACGTAAGAAATACGGATTTTTGCATTCTCATTGACATTGCTTATATGAAATTCGCCGGATGAAGATGTAGTTATAGAATTTTTACTTCCAACTACAGTTACAGTTGCTCCAGATAACGGATTTCCATCAGAATCCAGAACGCGACCTCGAATATCAATATGAGCAGACTTATCCATAAGCCTGTCAAGAAAGGAGGGCGCGGCTTTTTCTCTAATTACAACCGTTTTACCTTCGATGGTATAAGATAGTCCGCTAACTTCCACGATTTGATCCATCACATCAGAAAGCTTACTCTCCTGGAAATTTGCGTCAATTTTCTGCGAAGTCTGGAACTTATTGGTTCCTATGAGTACATCGTACCCGGTCTGGTTCCTGATTTCAAGAATGACGTCTTCCAAAGTTATCCCACGCTTCTTTAGCGTAATTCTTTGTCCGAAGGATGCAGCACTTACTTGCATCAGGGTAATGATTAATATGAAAGTGGTGAGTTTCATAATTAATATCAGTTTGTTAATGTAACCTTGAGGCGTACAAAAAAAATTAGTATAATTTTTATACATTTGATTGGTCTGTTAAGGTGTTGTGTCTGTTGTAAGAAGGCTAGTACACACCACCGGTTCATGAAATAATTGTTTAATCAATGTTTCTAAATGCAGGCTCAAAGGGCGTCGACGGCAAATCGGGGCCCTTTATTTATGCATCTGGCTGATTTTGTACTCAAGGAATTCTTTTTTGATCTTTCATCATTTTTAGTTTTTGGTTTAATTGATTTGACTTCATCACTGAAGTCTTTAGTTGAATAGGTATTGACTTTTTACAGGTGGTCAGCCTGTTTTATTTCTTTTTACTGATCTTAATGGTGTTTCCCTCTATTTCAAATGTGGCCAGTTCGGTTCTGGACAGCATTTTCAGTACTTTAGCAATGTCTTCATATCTGCTAATGGTTCCAAAATAAGTACCGCCTTTGGCCGCCTCATCTTTAAATTCGACTTGAACGTTATACCACCTGGCTATCCTGGTCATCACTGTTTCGAGATTTTCATTGTTAAACATAAAGTATCCGTCCTTCCATGCAACGGCATAGGCTGCTTTTACTTCTTTAACCTGCAAATGGTTACCGTTAAGTTCTGCTTGCTGATTAGGTTTCAGGACAACTGCATTGCCTTTAGCAGGTCTGATTTTCACACTACCTTCCAGCAAAGTAGTTTTTATATGGGGTTCTTCCTTGTAGCTGCTAATGTTAAAGTGCGTACCTAATACTTCTACTTCCTGTCCGCTACTTTCTACCAGGAAAGGATGGCTCTTATCTTTAGCCACCTCGAAATAGGCTTCGCCGCCTAAAGTGACTTCTCGTCTCGCACGCCCAGTAAACGAAACAGGATAAGTCAGTTTTGAGGCGGCATTAAGCCAAACTTTTGTGCCGTCGGGAAGAATCACCTGATACTGTCCTCCATTGGGTGTCTCTATTGTATTATAGCTATTGGAAGCATTGTTTTGTTGACCCACAATTTGATAGATCACTTGTCCGCCTCGTGTCTTGGAAATTTGCACACCGGCCTGTTCTGAGATTTTGCCTTTACTTACATCTGTTAATGTAATCGTTTTTCCATCAGCAAGAGTCAAAACTGCCTTGTTTGATCCCGCTACCACATCTGCCAGCTGAGACACGGGAACAGAAGTGCTCAACAGATTTCTGCGATTGACGTAAAAAACTGTACCAATAACCATCAGGAACACGGCTGCAGCAATAAACTTGGTCCAAAGCGTAAATGCTTTTTTAGAAGGAGCTTCATTCAGTTTTACTGCGTCCATAAGATTGGAATGCATCCGGTCACGAATCACTAAAGAATCTTCAGCATAGCCCTCTGGTAATTCCAGTAATTCATCTTCATGCTGTATATACCATTGGTCAAAGTAAGCTTGCTGTTCATCCGAGACTGTCCCTTCCCTTAGTTTATGGGCAATTTCTCGTAACAGTTTTTTATCATATTGCTGTTCCATTCTGGACCTGTTTTGCCTTATAGTCCGAAAAAAAACACCTAACCCTTAGTGCTCCTTAATTTTTTTAATAATTATTTCCAAAGAACCACAAAAGAATCAATGGAGAAATCGCACTTAGATCATTACGTAAATCTTTAATGGCTTTAGAAAGATGGGCTTCCACTGTCTTTTCGGAAATATCCAGATCTGCTGCAATTTGTTTATTGGTCATCCCGTGCTCGCGGCTTAATTTAAACACGATACGGCATTTTTCCGGAAGACGGTTCACTGCAACCTCTATCCTATCCATCAGTTCCTTTTCCAATAAGTGCTCATCTGCCGACGGATGAAATACTTCCTGGCTGGCATAAAGCGATTTATCTTTACGGTCTTGCAAGCGGTATTGTTTATCCAATTGTTTGATCACCTGATATTTTACAGCAACAGCAAGGTAGGTTGCTAAGGAGTATTTGAGTTTCAGATCATTTCTGCGCTGCCATAAGCTAAAAAAAACATCCTGCACACATTCTTCGGCAATTTCGGGATTGTCCAATCTGTTTCCGGCAACAGATAGAAGTTTGTCCCAATAACGAAAATACAGGGCAGATAAAGCCTGTTGCTGATCTTCTTTAAGCAGATCAACCAATTCATTATCTGAAAGGCTACCGTATGAATTCATGTATAAATTTACAAAATACAAGATGCAATAGTAAATATTTTCAATGAATTGTTGGGTAAATAGTCAAAATGAAAAGTCTATAACCGTTATCGATCCGCTGATTTGAGGCCCGTAAAGTCACTGGAAAACATATCAACAATAGATATTTTAAAAAGATCTGCAATTTGACGGAGCCTATTAATATTGACATCCGTTACCCCTGTTTCAATTTTTGAAAATGCAGGAATAGAAATTTTAAGTAGTTCCACTACTTCACGTTGCCTCCACCCCATTTTTAGACGGAGGAACTTGATATTTTTTGAGATTGTTTTCATGATTTTTTGTGTTTTAAATGAATAATAATTCTGCTAAGGGAGGAAAAGAATCAACCTTCTGCAGCAGGTAATGACCTTCCTCTTTTTGCCAGTTTTAAGGCTACTTCCTAGTTTTACAGGGGTAACCAACTGAAGATTGTTCACCGCTCAATATAAATTAATCCCTCAAAGAAATGGGTTAAGACTAACACAAAAAATAATATAAAACCAGAATAATATTAAACAAATCCAACACTAAGAATCTTACACTTGAGTTTCTAAAGAATATCATTGCAATAACCCCAGGAGTGATGATAAATGGACTTGGGTAATGCAATCGCTTGTTCAGTGGATCTTTTATATATAAATATGCATTTACAAACACTAAAGCAGCACCAATAACCAGTGTTAGAATCAAATATATCCTTTTCCTATCCATTTAACCTTTTAAGAATTGAAATCCTTGTACATAATTTTTAGGTTGCTCATAAAAAAAGAAGCTACTTCGCCATATTTGGAGGATAGCTTCTTTTTTTAAACTAACTTTAACTGTTAATAAACTATTGTAAAAGGCTCTGCAAATATTCTGCCGTAATTTGGGGTACTACAACCTTTGGGTCTTCAGCTTTTAGCTTTTTTATAGCCTTATTAAAACTGGTTTGTCCATCGATCAGATATTTAAAAAAATTCTCTGAAATGTTGATTTCATTAGCCGATTTCAATGTACATACGTATTGATCATCTTCAACCTTAACATGGCTGTAAAAGCGATAAAGGGCAGCTCTTGCTTTTGCCAATTCTGGTTTTTGGTACTTTGGCTTACTATGATCGTTTATTTCTTGGTTTAACTTGTCAACATCGACATCTATAAACGCATTTTCCATGATTAACCTTTTGCTTTCACCCCCTGTTTGGGTTGTTCTTATTGCATTAAGTTTATCTTGGCTTAATCCTGTTTCTGATTTTACGCACGCTATGGTCATTGCACATACCAGTGTTAAGTAAATTACTCTTACTTTTTTCATAAGATTTGGGTTAACTTTTAGATTGATTTGGCTACCATGCATTCCAACCGGCTGTAATTGCAACATTGGCGGCATCTGAACTGGTTATTACTCCATGACGCTTCAACAGCTGGGATAACGTCTGCTTTAACGGTTACACCTAAGGCGTTTAGATTTGTGTATTTATTTTTAGTTAGTTGCATATTAAGAGCCATATGTGAATAACGTTATATTTGGTTCTATTTGTAAGACCCCTAACTATCGGGTAAGTGGTATTGTATATATTCTTTTTTTGAAAAAATAATCTTCATTTACCTCATAAGATCGTTAGGAGTAAATATATAGCTAGCTTGTAAAAACTTAAATCACCTATTTGAGATAGAAGAATTTGGAATGGGGATAGATCAATTCTTCAAATTACTATCTAAGCGAATCTGCAACTAACGTCACAGACAATCTTAAACAGCTAATATCCGGTTATTATACGATAATAAACAGCTAAAAATCATACTTGAACAGAGATATTTTTATATAAACTATCATTTATGAAAATTACGCTCTCCTTGTTTATTCTTATCTGTACATACTTTTCAGGCACAGCTCAAATCCCTGAAAATCTAGGTGAAGGATCTATAAAAATTGGCATGTATGCCTTCAATTCAAAAGATACCGCTAATGTAAATACTGATCCTGAAAATCTGTTTTTGTATTTTAGTTATCATATCAGAAAGGATAAAATCCTTAGGGACACAGATGTCAATGCAAATTTAGACCATACGTCTTTGAAACGTTCTGACCTAAACAATGCCACAATTGTAAATTCTTTATCTGTAAAAGTAAATATACCCACCTACATTATTGATTGGAAAGAAAAAAAGACCTATACAGTTTACAAAAAAAAGGATAGCACCTTCGTCTTTAAAAATGATCTTAAGCAAGAAAAACAGGAGCTTTTCTTTAAAATGCTGGCCAATCCGCAAAAGAATGATGTAATAGTGGACACCACAAATCAAATTCTGGTTTATATATGTGATGTTCCTTGCTACCTGGCAAAATATGCAACTGCTTCGGGTTGGCGCAAATTTGCCTATACCAAGCAGCGATTAAGCTTCTTTTCTCCTTTAAATGCGCTATTTATTGGTTTTCCTTTTTCTGTTCTCAGTGTAGATGCAGAGAACACGGACGATCAAAAAAACAAAGCTCGTGTTACCGGGATCTCAAGATTTCAGGTTATGGATTTTAATGAAAAGAAACCGGATAAATCATTATTCAAACTTCCCAAAAAATACATTCTAACTAGTACCTCGCTTAACGGGACGCACATAAAGAAGAACTAGAATTCAACCTGAACAATTATAAACACATTAACATTCTTAAATTATGAAAAACCTACTATTATGGATTTTTTTTATCTCCGTTATTTGCTCTTCTTGTAAGAAAGATAATAACCTTACGCAAGATGATCAAACTTCCGAACTGTTTTATAAGTCAAAATTAGTAAAGACAGTAAACCTAACCGAAATTAAAACATCTGAAATTTCGTCCAAACCGAATACATTAAAATTGAAATTTGATAGTTATAAGGAAATGTATGATGCTTTTCAATTTATTGAAAATGGAACAGTTTTTAGTAAAGCGGATGTATTAAAACGAACGTCAGCGCCTATTGG
>NZ_DATMRL010000074.1:0-17418 GCF_035566355.1 Pedobacter sp.
CGTGGGAAACGGCAATGAAAGTACCTTCATATTGTGTCAGGGCCTGGATCAGAATGTTAACAGACTGGATGTCCAGGTGGTTGGTTGGCTCATCCAGGATCAGGAAATTGGAATCTGTTGTCAGTGACTTTGCTAAAGCGACCCTTGATTTTTCTCCTCCGGATAATACCCGGATCTTTTTAAATACATCATCGCCCGTAAACAGGAAACAACCTAGAATAGAGCGGAGTTCTGTATCGGTGTGTTTAGGGGCAAAGGCCTGCAGTTCTTCCAGGATGGTATTGTCCAGGTGCAGGGACTCCAATTGGTGCTGGGCAAAGAATGTGGTGGTTACATTGTGCCCGGTTTCACATTTGCCATCAAAGCTTTCTGTACCGGCAATAATTCTTAACAAGGTCGATTTACCTTTTCCGTTTGCTCCAATAAGTGCAATTTTATCTCCTTTTTCGATTACGCCTTCTGCATTCTCCAATATATGAACATTTGGATAGCTTTTATTTGCTTCTTCGATTCTAATGACGTGACGGCCTGAAGGCTTGGTAAACTTGAAGCTGAAGTTAACTGTTGGGTTATCATCATCTACATCTTCTACACGCTCCATTTTGTCGAGGGCCTTCATACGGGACTGGGCCATTTTCGCCTTACTGGCTTTGGCTCTAAAACGTTCGATCAGGCGTTCTTCCTGTTTGATTTTAGCCTGCTGGTTTTTATATTCTCCTTTTTGGATTTCCCCCCGCAGTGCTTTTTCTTCCAGGTAGAAAGAATAGTTTCCGGCGTATGCTGTAAGTTTTCCTTTGCGGGATTCTACCGTACGGTTGACCACTTTATCCAGGAAATATCTATCGTGAGACACGATCACAATGGCACCTTCAAAACTCATTAAATAGGTTTCCAGCCATTTGATGGAGGGTAAGTCCATGTGGTTGGTCGGCTCATCCAGCAAGAGGATGTCTGGGGTCTGTAAGAGGATCTTGGCCAGCATTACACGCATTCTCCATCCTCCGGAGAAAGTATTCAGTGGTCTGTGCTGATCTTCAGTACTGAATCCAAGACCGGCAAGGATTTCATTGGCCCTGTATTCGATATTGTAACCGTCCAGTGCTTCAAATTCCTGTTGTTTATCGCTTAATTTATTTAAGACTTCCTCAGAATAGTCTGTTTCAATTTTTTTGAGCAGCGCTTCAATTTCATCATGAAGCTGGTTTTGGCGTTCAAACGCTTCCATTGCCACGTGCAGAATGCTATGGTGGGAATCGTAAGAAAGAAGATCCTGGTTAAGGTAACCTATTTTAAGATCTTTAGACATGGAAATCGAACCTGAAGAGGGTGCGTATTCTCCAACAATTATTTTTAAAAGGGTAGATTTTCCGGTTCCGTTGGCGCCAATTAAGCCAACTCTGTCACCGGGTTTAATATGCCAGTTTGCTTCATCATATAAAGCTCTGGAGCCTATAAGGAATGTTAAGTCGTTTATCGAAATCATGTGGCTGCAAAAATACGATTTTTACCTACATTAATTTGTTGTGAGGAGGTAAGAATACGCTTATTTATAGCTTTTTATTGGCAGATTCTTTAAAAAGTTAACTGAATGGCTTTGTGATCGATAAAAACGTTCCTATCTTCGCTGCATGTATCGCATAATAAAACCTGTTTTCTTCCAGTTTGATCCGGAAAAAGTACATCACTTTGTAGTTAAAAGACTAAAGTGGTTTAATGATTATTTCCCTTTGGGGAAGACCATTCTGAGAAGTAGTTTTGATGTGAATATAAAGGGCCTGGAACGGGAGGTTTTTGGAATCAAATTCAAGAACCCTGTTGGACTGGCAGCTGGTTTTGATAAAAACGGAGAATATATTGAGGCCTTGAGCAATCTTGGCTTCGGGTTTATCGAAGTGGGGACGGTAACGCCTATGCCTCAGCCAGGAAATGATAAGCCAAGAATGTTCCGTCTGGAAGAAGATCAGGCGATCATTAACCGGATGGGCTTTAATAATAAAGGTGTAGACACCCTTGCAGAACGCTTAAGGATTTTAAAGAAAAAAGATTCCAGTATTGTTATCGGAGGAAATATAGGAAAGAATAAAATAACACCTAATGAAGAGGCAGTTAACGATTATATTAAATGCTTTGACCGTCTTTTTGATGTAGTGGATTATTTTGTGGTGAATGTGAGTTCTCCTAATACACCAGGCTTAAGGGAACTTCAGGAAAAAGAGCCTTTAACCAATTTGCTGAAGACCTTACAGGAGCGAAATTCAAAAAATGGTGTGAGCCGGCCTATCTTATTGAAGATTGCTCCGGATCTGACCAACGATCAATTAAATGATATAGTTGAAATTGTACAGACAACCGGAATAGCTGGTGTTATTGCAACCAATACGACTATTGACCGAAATGGCTTATATACTTCTGAAACGATTACTAAGGAAACAGGAGGTTTAAGCGGTAAGCCTTTAACGAGTCGTTCTACTGAGGTCATCCGTTACCTTTCACAGCAATCTAAAGGTTCATTTCCGATCATCGGTGTGGGGGGGATACATTCACCGGAAGATGCTAAAGAAAAACTGGAAGCAGGGGCTTCTCTGATCCAGCTTTATACTGGTTTTATTTATGAAGGCCCGGGAATCATTAAAAGAATCTGTAAAGGCTTATTGTAAACAATAGCGATAGGCTTAAACAAAAAAGAGGATGGATCATATGATCCATCCTCTTTTTTGTTTCTTTAGAAGACTTAAAGAATCTACTTATGCCTGAGCAGTAAGTTTAGCGATAACAGCGTTGTTGATTGCTAATTGATCTTTAGTTGACTGTTTTGAACGGCTTCCTAATTCAAGATTTGTAGCCAATTTCAAATGTTTTACTTCTAAGCGTGAAGTAGTTTTATTTTTTCTGTCTTTTCTTTTTAATCTTGTAACTGCCATGGTTTTAACCTTTATGTTTTTAATTTAAATAAATCTGGAGGTCGAGAGCGGATTCGAACCGCTGTACGAGGTTTTGCAGACCTCTGCCTAGCCACTCGGCCACTCGACCCTGTTAAATTTCAGGTTGCAAAAATAGCAATTATAAGTTAGTATGCAATTTATTTCTTAAAATTTCTTGAAATATCTGAGCATAAAATCCCAGCAGAAATCGCAACATTCAAAGACTCAGCCAGTCCCACTCTTGGAATCGTAACAGGAAATTGAATAAATTTTTTCACTTCCGTCGTAATTCCTTGTCCTTCGTTTCCTAAAATGAGAATTCCTTCGTTTCCCCATTCCATCTCGTAGCTGCTTTTACCCTCCAGTAATGCGCCAAATATAGGAATATTTACCTTTTCCAGCAACTCAGAAACGTTTTGATAGAAAATATTTACCCGACAGAGTGAACCCATGGTTGCCTGTATGGTTTTAGGATTGTAAACTTCGACTGTATTTAAAGAACAAATTACATTTTTAAACCCGAACCAATCGGCTGTTCTGATGATGGTTCCCAGATTTCCGGGATCCTGTACACCGTCAAGGAGAATGGAAAATGTATTTTTTAGCACTTTGTCATTTACTGGCACACTTTTGGGAATGTGGACCAGTGCCAGTATGCCTTGAGGGGCTTGTAAAGTACTAATCTTGTCCAGTTCGGCATTGTTTACTTCAAATAACTTTATATTTGACGGTAAATTGGGCAGTAAAGACTTATATTCAGCAAGATAATAAATGCTGTGTATTTGATAAGCTGATGGAACAAACTCTATTATTGATTTTATGCCTTCAATAATAAAAATTCCATTTTCTTTACGGAACTTTTTTTGATGTAATGATTTAATAAAACCTATCTGTGATTTTGAAAGCATACTCTAATTATAAAACGAAGATCCAGTTTCCTGCAATATTACTATTTATTATTCTTTTTGTTACTGCATGTTCTTCTACAAAATATATACAGGATTACCAATCCGTTGTAAAAGAGGTGCATATAGATAGTTTACCTCCGAAACTTCAGGAAGAAGCTTTCAGCTATGTGCAAAAAGATATCAGGCCGGCGCCTAAACTGGGCATTAATGTTGGCCTGTACAATCTGTTTTATACTTTGTTTAAAACGAAGTCTGTTGGAAATCCGGCGCCTCTTCTGGACAGCACTCTGGTAGAAATTTCCCGAAATCAGATTGAGAAATTTTTAAATAGTAAAGGCTATTTTAATGCAAAAGTCAGTTCAGACATTACGGTAAAAAAGCAGCGCGCGAAGGTATATTTTAAGGCCAATCCCGGCCCACCATTCTTTGTTAAGAAATTAAGTTACGATATCGAAGATGCCAAAATGAAGGATATCTACTTCAACAGCAAACAGAAATTTACTCATTTAAGGGAAGGAATGCAATATGATGATGACTCCCTTGCTTACGAAAGAGACCAGATCTATGAATTGATGAAGCACCATGGTTATTTTGATTTTGCCAGGCCTTATATTAAGTTTACTGTGGATTCGAATTCTAACAACGGCCAGACAAAGGTGATGTTGATTGTAGACAATCCCGAAGGCAAAAAAGAACATGCACAATTTAAAATTGGGGAAACTAATGTCATTATAGCACCAAGTACAGATGGTTTTCCTGATTCTATACGGTTTAATCCGAAAATTATCAGGGGAACGAGGTTTACAGACCTGTCTGGACATTTCAGGCGCAATCCTATTCTGCGGTATAATTTTATCAGGCAGGGTGAGCTGTATGATAATAAAAATGAAACCTTAACCTACGACAGGCTTTATGAGTTGAACGTCTTTAAAAATGTAAAGATTGATTACATTAAACCTGCTGATAGTCTGAATACGGTAAATCCGGTTATCCGGTTAATACCGCAAAAGCGGATGAGCAACAGGGTGGAGGGAGAGCTGCCTTTTAATGCGGGAACTGTAGGTTTTACGCTTAGTAACACCTACATTAACAACAATATGTTCAGAGGAGCCGAGCGCTTTGAATTTCAGGTTAAAGGTGGGTTGCAATCAAGGTTGGGGCAAGGTAAATCTGTTTTTAATGACGTTTATCAGCGCGATTTCTCTTTAAGTACGAGTTTGGCTGTTCCAAGGCTCATGGTTCCTTTTCATGTACCTGTGATGGGTAAAAATGGAATGCCTTTCACTTCATTTGGTATTAGTTATGTATATGGACTTCAGAAAGACGTTTTTTCAAGAAAAGTATTCCAGACCTCTATAACTTATGACTGGTATGAAACAAAATTTAAAGTGCATTCCTTTACACCTTTGAACTTTGAATACCGGCTGGGATCATTGCTGCTGGATACGGTAAATAATCCGGATAATGCTGCACTGGTCAAAGACAATGCTTATAATCTGATGTTGCTGAACAGGAAGGACATTACCCTGGGTATGAAATACAGCTATACATTGAATCAGGCTAAACTGTTGATTCCTGGTACCTTTGTTTATTTTAGAGGGAATATAGATATTGCAGGAAACATGTTGCAGGGGCTAACCCGCTTGTTTGGAAGTGTACACCATGCTGCTGATGGTGACTATTCTGAAATTCTTGGTTTACCTTATAATCAGTATGTGCGGCCTGAAATTGATTTGAGGTGGTATAAAAACCTTGGTGGTGTAAGACAGTTTGTAGCAAGGATAAATGCCGGTATTGCTGTTGCCTATGGGAATTCTACAGCAATACCCTTTGAAAAGAAATTCTTTGCGGGGGGATCAAGTGGGGTAAGGGCATGGCAAGCGAGAACATTAGGGCCAGGGAATTATAACCGGGCTGTTTTAACTCAGGATCAGCGCACAATTTTGTATGGACTAGATCAATTGGGTGATATGCATATTGAAACCAATTTAGAGTACAGGTATAAAATGCTCAACAAGTTTTTTGGTGCACAGCTTAAAGGAGCAGTTTTTCTGGATGCCGGTAACGTATGGAACGTTTCTTCGGGACAACCCGCTGAAACTTATTTTAAGTTTCAGAAGTTATTCGATCAGATTGCTATCGGAACGGGTGTAGGCTTAAGGTATGACGTCGATTATTTTGTGTTTAGATTTGATATTGGATTAAAACTTAAAGACCCTCAGTTCAGTGGCTCCGATCAGTGGGTGATCGCTAAATACCTGAGCGGGGCAAAAGACTTTAAGAATGAGTATAACACTACCCATGCACCCGATACATATCGTTTTGTGCAGTATAACTTTGGGATAGGGATGCCTTTTTAAAAAAGCTTCTTCAGGCCATCGAATACCGTTTCAAAAAAAGTTGGTATACTCAACCCGTTACTGTGGTTAAAGTAAAAGAAGATCAACAAGAGAATGACAGCAAAGATGAGAAATTTCCTGAACGCAAAGGCCAGCAGAACAATAATGAGCGGGATCAGCACCAGCCACATACTATTGAATGCATAAGGACTCAGATCTCCGTCTTTTTTATACACGTAAACCAGTTTGCTGTGTGTACCCTTATCATTAATGTGTTTAATGTAGACAAAAGAGGAACGTTCCAGTTGAAGGGGCAATATCGCAACACCATCATTGAATTTTAAGGACTGGGTAAAACCGCTTACACTGAAGGTATATATTCCGTTGATCTGTTCCTGAGGTTTGTCCAGAGAATCAGCAGCAATAATGGCCAGTTTGCTGTTTTTCAACAAACTTTCTTTTACAATAAAGTTATTGATATCCGAACGCTGTGCAAAACTGGTACTGGTCAGGAATAACAAAAGGAAAAATAAGTAAGCTGGTCTCATTCTAATGATCGTTTATTGTAAATTAAATATCCCAAATGTAGTAAAACGCCGTTTCTTTTTGTGCGGTCATCGTATAAATTATAACTAAAGCTGATTGGCCCTACAGGAGTATGGTATACAAGCCCTGCAGTTCCTGCATAATGCCATTTGCTGAACGCTTTGTTGTTGTCTACGTCCTGGAATCCTTCCTGCTGTATTTCTTTGTAGGGTAGAAATACATAGGCTTCCAGTCTAAGGTCAAGGTTCCGTTTTAAAGTATAGACGTTTTTTAGCCCTCCTGCAAGGTAACTCGCCGCTCTGAATTTCTCCAGGAATAGGGATCTGCTGTCTTGCAATGGGTAGAAAGCGGGGGCAACCAGTAATGTGGAGTAATAGTTTGAAAATAAGGGTAAATTGGAAAGTACAGCTTCTGCAAGGTAACCAAGACTATAGTTGTTCTTGTGAAAAAAGTAATTTTCATCACTGATTTTAACGCTGCCCCAATTTTTGTTGTGGCTCTGTTCGTCCAGTTCCTCATAGAAAGAAGCATTCCTTGCAATATTTCCTGGGGTATAATTCTCTTTGCCTGTATAGTAATTAACGCTTAAAGTGAAATTTCTTCCTTTGTTGGGATACTGCTTCCGGTTAAAGGTATTTTGTTCAAAAGTGAGGTTCGGCCTGAATCCGTTAAAGGTGGTTCGGTCAAGGATATCGCCTACGTTAAAGGTATTGGTGGGGCTGTAGTGGTCGGAGTTATTGAATGCTGCAGCGCTGAGTGTTATTTTGGTTCCTCTATTTAAGGGGATGCCAAATTTAAAGTCTATTTTTCTGTCTGTCTGTTCTATATAAGTTGGACTTGGGTTTTCAATAAAAATGGAACTGGTGCTGTAATAGTTAAAGTGGTTAAAGGTCATCTCTGCGGCCAGGAACATAGGTAAACTGGTTGGGAAATCAACCCGGGCATTCAATTGGGCGGCCTCATAAAACCTGCCCGAATAGAAATTTACCCCAAAGGTGTAGGCTTTTCTGTTGAGATAATTGTATTGTACACCTAAATAAACATTGCTGATGGGCCGGGTGGATATATTGCCTCCCAGGTCTATTTTAAAGCTTCTTTTTGGCCTGGCTACGATTTCAAAGGTATAGCTGTCTGAGGGTTGGTTATAGGAAATTTTGGGGTAAACGGTTTCGAAAGTTTCATCTGCAACCAGTTTGTAATAGCCTTGTTTAATGTCAGAGAGGTTAAATGTCGCTTTATCTTTCTTGAACAGACGTTCTATGTATTTTTTTTGCTGCTCATTGACACCACTTACGCTGATGGAGCTAAAAAAGAGGTCTGGCTTTTTATTGTTGAAGTTGTTTCTTTTGATGCTAAGATCTTCAGGTTTTGTTCTTCTGGTTATGGCTTTTTTGATCTGGGCCATATTCGCTATTGCCGCATCATAACCTTGTTTGATCAGGTCTGCTACCGGATAAAAATTAGTGGAGGTGTAGTCGGTAAGATTGGGCTGCACATAAATTCCATTTTCTCCTATCATTGTAGAATCAGATTTAGCCAGGAACATATAGATCAGCGACCGGTTGAGTAAGCGGTCTCCATTGTCTTTAGGGTATTCCTTAAATGTTTTAGAAGATACGTTTACCCCGATAACATAGTCTGGTTTAAATTCCTTTTTCATAATGTCTACCGGAAAATTGTTATAAATTCCTCCGTCAAAAACATATTTTCCATCTACCCGAATAGGTCTGTAGACAAATGGAACGGTCATGGTCGCCCTCACGGCTTCTGCCAGACTTCCGTTTTTGAGGGTAATACTGTTTTGCAGCAGTACATCGGAAACCATACAACGGTAGGGGATAAATAAGTTGTCGAAATTATCTTTAGCAACAGCCGATGCCTGAGAAAAAAGTTCGAGCAGTGCAAAATTTAAAGGAATATCATTTACAAGGTTGGACCTGAAACTGATCCGTAGACTGGTGTCTATGCTCAGTTTTGCAGATAAGGCAGAAGCATTTACATTGTTCTTTTGGAAAAACAGACTGTAATCGCTGGTGTATTTTCCGCTTACCCAGTCTTGAAAATCCTTGCTGAGTGCTATTTTTTCCATCTGTGCAGGCGTATAACCTGCGGCATACATGGCGCCAACTATTCCTCCCATAGAGGTTCCTGTGATATAATCTATTGGAATGTTGTTCTCTTCCAGGGCTTTGAGTGTACCTATATGAGCGAGCCCTTTTGCACCACCACCACTTAAAACCAAACCGACTTTTTGCGCATGACCATATAATGCACAAAAAGTGAATAAAACCGGCAAGAGGTATTTGTAAGATATCACATCCTAAAAATAGGATTTTCGATGATCAAATCCTTGATTTGTTTTAATTTAAGGTGTAGATGCTATAGGTGAGGAGTGCTGCGAAACTTACCCATAGTATATAAGGAATAAAAAGTAGCCCGGCCAATTTATCGATCTTGTAAAATACCCTGGCATTGGTGATGATAACAGCGAGTAAAATGAAAATCTCAATCAATGCCATGCCTATTTCCCTGGCATAGAAAAATATAAAAGACCACATTAAGTTCAAGATGAGCTGTATGAAATAAAGGGCTAACGTGCGTGGGAAGTGTGCAATTTGCTCTCTTTTTCTCCAAACCAGGTAGGCTGAGATACCCATCAGAATAAAGAGAGATGTCCATACTGGTGGAAAAATAGTATTGGGCGGATTAAATGAAGGTTTAATTAATGTAGGATACCATGTTTTTACAGAAGTTGCAGTTAATAAACCACCTAATGCTCCAATGGCAAGGGGGATGGCCAGGTTAAGAAGAAAAGCGCCTATGTGAAAAGGTTTGTTCTGTGCAGCCATGAGGATAAGTTTAATTCCTGTATAATCAACAAAAGCTGTCAGGATTGACAGCTTTTGTTGGAAATGTGCCCCTGGAGGGATTCGAACCCCCATCGATGGTACCGGAAACCATAATTCTATCCATTGAACTACAGGGACAATTTGCGCAAAGATATAAAAAAAACACAATTGTAAATCTAAATTATAAAGTATTGTAAAAGACAATCTTTTTTTGTCTGTTTTTGTGTTTTGTTGCCAGGTCAATTACAAGAATATAGAATTTCAGTGTTTGTTTTGTCCGTTTGAAGCTGAGTTGCAGTGGAAGAATGCCGGATAGTATTGATATTTGGAAAGCGTTCTATATTTGTAGCCTATGATGTCAAAAAAACTTATAGATAACCTGCTCAGGGCGAGCAGTTGGTTTTCGGTTGGTCTGGGCATTTTTGTGTTCAGTGCAGTTTTAATGGAGGTTGGCAGTGTGACAGATGCGCTGGGAAGAGCTGTTTTTACCTTGTCGTCACTGTTTACCGCATGTATGTGTAATCTGGTGGTGATCTGGTTGTTCGAAAGAATGAAGCTTACGGAAGCTCCTCAGTTTACCATTTGCCGATATGCAGTGAGTATGATCCTTATGCTTCTTGTTTCAAGTGGGTTCAATATTTTATATATAGAGCTAAACAGGATTGGCTGGCTACCTCAAACGCCCCTGCTCAGGTTTTCACAGACCAAGTTCTATTTGTACACCATTGTTCAGACGGCGATGATGAGTGGAATCATCTGGATCCTTCATGGTTATATTCTGGAACAGGATGCCAAGGTAAGGGCCGAACTGGAAAACTCTCGTCTGATGGCCAGCAGAACAGAGGCTGCTTATCAATTGCTGTTGCAGCAGATCCACCCTCATTTTCTATTTAATGCCCTCAATACACTTAAATCAATGATCAGAAAATATCCCGACCAGGCTGAAGATTATTTGATCCGCTTGTCTGATTTCCTGCGTGCGTCTTTATCTACAGGTAACCAGGAAATCAGCAGCCTGAAAGATGAATTGAAGCTTTGCGAAGATTATCTCGAAATGCAGCGCATCAGGTTAGGCAGTGCCCTGCAAGTCAGGATCGATATAGGGGAAAATGAATACAGTGATAGTATGCTGCCCGTTTTTTCTCTGCAGCCTTTGCTGGAGAATGCCATAAAACATAATGAACTTACAGAAGAATCTCCGTTACACATCGATATTTCAGTAGAAGATGACTGGATCACCATTCAGAATAATGTCAAAATAAAAACGATCACAGAAAATTCCACAGGAAGCGGGCTGGCTAATATTTCTGAACGCCATAAATTACTTACCGGTCTAAATATCAGGATTAAAGATACAGGTCCTGAATTTTCTGTAAGTCTCAAAATGCTCAAACAAATTTAATCAGCAAAGCTTTATATGAAGATTGTAATTATAGAAGATGAGAAACTAACCGCTGAACACCTGGCAGATATCATACAACTGGTCGATCCTGGAATGGAGATTGTTGCCTACTTGCGCTCAGTAAAACAGGCTGTAGAGTATTTTACACTGAACTCAACTCCCGATTTGATTTTTAGTGATATTCAGTTAGGGGATGGGCTGAGCTTTGAGATTTATGAAGCCACCGGTATACAGGTACCTGTTATTTTTTGTACGGCTTATGATGAATATGCTTTGAATGCTTTTCAGGTAAATGGGATCGATTACATTTTAAAACCTTTCAATAGAGATTCTATTGCGAAAGCACTGCAGAAATATCAATTGCTTAAACAGAGTTTTTCGAATAAACAAATTTCTTACGAGGGTATCCTGGAATTGTTTTCCAGGCAGATAGCTCCCAAGGCTTCGAGCATCCTGGTTCATTATAAAGACAAGATCGTTCCAGTTAAAATGGATGGAATCGCTTTATTTTACATTGAACATGAAGAGCCACGCCTGCTCACACTGAACCAGGAAACCTATCCGATAGGGAAAAACCTGGAGGAACTGGAGAAGCTGACTGGATCAGGTTTTTTTAGAGTAAACCGTCAGTTCCTGGTCAACAGGAAAGCCATAAAAGATGCAGCGCATTTTTTTTCCAGAAAACTGATCCTGAACCTGAATATCCCTTTTGACCAGCAGATCACTGTGAGCAAGGAAAAAACACCTTCATTTTTAGACTGGCTTTCCCGAAGCCATTAGTCCGGTGATTCAAACGCATTTTTGTCCGTTTCAGTCCATATTAGCTGGTTTTGTCTTTTTATTAAACTGATCTTTAGATTCCCCGGAAATAATAAGATTATGTTAGACGAAGAAGCGCATAAAGAATGATGTACATTACTATTTTTAAAACCTCGGTCCCAGACAGGGAGAGTCTGGTATGGATTGGGCCGACACTGGATTCTGCTTTTGGGAAAGGAAACTGGTCTTTTGCCTTTGAAGATACTGATAAAATATTACGTGTAGTAAGCCGTGCACCATGTACGGAAACTGCTTTACGTTTGTTGTCGGCATATGGATTTTTAGGTGAAGAACTTCCTTATTCTCTCGACGAATTTAAGGTGTAATCCGGCTTTTTTTTCTTTTGTTGCACTCAACTGCTAAAATTCCTGGCCCTTATGAGCAATTGTTAATAATTAACTTTAAGGTTGGAATGAATTTTGGGTAATAAAAATGGCATTATTGAAAATAAAACCTCACTTTTGCAATCCTGATAAAGCAACAGAAGCATGTAAAAAATAGTCGAATTATTTTATGGAAGAATTAATTGTTGAAGAAGTAGTTGAGCTGATTGAGAAGGGCGACGATGCACAATTAAAAGTTTATTTAGATGATCTGAACATTTCAGATGTAGAACATCTGATAGATGAGCTTCCCCAGCATGCAGTAAAATTTATAGATACTTTATCTATAAAGAGGGCGGTAAACGTTTTCAGGATTCTTGACTTTCCTACACAGGAAAGAATTCTTAAAAAACTTTCTGGTGTTAAACTGGCAGAACTGATTAACCTGATGCCGCCGGATGACCGGACGGCCTTGTTTAGCGAACTTAAGGGAGATGCGGTTGCCAAGCTGATCAAGTTGCTTCCGGCAAAAGATCGTGTAGAGGCACTTTCTCTGTTGGGCTATAAAGAAGATAGTGTGGGTCGTTTGATGACGCCGGATTATGTTGCTGTAAAAAAAGACTGGACAGTAACCCGGGTTTTGGAACATATCAGACGTTTTGGAAAGGATTCTGAAACGATCGATGTGATCTACGTGATTGATAAAGGCGGTGTACTTTTAGATGATATCCGGATCAGGGAGATTCTCCTGGCAGATCCGGAAGCCAAAATTGGAGATCTGGCGGATAACCGTTCTATTGCGTTAAATGTGAACGATCCGCAGGAGGAGGCGATCAATGTATTCAGAATGAACAACCGTGTGGCTTTGCCTGTGGTTGACGATAACGATGTATTACTTGGTATTGTAACTGTAGATGATATTCTATGGATTGCAAATGAGGAGTATACAGAGGATATGCATAAAATAGGGGGTACTGAGGCATTGGATGAACCTTACCTGGATATGCCTCTTTTTGGTTTGGTGAAGAAAAGGATTGGCTGGCTCGTTATTTTATTTCTAGGTGAAATGCTTACCGCTACTGCCATGGCACATTTCGAAGCTGATATTGCAAAGGCAGTTGTGCTGGCTATGTTTGTGCCCCTGATTATCTCGAGTGGTGGTAACAGCGGTTCTCAGGCTTCAACATTGATTATTCAGGCCATGGCGCTTGGTGAGATTACTGTAGCGGATTGGTGGAGGGTAATGAGAAGAGAGATTCTTTCTGGTTTGATGCTGGGGATTGCACTCGGTGTAATTGGATTTTTAAGGATCTTTGTTTGGACCATGTTCTCTGATATGTATGGACCACACTGGATTTTGATTGGTTGTACCGTAGGTGTAGCGCTGGTTGGTGTCGTTTTGTGGGGATCACTATCTGGTTCCATGTTACCCTTACTATTGAAGAAACTTGGGGCCGACCCGGCAACTTCTTCCGCTCCGTTTGTGGCAACACTGGTTGATGTAACCGGACTGATCATTTATTTTTCTGTTGCAGTGATGTTTTTAAAAGGAGTGCTGCTCTGATTTTCGGAGAGATTATATACAAAAAAAGCAGTTCCATATGGAACTGCTTTTTTTGTATATAAGTTTTAATTCTATGTTTTAAACATTGAAACGGAAGTGCATGATATCACCGTCTTCCACCACATAAGTTTTTCCTTCTACGCCTAATTTACCAGCGTCTTTACAAGCATTTTCAGACCCCAGGGTTACAAAATCATTGTATTTGATCACCTCCGCACGGATAAATCCTTTTTCAAAGTCTGTGTGGATCACACCTGCAGCCTGAGGGGCTGTAAAACCTTTGGTAATGGTCCAGGCCCTTACTTCCTGTACACCGGCAGTGAAATAGGTATAAAGGTCTAATAAGCGATAAGCTGCACGGATCAATTTATTGACACCTGATTCTGTTAATCCAAGATCTGCCAGGAATTCCTGACGCTCTTCATAGCTTTCCAGTTCAGCAATTTCAGATTCAATTTTGGCAGAGATCACCAATACTTCCGCATTTTCATCTTTTACGGCTTCTTTAACCCTGTCTACGTAAGCATTTCCGTTGATCACAGAGTTCTCATCAACATTACAAACGTACATTACAGGTTTTTGCGTCAATAAGCCCAGATCTTGAATAAACTCAAAATCATCAGCATCAACAGCTGCCGAACGAACAGATTTGCCAGATTCCAGGTGGGTTTTAATAATACTCAGTACATCAAAAGTTCTTTTGGCATCTTTATCTGTTTTTGCCATTTTTTCCACTTTCTGGATGCGTTTGGTTACTGTATCGAGATCTTTCAACTGTAATTCAGTATCGATAATCTCTTTATCACGGATCGGATCAACAGAACCATCTACGTGGATCACATTTCCGTCATCAAAACAACGCAGCACGTGAATAATAGCATTGGTTGCCCGAATATTTCCAAGAAACTGATTACCCAGACCTTCGCCTTTGGATGCCCCTTTTACCAAACCGGCAATGTCTACGATTTCAATGGTGTTGGGAACAACACGGTTTGGCTTTACCAGCTCTTCCAGTTTGGTTAGCCTGTCGTCGGGAACAGTGATTACGCCAATATTAGGCTCTATAGTACAAAAAGGAAAGTTTGCTGCCTGAGCTTTTGCGTTCGATAAACAGTTAAATAAGGTAGATTTCCCAACATTCGGTAAACCTACTATACCACATTGTAATGCCATGAATAGTTTTGTCTTAATTTGGCGCAAAGGTACCAATTTTTTTTAATTCAGGCAATGAATAAACTTGCAGGGAAGGCAAATAATAATTATGTTTATAAAACTGAAAATATAAATTAACATTATCACTATGGAAAATTTCGAAGAAACTGAAGAGACGAACGCATTGCCCGAGAACGAAACTCCTGTTGAACAGCCAGAGATCAAACTCATTGTAACTGAAGATATTCGCAGTTATCTTTATGATATGGCAAAATGGACCAAGTTTCTGGGGATATTTGGATTTGTGATTTCAGCCTTGCTGGTGATGTGTGCATTTGGCG
This sequence comes from Pedobacter sp., assembly GCF_035566355.1. GTDB lineage: Bacteria > Bacteroidota > Bacteroidia > Sphingobacteriales > Sphingobacteriaceae > Pedobacter. Next base: position 15,165 of record NZ_DATMRL010000074.1, read on the forward strand.
CAACTGCTTTTATTGCTTTTCTTTCAAAATACAGTCCGGGAACGCAGATGGGATCTTTAGGTGCTGGATTTATTATGGTCTATTTTATATTCCTGGCACTTTTATATTTCTATCCGAGCCTGATGTTATTCAAGCATGCAACTGCCACTCAGAAAGCTGTTTTATATGGGGACCAACTTAGTCTAAGTGCTTCGATGAGCAATCTGAAGTCTTTTTTTAAGTTTTGGGGAGTCCTGCTCATTGTACTTATTGCAATGTATGTTCTGATTTTTGTCTTTGCAGGTATAGCAGGTATTGCAGGTACAGCTATGGGAGGACATTAACAAGAAGCTCGTTTTGATAAAAGAGGCCGTTATCCGGCCTCTTTTATATCTGATCAAATAAAAACAGGTGTTCTGTTTTCTACATGATATTTAAAATTTTTAATTTCCTTTTTTAGCAAATGCTCAAAATAAGGATTAAGTATCCTGGACAATCCGATTCCGAGCCCGCCACCCAGTGGCCGGTAGGAGAGTACAATTTTTAACAAGGTATTCCGGCCGCCAGCTAAAGGCTCAAACTCCACCCGGCCCACATGCTGGAAAAGAGAGCCGCGGTCTGATCTCCATCCGATAAGACGTCCAGGCTCATCTTTAACGATTTCTGCATTCCATTCTACAGAAAAAAGGTTGCCAAGCACATTGGACTTCCAGGTGGATAGTTTTTCGTCTACCACTTTCACATCAAGCAAACGTTTAATGCCGTGAGGAAGTTGATTTAAATTTCTCCATTGAGTATATACCTCTTGCGCCGGCAGATCAATTTCGAATTCTCCCCGAATGTTTACCGCATGAGGTTTATTGCTGTCTATACCAAGGTAATCATAAAAGAAGCATTTTCCGGTTATACCACGATAGGCGAGATAAGCCCCGTACAAAATCCTGGATTTAAATGGGTTTTTGAGGGTACTTCCAATTAATATGCCGCCAAGTAATAAAGAAAACAGGCGCTCATTTGCTCCTACATTCTCGTAGTGGTGTTTTTCGATAGAAAATTTTCCCGAACGGGGTTTAAGGGTGTGAAGTTTTAGCTCAGTCATACCAGAATAGTTTGATTGAGATATAAACAGATAAAATGCATTTGTGTTTGAACACCTAAAAAAAATGTGTTTGACAGGGAGCGTCAAGACCTGCCAATCTTTAACGCCCCTGTGCAAACACGACCTAACCAACCGGAGATCCCGCTCCGGTTATCGTTTATGCCCCTGCTTCAGCAACGGGCTTTATCGTTTCTTTTACTTTTTTCTGGTAAGACCAGTAAAATACTATGGGATAAACAAACAAACAGAATATCGTATTGGTAATTAATCCACCTATTACCACAATTGCCAAGGGTTTAGAAGCTTCAGAACCGATTCCAGTTGACAGAGCAGCCGGCATCAAACCAATAGCAGCCATCATAGCCGTCATAATTACAGGTCTGAGTCTTGCCGCTACACCATCTTTGACAGCATCAGCAAAAGTCCAGGTTGGATGATGCTTGAGTTCTGTAATATTGCTCTTGAACCTGGTGATCAGGATCACACCGTTCTGTACGCAAATACCAAACAAGGCAATAAAACCTATACCTGCAGAGATGTTAAAGTTTACATGTGTAATTAACAGCGCCAGAATACCACCAATCAAAGCAAATGGCACATTGTTCAGTACAAGTAAGGAGTCTTTAATATTACCAAATAATACAAACAGAATAAAAAAGATCAGCAGTAAACTGATAGGGACAGCCTGCGATAACCTGGCAGTAGCCCTTTGCTGATTTTCAAAATCTCCCGCCCATTCCAGTTTATACTCCTTAGGGAGTTTGATCTGTGCATTTACTTTGGCCTGTGCTTCTGCTATAGTGCTACCCATATCACGTCCTCTTATGGAGAACTTGATGGCACCATATCTTTGATGTCTGTCCCGGTAGATAATGCTAGGGCCAGTAATTTTGCTAATGGTAGAGATCTCACTCAAAGGTACTTTTGCTCCTGAAAGTGTTGGGATGCGGAGTGCTCCGATGGATGCCTCATCCTTCCTGAAATCTTCCGGGTACCGGATCCTAAGGTCAAATTTACGTTCCCCTTCATAGATTTGAGTTGCCGCTTTACCACCTATTGCCATTTCGATAATGGAGTTGGCATCATCTGTCCTTACGCCGTACAGAGCCATTTTACTCTGATCAAGTTTGATCTGTAATTCTGGCTGGCCTAGGTTTTTTAAAATCCCTAAATCCT
>NZ_DATMRL010000075.1:0-7955 GCF_035566355.1 Pedobacter sp.
TGCATGGGCAAAAGTCCGGCTGCCGAGCCTCGATGAATGGGAAGTCGCTTCCCGGGCAGGTGCTTCTACCCTCTACTTTTGGGGCAATGATGCTGAAAAAATTGGAGAGTACGCCAATATCTGGCATGGTCGGAACCATAAAGTTGCTGATGCTTCAGATGGCTATCTGTACACTTCTCCGGTAGGTAGTTTCAAACCTACTGCCTATGGTTTGTATGATATGTATGGAAATGTATTCGAATTTTGCGAGGGCACATTAATGACCGATCCCAAAGGTCGCAAGCTTGCCCACGCCAGGGGCGGTTCCTGGTGGTGCAGTAAAAGTGCCTGTGGTTTCTTCAATTCCCTGGATATTGGAAGAGTAAGCCCTCATGCTTCCTTCAGCAATCAGGGATTCCGGGTGGCTAAACTCTAAAATGCATCTGGCTCTGTACTCCAAAAATCTACTGAAACTGTGCTGCAATCTCTTTAAATTAATGCTATACCTTTGGATCATTACAAACAAAAGAACATGCAGATCGTCAATAGTACACCCAAAGATATAGAGACTATTTTTAAGTTTTATGATGCCGCTGTAGCCTATCAGAAAACCAAATTCAACAAGCACTGGCAACCATTTGAACGCACTTTAATTGAAAAGGAAATTGAAGAAAACCGGCAATGGAAGATCCTCATAGACGGAAAGCCGGCTTGTATTTTTGCTGTCACTTATCAAGACCCCGAAATATGGGGAGAAAACAACAACCCACCCGCAATTTACCTTCACCGTATTGTGACCTGGCCGGACTTTCGGGGCCGTAATTTTGTAAAGATTATTGCAGACTGGGCCCGCGATTTTTGTAAACAACACCAGAAATTATTTATCCGTATGGATACCTGGGGAGATAACCAGTCTTTGATTGACTATTATGTAAGCTGCGGTTTTACCTTTAAAGGAATTACTAAGCCTATGGATTCAGATCAGCTTCCTGCACACTATAATGCAATTACGCTGAGCCTTTTCGAAATAGAGGTTTAATAAAAACAATATAATACTTGGAAGTCTGGATTTTTCTATGTTGCTTTGTATCTCAAAGTACTTTCAAATGGAAGATAAAGACATCTATGCCGAATTGTCGTCTATCAGGAACCTGATGGAGCGTTCTGCTAAATTTATTTCACTGAGCGGTTTATCCGGTGTCATGGCAGGTGTGTATGCATTGGCAGGATCGGCAATAGGGTACAAGATCGTTTATGGGAATTCCAAAAGTTTAGCCTACCGGGAGCATTACGTAAATGATGCTTATATCACCTGGAAATTAATTGCAGTGGCCGTTGCCGTATTAATTTTATCACTTGCTACAGGTGTCTATTTAACCATCAGAAAGGCCAGGAAGAACAAACAGGAGTTTTGGAACCCAGGCAGTAAAAGATTACTGGTGAGTATGGCCTTTCCTTTGGTTACAGGAGGCCTGTTCATTCTGGCGCTTTTGTCCAGAGGCTTTGTTGAAATTGTTGCACCTGCCTCGCTTATCTTTTATGGTTTATCATTGGTTGCAGGAAGTCATTATACCTATAAAGATGTAAAATGGCTGGGCATCATGGAAATTGCTTTGGGATTAATCGCTGCGCTGCAACCCGGTTATGGTTTGGTATTCTGGACCATTGGCTTTGGCGTGCTGCATATTGTATATGGTTCCATTATGCACTTTAAATACGACAGGTGAAAAATCCACTGATCCATTTCGACAAAGCATTCGAAAACCGTATACGTTTGCAGATCATGAGCGTATTAGTAGCTAATGAACACTATGATTTTAACTCCCTAAAGGAGCTGCTTGAAGTCACAGATGGCAACCTGGCTTCGCATTTAAAAGCTTTGGAAAAGGAAGAGTATATCACAGTGAACAAAACTTTTGTTGGAAGAAAACCCAATACCCAATACCTTGCTTCAGAAATAGGCAGGAACGCTTTCAAAAGACATCTCCAGGCACTTGAAAATTTGATTAAACAACAGAAACTCTAAATTTTTTTATCTATACACTTTGTAATGCAAAGTACTTTTAAAAGTAAAATATAACAATGAATACAACAGAACAACCCGAAAAACAAACCTTTAGAGAATGGCTGAAGCAGTCATTTATGGTTAAAGCAACCGTTATTGGCATACTTGTACTTTTATTGCTTATTCCTTCTAATCTCATACAGGACCTCATCCGTGAAAGGCAGGCAAGAGGAGAAGAAGTTAGTGCTGAAATCGCCGATAAATGGTCAGGCAGTCAGTTGGTACAAGGCCCTGTTATGGTACTGCCCTATAAAACTACAGTTTCAGAAAAAAATGCAGCCGGAAAATATGAAGACAGAGAACTGATTACCAATATCTATTTGCTTCCTGAAGTTTTGAACATTGCGGCTTCGGTACAACCCAGGAAACTTCACCGTGCCATTTTTGATGCCGTAGTATATGATGCTAAAATTCATACAACAGGTAAATTTGATGCCCTGGAACTTCAAAAATCAGATATCGACCCCAATAAAATTTTATGGGACAAGGCTAAAGTAGTGATTGGTTTAAGTGATTTGAAAGGTTTAAAGAACAACCCGGTCATTAAGCTGGAGAACAAGCCCTATAATGTAGAGCCAGATAACCTTTCCAAGGTATTCAATGCTGCAGAAGCAGCAACTAATGATATACAAAATCTTTTTGAAAATAACCTGGTGATTCGCCCCGATCTTTCAGTCAGTAAAAGTACGGCTATAAATTTTGATTTTGACCTGGATATCCGGGGAAGCGGAGACCTGAACTTTATGCATTTGGGAAGGACCACCAATGTTAGAGCCTCTGGTAACTGGAATGCCCCGAGTTTTACCGGTCGCTATCTTCCTGAAGAACGTAAGATTGCAGGAGAGACTTTTGATGCGAACTGGAAAATGACCTATTTTAACCGCCCATTGCCACAACAATGGATAGGAGGTAAGACCAGTCTGCAAGCCAAAGGTGAGGATGCTGCAATTTTTGGCGTAAAATTTAAACTTCCTGTAGATCAGTATCAAAAAACCATGCGTACCGCAAAATATGCTATACTGATCATTCTCCTTACTTTTATTTCACTTCTGTTTACCGAATTGCTGATTAAGCGCAGTATACATGTACTTCACTATGCGCTTATCGGATCTGCTATGACCATTTACTATATTTTGCTCCTGTCCTTTAGCGAACAAATGGGCTTTAACATTGCCTATCTGATTGCCTCAGCAGCCACCATTGGATTGATCAGTACCTTTATTGCGTCCTTGCTGCGGAACAAGAAAGCGGCGGCGATTTATGCCGCCATTATTGCCACTTTCTATTGCTTTGTATATGTCATTATCCAGCTTGAAGACCTGGCTTTATTGTTTGGAAGCATTGGCCTGTTTGTCATTGTAGGCGTGCTGATGCATTTAGCTGCAAGGGTCAATCTGGACAAGAAATAATATAGATTAAAAAGACATCGTTTGCTCTCCGATACTGCCGGCAGCCGAAGGGTTGCTGGCAGTTGGTTATGGCCAGGCAAGATATTTAAATGCCAATTTTTGCGTATTATTGAATATTAATCCCTGGTAAATCTATGTTGTTTAAAAAAGTATTTTCCTTTCTTTTGTTTTCCGTATGTCTTTTTTGCAGCACGAACCTTCATGCCCAAAAAACGGATACGACAAGGAAGCCTATTGCGAAAGATAGTTTAAAACTGGATTTTGTAGAGAAAATGCAAGCTTTTGCAAAACGATCTTCAAAGAAAAGCGCAGAAGATTTTGACGCTGATAAAGCATCAATCAATCAGATCAAAACATTTGATGAGCTGAAACGGACGATGCAGAAAGCAAAAATTTACCTCAAAAGTAAGCTAGATACGCCAGGAACTAAATTAGTGCTTCAGGAAATTGAGAAAGATTTTGCAATAGCAGGTGATGGAGTGTTTACCAATAAAGGAACAGCGCAGACTTTTCGCAATTTAACTGCAACCTCTAAAATACTGGCTCAGTTACTGAATAAGGCAAATGCCAGAAAAATAAGTTTAGATCTTCATCTTCAGGAATTAAACAATTTTCGGTATCAACTGGATTCCTTACTGAGCGTTCCTTCCCTGTTTAAATTTCCTAAGGATTCAACAACACTCATGAAGTATCTGCAAAAGATACGTGTCATAGCCTATGAAACCAGTCCGGTAGATACTTCATTAACACTTGCGAGCAATAATATCCAGACATTACTGAACCAGGTCAACCTTACAGCGTTTAATCTACAGAGCAGTTTAGAAGAAATTGAAGCCTATCAAAAAGATATGGCCAATCAAACGTTCAAAAGAGAATTTAGTAATATATGGGATCCTGAAGGTTTTTACCGTCCTTTTGGTGAGATACTCAATTTTTCTAAAACGAAAGGATTACTGACACTTAGTTTTTATGCTGAAAATAATGCGGGTAAACTGGCCGTAATGATTTTACTTATACTGACCTCATTTATTTACCTGCGGTCTCTTAAAAACATTTATATTGAAGGCGGTCTGCTTAAACCAGATTTTGATGGTCAGCTGGTGATCCGATATCCATTGCTGTCAGCCATCTTATTGGTGATTAGTCTTTTCCAGTTTGTTTTCCTATCACCGCCCTTTATCTTAAGCGTTATCTTCTGGGCAATATCCTGCATTTGCCTCAGTATTATTTTTAAAGATTTTGTTAGAAAGTACTGGATGCGTGTCTGGTTATTGATGGTGATACTTTTTATAATTGCTGCACTGGGTAATCTGGTTTTGCAGGCATCCAGAGTCGAACGATGGTTTATGCTTTTCATTTCTATCTTTGGAACAATAGCAGGGATCAATATCTTATTAAGAGGACACAAGGACGAGCTTAGAGAAAAGTGGATTGTATGGTCAATTGCGTTTATGACCTTACTTGAACTCATCTCTGCACTGGCCAACATGATCGGTCGGTATAATCTGGCAAAAACATTATTTATCAGTGGTTTTCTGAATGTCGTTATCGCTATTCTTTTTCTCTGGACAGTACGGCTGATTAATGAAGGACTATTCCTGGCCTTTAATGTATATTCAGGCCAGGACAAGAAACTGTTCTATCTTAATTTTGAAAAAGTAGGTAAAAAAGCTCCCGCTTTGTTTTATTTAGTACTGATCCTCGGCTGGATCGTATTATTCGGGCGTAATTTTATTGCATTTGACTATCTGTCTAAGCCTCTTTTGAATTTTTTCAGCGAAGAGCGCACACTCGGCAATTATTCTTTTAGTATAAACAATATGTTGTTGTTCATTACGATTATGGGGATTGCTGTGGTCATTTCCAAAATTGTCTCTTTCTTTGCCTCAGACAGACACCTGCATGCCGGGAAGGATGATAAATCTGGAGCTGAAGGGATTGGCAGCTGGCTTTTGCTGGTTCGTATTTCTATACTCAGCATAGGTTTGTTTTTAGCTGTTGCAGCAGCGGGAATTCCGGTTGATCGGATAACCATTGTTTTAGGTGCACTGGGTGTGGGTATAGGATTCGGTTTACAAACCCTGGTCAATAACCTGGTGAGCGGGTTGATCATTGCATTTGAAAAGCCCGTAAATGTAGGTGATATTGTAGATGTGGACGGTCAGGGTGGCAAAATGAAATCCATAGGCTTTCGTAGCAGTGTCATTTCTACCTGGGACGGAGCCGATGTGGTAATGCCTAACGGCGATTTGCTCAATGCCCATCTGGTCAATTGGTCGCTTGGCGGAAATCGCAAACGGATATCTATTTTAATTGGAGTTGCCTACGATACAGATCTTGAAAAATGCCGGCAGATCCTTGCTGAAATTTTAAATAGTGAACAACGGATCAGTAAAAATCCGGGGCCCGTAGTGCAATATGAACAATTTAGCAATAGTTCGATTGATCTGAAAGTTTATTTTTGGACAAAGCACATCGGAGATACTTATGCTACAAAAAGCGACCTGATCATGAAAATTGTAACCGCTTTTAGAGCAAACGGAATTGAAATTCCATTTCCTCAGCAAGACATTTATCTCCATCATCCAGATAAAGCAGACGACGATCACTAGATACTGAGGTTCTTTTTAAAATCGCTGGGTGAAACTTTCGTATAATGCTTAAAATTCCGGTTAAAATTGGTCAGATTATTAAAACCACTTTGAAAGCACACCTGCGAAATAGACAAGTTATCATTGCACAACAGCTTACAAGCATAGCCTATCCTAACTTCATTTACAAACTGGGTAAAGGTCTTCTGGGTTTGGGCTTTAAAATATTTGCAAAAAGCAGATATGGTCATGTTAGCCAGCATTGATGCATTTTTCAGGGTGATCTCTTCAGCAAAATTGTTCATAATATAGTTATATACCCGGTTGATCCGTTGAACATCTTTTTGATTATGTGGATTGCTGTAACCAACACTGGCCAGACATTTGTATTCCTTTGTTTCAGACAAAAGGTTCAGGATATGTAATAAGTTAATAATCCTTTTCAGTCCAGTACTTTGCAGCAACTTATTCAACAGCCTGACCACCTGCTTTTGAGATTTGCCATACACCCGTATTCCCCGGTTGATGTCTTTAAGTAATTCATTGAACCGTGTAACTTCATTGGAGTTAATAAATTCCTCATTTAACCAATCCAGCCTAAAGTAAGTCACAATAGCTTTTACCTCCCGGGTACTTGCAGGCTCATAATATTCTTTGTCATTGTACATCACATGCGGAAGATTTGGACCCATTAAGACCAGATCTCCGGCACTGAAATCCTCAATGCTATCTCCAACGATTCTTCTTCCGCTGCTGGTATTGATCAGCACCATCTCATATTCATTATGAAAGTGCAATGGATTACTCAGGTTCTTTACATTAACCTCCTTTATAAATATAGAATGCTGTAAAACAGTTTTGGTTTCAATCAGAAGTGGTTGCATACGCTAATTTGCTTAAAATATCTGATAAACTATAATTTTGGATAATATAGTGTCAGTATCAGACAAAGCAGGTAGAGGTAATGGCAGGTTCAGCATATAACTTTATTCCCTATAACTAACCAAACCAATTCAACCAAAAACCAACACTATGATTCGTATACGTTTATTATTATTATCGGTCTTCCTGATCGGTAGTTTTGCTCAGGCACAAGTAAGGAACATCACGGGGACGGTACGTGATGCAGCAACTAATACACCATTACCAGGAGTAACTGTGATGGTAAAAGGTACCACAATGAAGGTGCAGTCCAATGCTACCGGCAACTTTGTCCTGGATCTGGGAATGGAAAAATCCCCGGTATTGATCTTCCGCTATGTCAGTTACACCCCTCTGGAAGTTCCGGTAGGAAACAAAACACACCTGGATGTTCAGCTCACAGAAGAGAAAAGAGAACTCAATGAAGTCGTTGTCGTTGCTTACGGCACCCAGAAAAAAGTTAACTTATCTGGTGCAGTTAATACTGTAAATACCAAAACGATCATCAACAGACCGGTCACCTCTTTAACCAATGCTTTACAGGGTACTGTACCAGGTGTAGCCGTCAAATCATCTCCTGGCGATTTGGGTAATGATTTAGGTAGTATCAATGTAAGGGGACGTGCAAATTTAGGGACATCGTCTCCTTTGTTTGTGGTTGATGGTGTGATCGTTACTCAAAATGATTTTGCCCGTATCAATCCTAATGATGTGGCAGCGATTTCTATATTAAAAGATGCTTCTGCATCCTCTATATATGGTGCAAGAGCAGCAAACGGCGTAATTTTGGTTACAACCAAAAAAGGGAATGGCAGCCCAACAATTAGTTATAATGCTTATTACGGCAGGCAATCGGCCACCTATCTGCCAGATTATACCAACGCATATAATTACGCCATTTTACGTAATGAAGCAGAAACCAATCTGGGCAGAACACCACTTTATGATGCGCAAACCTTAGAAGCGATAAAAAGCCAGTCTAATCCGGAT